>NZ_CP072548.1:0-333252 GCF_017798005.1 Aggregatibacter sp. 2125159857
GTGGAAAACCGGTCTGATGCACTTTGGCAAAGCTGTTTGTTACAAATTCAAGATAAAATTCCTGCAGACGATTTCAAAATTTGGCTTTATCCGTTGCAAGCAGAGGCAACGGCTGAGAGCCTTTTGCTTTATGCGTCAAATGCCTTTGTGCAAAAATGGGTGATCGATAATTACCTGCCATTAATTCTAGATGTTGCCCGTCAAGCTAGCGCAAACCCAAATCTCAATGTATCTGTTATTGAAGGCATTAAACCCACTGCACCAAAAGTAGAGAAACCTACGAAAAAACAAAGTGCGGTCGGTTTTTCGGAAGAAAAAAACACCAGTAAAACACCTTACAATTCCAACCTAAATACCAAATTAGTTTTCGAAAATTTTGTTGAGGGGAAATCCAACCAACTGGCGCGCGCAGTGGCGCAAAAGGTCGCAGATAATCCCGGCGAACAAACCGCTAATCCGCTCTTTTTATATGGCGGTACAGGCTTAGGTAAAACCCACTTATTGCATGCTATCGGCAACGGTATTATTGCCAACAATCCGGAGGCGCGCGTGGTGTATATTCATTCTGAGCGCTTCGTTCAACAGGTTGTGGCTTATATTCGCGATAACAAAATGGAAGAGTTTAAAAAATTCTACCGATCTTTAGATGCGTTGTTAGTGGATGATATTCAATTTTTCAGCGATAAAGAAAAAACCCAAGAAGAATTTTTCCATATTTTCAATACCTTATTTGAACGTGGTCGCCAAATCATTTTGACTTCAGACCGTTATCCACGAGAAATTGAAAAAATTGAAGAACGCCTAAAATCTCGTTTTGGCTGGGGACTGACAACCGCCATTGAACCGCCTGATCTTGAAACCCGTGTTGCCATTTTGATGAAAAAAGCGGAAGAAAATAACGTGAATTTACCCCACGATGTGGCGTTTTTCATCGGTCAAAAATTACGCACCAATGTGCGAGAATTGGAAGGCGCCTTAAATCGAGTGAAAGCCATGCAGGAATTTAAAGGTGAACCGATTACTATCGATTTTGTGCGTGAAACCCTGAAAGATATGTTGGCACTGCAAGATAAGTTAGTCACGGTTGACAATATTCAAAAAGTGGTGGCGGAATACTACCGCATTAAAGTCTCCGATTTAAAATCAAAAAACCGCTCCCGCTCAGTGGCTCGTCCGCGCCAAGTGGCAATGGCGTTAGCAAAAGAATTGACCAACCGCAGCCTGCCGGAAATCGGTAAGTCTTTCGGGGATCGCGATCATACGACAGTATTACACGCGTGTCGTAAAGTCGTTGAATTACGGGAATCCGAGCTGGATATCCAAGAAGATTGGGCTAATTTAATTCGAATTTTATCCGTATAGGAGTCACCAAATGCAATTTATTATTTCCCGCGAAAATTTATTGAAACCGTTGCAACAAGTGTGTGGCGTATTAAATAGTCGCCCGAATATTCCCGTGTTAAATAACGTCTTATTACACATTGAGAATCATCAATTAACCATTACCGGCACGGATTTAGAAGTGGAGCTTTCCACCAAAACACCATTGCTTCATGCCGAACAAGATGGCAAATTCACCATGCCGGCAAAGAAATTCTTAGATATTTGCCGTAGTTTGCCGGAGAATGCGGAAATTACCGTCACATTTGAAGAAGATCGCGCCATTGTGCGTTCTGATCGCAGTAAGTTTAATTTATCCACGTTACCCGCGGAAGATTATCCGAATCTCACGGATTGGCAATCAGAAGTGGATTTCACCCTTGAGCAAGCGACACTACGCCGTTTAATTGAAGCCACTCAATTTTCCATGGCAAATCAAGACGCGCGCTATTTCTTAAATGGTATGAAATTTGAAACGGAAGGTAATTTATTACGCACCGTTGCAACCGATGGGCACCGTTTGGCGGTTTGTACTATTCCATTAGAACAAGATTTACAAACCCATTCGGTGATTTTACCGCGTAAAGGCGTGTTAGAACTGGCTCGTTTGTTGGAACCAAGCGATCAACCGGCGCGTTTGCAAATCGGTACCAATAACCTGCGCATTCAATTAAACAATATTACATTCACATCAAAACTTATTGATGGTCGTTTCCCTGATTACCGTCGTGTGTTGCCACGCAACGCCACCCGCATCGTTGAAGCCGGTTGGGAAACCTTAAAACAAGCCTTTGTACGCGCGGCAATTTTATCTAACGAACGTTTCCGTAGCGTACGCTTACAACTTAGTGAAAACCAACTGAAAATCACCGCCACCAACCCGGAACAAGAAGTGGCAGAAGAAATTATCGATGTCTCTTACAGTGGCGAAGAAATGGAAGTGGGCTTTAACGTCAGCTATATTCTTGATGTATTGAATGCGTTGAAATGCAATCAAGTGCGTATGCGCTTAACCGATGCTTCTTCCAGCTGCTTAATTGAAGATTGTGAAGACGCCAGCGCAGAATATGTGATTATGCCGATGCGCTTATAATCTATGGCGATTTCACGTTTAACCGTTGAAAATTTTCGTAATTTACAAGCCGTGGATCTGGAATTAGATCACGGCTTTAACTTTTTGGTTGGCAACAACGGTAGCGGCAAAACCAGCTTATTGGAAGCCATTTTCTATTTAGGTCACGGACGCTCTTTTAAAAGTGCGGTCAGTAATCGGATTATTTCTTACGATCAACCGCACTTTACCCTCTTTGGGCAAATTCAAGAACAGCAACATCAATGGTCGGTAGGTTTACAAAAGCTACGCCAAGGCAACACGCTCGTGAAAATCAATGGCGAAGACGGCAATAAAATTTCCGACCTCGCACACTTATTGCCCATGCAAATCATCACGCCGGAAGGTTTAAATTTGCTCAACGGCGGCCCTAGCTATCGCCGCGCCTTTCTTGATTGGGGCTTATTTCATCATCACGTGAGTTTTTATAACCTGTGGGCGAGTTTAAGCCGTTTACTCAAACAACGAAATGCCGCCTTACAGCAAATTTCCGGTTATCAACAAATGAAAATTTGGGATGTGGAATTAGTCAAACTTGCTGAGCAGGTAAGTCTGCTCAGAGCCGAATATGCGCAGGCCCTACAACTGGAAATTGAACAAACCTGCCGTTTATTCCTGCCGGAACTCGACATTAGCGCGAGTTTTCATCAAGGCTGGGAAAAAGAACAAAGCTACGCAGAATTGCTAGAGCGTAATTTCCAGCGGGATCGTGCATTAGGCTATACGGTTTCCGGTCCGCAAAAAGCCGATTTTCGCTTTAAAGCCAATGGATTGCCGGTGGAAGATATTTTATCGCGTGGTCAGCTGAAATTATTAATGTGTGCATTACGTTTGGCTCAGGGTGAACATTTGATGCAACAAAAACAGCGCCATTGTATTTTCCTCATTGATGACTTTGCCTCCGAGTTGGATCAAACTAAACGCAGTCTTCTCGCTGAACGCCTACAAAACAGCGGCTCACAAGTTTTTGTCACCGCCATTACACAAAACCAGCTCAAAGAAATGCAACCGAAAAAGCACCGTACTTTTAAGATCGAGTCAGGCAAAATTGAATCATTATAAAAGAAATTAGCCTCCAGTTTGGGAGGCTAATCTCAAGAAAGTAGATCACTTCTGACTACAAACCGCAATAAAATGCAATTTATGCTCAGGGTCATTAAAGGTGCTAAACATTTTCTTAAACTGCTCACGATTTTCCGCTTTCATGGCATTTTTAATGATTTTCAGTGTACCTAACACGCCTTCGTCATAGATCATGCCTTTTGGCGACAACAGTGTCATCTCACCGGAAAAGGTTTCAATATTACGAAAACCACTGTCTAAAAATACTTGTTTCCACCCCTCTTTGGTTAATGGCGTGACCGTCACATTGATGGCATTGCGCATATTTTCCAAAATGGTTTTATGGTCATCCCCTACTAACATCACATCATGAGTCAGCAAAAAGCCACCCGGTTTCAATACGCGAAAATATTCGGCAACGGCCTTCATTTTGGCTTCAACAGGCAACATGGTGAGCATCGCCTCATTAATCACAATGTCAAACGTATTATCTTCAAAAGGCAATTTCATCGCATTGGCACGTTGCACATGGATTTTATCCTGTAAATTATTCGCAGCAATATTGGCTCTAGCTTTTTCCAAGGCGTTTTCATCTAAATCAACACCTTCAATCCGGCAACCATATTGTTTTGCCAAGCCAATGGCGGTGGTGCACATATTGCAGGCCACTTCGAGGACTTTTTTATCTTTATTAAAATCACCGCTTGCAATCAACCAATCGGTGGCTTTACGACCGCCAGGGCGCAAACGGGTTTTACCTAAACGTGCCAAAAAATTATGACCGACTTCTTCTTTAGCCATCTGATTTCTCCTAAATAAAATAGCAGTGATGCCTATTATAAATAAATCTCATTTCGATTAAAGAAAAAAGATAAAAAATTCAAATGTCGTTGATAGTCAATAACATTCTAAAAATGCTCGATTTATGCCTTATTTTAGTTAGAATATAAGAGATCTTTAACATAAAAGGAGTACATAAATGAAATTTAAAACGCTCTTAGCCGTAAGCATCAGCGCAATCTGTGCGAGCGCTGTCGCCAATGCGCATGAACACAAACACGACCATATGGCACCTACCGGTGCTTCCATTGAAGTGAAAGTACAACAACTTGATCCGGTAAACGGTAATAAAGATGTGGGGACCGTTACCATTACTGAATCCAATTACGGTTTAGTGTTTACCCCGAATTTGCAAGGATTAAGCGAAGGATTACATGGTTTCCATATTCATGAAAATCCAAGTTGTGAACCAAAAGAAAAAGAAGGAAAACTCACTGCGGGCTTAGGCGCTGGCGGTCACTGGGATCCTAAAGGCACAAAACAACATGGCTATCCATGGCAAGATGACGCCCATTTAGGGGATCTACCGGCATTAACCGTATTACATGATGGCACAGCCACCAATCCGGTTCTTGCGCCACGCCTTAAACACCTTGATGAGGTTCGTGGTCATTCCATCATGATCCATGCCGGTGGCGACAATCACTCTGATCACCCAGCACCACTTGGCGGTGGCGGTGCACGTATGGCATGTGGTGTAATTAAATAAGCCAACGACGAAACACTAAAAGTGCGGTGGAAAATAATTAAGAATTGAATCCGCCCACGAAAAACGAGACAATAAAATTAAGGACTGACAACGATATTACATCGAAATCAGTCCTTTTTATTTCTGTTGAAGTGAGCTGCGATATAATCACTTAACGTAATCCTAACAACCTCAGTGCTTGTCTTTCTTACATTAATTAAGCGCCATCATGCACGTTCCACATTAGATTCCGTGCCGTGGCGCTTAAATCTTACTTAAGACACATTGGCACAATGAGCCTTATCGTGCCGCAGTCAGCGATAAATTACTGAGTTTTTGACCGCACTTTACACGTGCATTCTCTGCCATTAACTTATTTTGCGTCAGCCTTTTTCAACACTTCGTACATGGCATCTTTTAAGCGTAATTTTTCCTTCTTCAACAATTCCACTTCATTGTGCGTGCCCAATTCAATATTGGATTCGATGTTTTTAATACGTTGATCGAGCTCATTATGTTTATCAAACAAATTGGCAAAATGTGCATCTTCAGTTTTAAGTTTAGTAATTAGATCTCTAAATTCAGGAAACATAGTGGAAATACCTCATATCAAGTTTTGATTCGACATAACGACTGTTATGTTAGGGTTATAGTAGCAAATCTCACCGGAAATAAATGTGCGAGAGATCACAAAATAAGTGTATAACGTATAACGCTTACTACAATCTGTGTTCTTGCTTAATTTTATCTAACAACGCATCGCAACACGCATCTAATAATTCATAGGTTTGATTGAAATTTTTGGTAAACCACGGATCCGGAATGTGATCGATGCCTAAATCTGGGCAAAGTGCGGTGATTTGAAACAGTTTTTCCGGATGATGTCCAAATAGTGTTTCCAAATCCCGTAGATTCTCATTGTCCATAGCAATGAGATAATCAAAATCTGCCCAATCTTTTGACCGCACTTTGCGACTGACAAAATCGTTCGACGCGATTTTATGTTGATCCAGGATGTCCGCCGTGCCACAGTGCATGCCTTCACCGTCATGCCAGCCGGAGGTACCGGCGCTGGCAGTAAAAATTTTATCTTGCAAATGGGCTTGTTTAATTTTTTCCCGCATTAAATATTCCGCCATCGGGGAACGACAAATATTGCCTAAACAAACGAAAAGGATGTTGATTGGTTGCATTCTTTTTCTCTCTCTAAAGTCATAAAAAAATCCTCATGGCGAGGATTTTTGTTGAAGGAATTAACAGGTTCCCCATAAATCGTATTCATCGGCATCCGTAATCTGCACAGAAATAACGTCGCCAATATTGACCGCACTTTGGCTTTGATTATCTACATAGACCAAGCCATCAATTTCCGGCGCATCCGCCATGGAACGACCAATAATGCCTTCTTCGTTGATTTCATCCACAATGACTTTCAACGTTTTGCCGATTTTTTGTTGTAAACGGGCGGCGGAAATAGCTTGTTGGAGTTGCATGAAACGATGATAACGTTCTTCTTTCACGTCTTCCGGTACTTGATCCGGCATCTCTGTCGCCGGCGCACCTTCTACCGGACTGAATTTGAAACAACCCACGCGATCTAACTGGGCTTCTTTCAAGAAATCCAACAGCATTTGGAAATCTTCTTCCGTTTCCCCCGGGAAGCCAACGATAAAGGTGGAGCGTAAGGTTAATTCCGGGCAAATTTCACGCCAAGCTTTAATGCGCTCTAAAGTGCGGTCGATTTTGCCGGGTCTTTTCATGGCTTTCAGGATTTTCGGGCTGGCGTGTTGCAATGGAATGTCCAAATAAGGCAACAGCTTGCCTTCCGCCATCAGTGGAATCAATTCGTCCACGTGCGGATACGGATAAACATAGTGCAAGCGAACCCAAATGCCCAAATTGCCTAATTGGCGACACAAGCTGATTAAATTGTTTTTAATTGGCATGCCGTTCCAGAAGACGGTTTTGTTTTGGTTTTCTTTGGTTTGGTCTAAGGCATAAGCGGAGGTGTCTTGGGAAACGATTAACAGCTCTTTTACGCCGGCATCCACCAAACGTTTAGCTTCATCCAAGACTTGAGTAATCGGACGGCTATCTAAATCGCCACGCATAGACGGGATAATACAGAAAGTGCAACGATGATCGCAGCCTTCAGAAATTTTTAAATAGGCGTAATGTTTTGGCGTGAGTTTCACACCTTGCGCCGGTAGCAGGCTTTCATATGGATTATAGGCCGGTTTCGGTACATATTTTTGCACCTGGTTCATCACGGTTTCATAACTGTGTGGGCCGCTGATTTCCAACACTTTTGGATGCACTTGGCGAATTTGATCTTCTTTTGCACCAAGGCAGCCGGTCACAATTACTTTACCGTTTTCTTCTAACGCTTCGCCAATGGCTTCCAAAGATTCTTGTACGGCGCTGTCAATAAAGCCACAGGTGTTCACGATCACTAAATCAGCATTTTCATAGCTCGGAATAATGTTATAACCGTTGGAACGTAATTCCGTCAGAATACGTTCTGAATCCACTAAATTTTTGGGACAACCAAGGCTGACAAAGCCGATGTTTGGGGTAGAACTCATAAATTTTCTCAAAAAGTCTATCGCGGGTAATAAAAAAGGGGCTAATTCTACCTTTTTTTGTACAAAAAGGCGACAGTGAAATGCCAATAAAAATTGGGTTTTCGCGTTTCGCTTTCCGTGCAACAGCTTTTCATTTCAGCGGAATCCGCTATAATGTGTGCCGTTTTTTAGCCCTTAAAAAACACATTATATTTTCATTCACAAGAGGAAGAATCATGGCAAAACAAAAACATGCCTTGCAGACACCGCCTCAACATTCGCAAGGAACAATGACCTATCAGCATCAGCGCGGTGTGATTAAAGAGAATGCAATTCAAGCGTTATTACACGATAAACTCTTTCGCCAACGCATTGAACGAAATAAGAAAGGCAAAGGCAGCTATCAACGTCAAGCGAAACACGCGAATCGTTATTACGAAAAGCCCGATAATAAGATTTCTATGATAAGAGATTTTATTATCGGGCTTTTTTCTATTCGTAAAGTTTATGTAATGTATTGATATGAATGAGGTTATTATGACAGTGAAAACAGAAATTTTATTTAACAACACATGGAACGTCAGAATCAGCGATCCGGGCGAAGAAGGGGCGAAAAGCCACTTTTTTGAGACCATTTATGTGACCTTAGAAGCGCACATCAACGGCAATGAAACAAACTATACCTTTACCCGCAAAGTGGAAGACCAAATTAAAATTAAAAAAGACTTCACCGATTTGGATGAATTGTTCATTTATTTGAGTGAGCAAATTTCTCCGGTAGCATTGGGGCATTTGGGGATTAAAATCGGCAATTTAGGGCTGGTAAAAGATTAACTGATAAAAAAAGAAACCCGATATTACATCGGGTTTCTTTTTATGCCATCGAACCATAACATATAAAGTGCGGTCGTTTTTTATGGCGTTTTTTAACGTTTCATGAATCGGAAGATTATTTTTTCTTCGCGTATTTCAAGGAGTCGATAGCCACAGCCAGGATGATGATGCTACCTTTGATGATGTATTGCCAATAAGGGTTTACACCGATATACGTCAAACCATAGTTAATGACGGTGAAGATGATTACCCCAGTAATCACACCGATAACCGTACCCACACCACCAGCGAAAGACACACCGCCTACCACGCAGGCTGCGATAGCATCCAATTCATACATGAAACCGAGGTTATTGGTTGCTGAACCGATACGGCCGGCTTCCAACATACCACCGAACGCATAGAACATACCGGCAATCATATAGATGACAACAAGGTTACGAGCAACGTTTACACCGGAAACTTTTGCCGCTTCAGGGTTACCACCAATAGCAAAAATGTTTTTACCAAAGCGTGTTTTATTCCACATCACCCACACACCGAAAGCACAAATAGCAGCATAAATGGTGATATAGGAAAGCTTAAACGAACCTAGACGGATAAAGCCTTGTGCAAAGGTGGAGAAGTTTTCGCTGAAACCGGCGATAGGGGAGCCGCCTACGGCATCGTAATAAAGGGAGTTGAAACCGTAAACGATAATCATAGTACCCATGGTGGCGATAAACGGCGTTACGTTTAAGTAAGCGATAACCAAACCATTGACTAAACCAATGACTGCACCCACAGCACAAACAGCAAGGATAACTACCGGAATTGGAATTTCACCGAGGTCAGGGAAAACACGGTTCATGTTTTCCATGGATTGCAACATGGTCGCGGAGATTACCGCGGCGAGACCAACCTGACGACCGGCAGACAAGTCGGTACCTTGAGTGACCAATAAGCCAGCAACCCCAAGAGCGATGATTAAACGCACGGAGGATTGGGTCAGAATGTTACTGAAGTTAACCAAGTTAAGAAATGTCGGATCTTGTGCGATGATGATGCCAAGTAAAATCAACAACACAAAATAAATCGCATTTTGTTTTAGGAAATCGAATGATTTATTTTTTTCTAAGGCACTCATAATTTGTTCCTTTGTTATTTATAAATATTTTGCGGCAAGTTGCAAAATTTCTTCTTGAGAGGTTTTTGCCGTTTCAACGATACCGGCAACTTTACCGTTACTCATGACGAGAATGCGGTCGGTTACCCCAAGGAGTTCAGGCATTTCGGAAGAAATCATGATGATGCCTTTATCCTTTTTCGCCAGTTCCTGAATTAATTGGTAAATTTCAAATTTTGCACCGATATCGATCCCGCGGGTCGGTTCGTCCAACATCAGAATCTCCGGTTGGGTTAATAACCAACGACCGATGATGACTTTTTGTTGGTTACCGCCGGAAAGTGAGCCAATCGTTGTTTTGTGCGATGGCGTTTTGACATTCATGGAATCAATAACCCATTGTGTGTCACTGTTCATTTTCTTATTACTGAGCAATTTCCAAGGGGTTAAATAAGATTTCATGTTGGAAATCAACGAGTTGAACTCAATGCTTAAGTTAGAGTAAATCCCTGTTGAACGACGTTCTTCGGTCACGAGCGCAAAACCATTATTGATTGCCTCAAGTGCGGTGTGATTTTTTACTATTTTTCCGTTGAGTTTAATCGTGCCACTTTTCAGTTCACGCACGCCGAAAATGGCTTCAACAATATCTGTACGTTTCGCGCCGACGAGACCTGCAATCCCTAAAATTTCCCCTTTACGTAAATTGAAAGACACATTTTGAATAGAAGGTTGGTTTAACGCTGTCAGGTTTTCCACTTCTAAGGTGATTTCTTTTGGAACGTTAGTTTTTTCCGGGAAACGTTGAGTCAGTTCACGGCCCACCATCATGGACACAATTTGATCCATAGTTGTGCCTTTCACCGGGATAGTGTTAATCCATTTGCCATCGCGTAGAATAGTGATTTCATCACAAATTTTGAAGATTTCGTCCATTTTGTGAGAAATATAAATAATGCCACAACCGCGATCTTTTAATTTTTGAATGATTTTAAACAGATGTTCCACTTCTTTTTCGGAAAGTGAGGATGTTGGTTCATCCATAATCACGATTTTCGCGTTGTAAGAAAACGCTTTCGCGATTTCGATCATCTGCATTTGTGAAACAGAAAGTTTGGCGACTTTTTCTCTTGGATCAACATCAATGTCCAATTCATCAAAAATCGCTTTGGTATCACGGTACATTTTTGCGTGATCCACAAAAGGCCCTTTCAGCGGGTAACGACCTAGCCACAGGTTATCCATGACGCTGGTTTGGCGCACAAGGTTAAGTTCTTGGTGCACCATGGAAATGCCGTTTTCTAAAGCTTCTTTTGAGGTTTTAAAATTCACGGGTTTGCCTAAAAACAAGATTTCACCTTCGTCTTTAGCGTAAATGCCGAACAAGCATTTTAACAACGTGGATTTACCCGCACCGTTTTCCCCCATCAATGCGTGTACAGAATGCGAACGGACGCTTAAGTTTGCGTGATCTAAGGCTTTTACGCCCGGAAAGGACTTGCTGACATTAGTCATGGTAAGCAGGACTTCGCCATTTTGGCTTCCGCTTTGACTGTGAATTTGTTCTGTCATATCCAACCTCATAAATAAAGGGGAAGGGACATAAGTGTTGTCCTACGCTTCCCCTTACATTAATAAAACAAATTTATTTTAAGAATTCAGATAAGTTATCTTTATCTACGCCCACATAAGGAACACGTACCACACGGTCTTTAAGTTCCCATTTGGTGCCTTCAGTTGCCGGTTTGCCGTTCGCTAAGTTATTCGATAACTCAACAACTGCTTTACCTTGGTTTACACCGTCATTTAACACCGTACCGGCAAGTTCACCTTTCTTGATAAGTTGTAATGCTTCAGGTAGTGCGTCAACACCGAAGATTGGTAATTTTTTACCGTGTGCTTTGGTTGCTTCTAATGCGCCTAATGCCATACCGTCATTGTTAGAAATGATCACTTCAATGTCATTTGCTTTAGAGCTGGACAACCAGGCATCCACTTTATCTTTCGCTAAGGCTGCATCCCACATACCGGTATCAATGAAGAGTTGTTCGGTTTGGATACCTTGTGCATTTAATTGTTCAATCACATATTTGGTACGTGCTTCTGCATCCGGGTGACCCGGTTCGCCTTTCAATAAAACGTATTGGATTTTACCGTCTTTGTTTAAGTCTAATGCCGGCATGGCTTTCCATTGTTTGGCAATTAAGTCACCTTGGATAATACCGGATTCTTTCGGATCGGTACCGACAAAGTAAGCGTTATCATAAGAAGCGATTGCTTTTGCACCCGGGTCTTTGTTGAAGAACACAACAGGAATATTGTCCGGTTTTGCTTTACCAATGATGGTTGGTGCAGCAGATGGGTCAACTAAGTTGATCGCTAACGCTTTTACGCCTTTTGAAAGTAATACGTCAACTTGGTCGTTTTGAATAGACTGTGCGTTTTGAGAGTCATTCATTAATAATTTCACGTCTTTTAATTGATCTGCGTCTTTTTGAATTTCTTTACGCATCAAAGACATAAAGTTGTCGTCATATTTATAGATTGTCACACCGATACGGGTTTCTGCTTGTGCTGCACTGATGCCGGCACCGAAAGCTACGGCTAAAGCAACTGCACTTAATACGGTTTTTTTCATAATGCATGTTCTCCATTCATTGTGGGTATAAATAATAAGAGGGCTTTGTTTCAGTGATAATTCATTAAAGCATTATTATCAATCATCTTACCTTTTTACACTGCAATCGCTACTCGGGTAATTGGCGGTAAGGATACCTTGTTTTTTGGTGAAAGAATGTGATCATATTCACATTTATGAAAACGATTACATCTTTTCGCTTAAAAATAATGCAGTTTTAATCCTATTTTTCCCGTGCTTCTCTATTTGCTACTGAAAAACGTCTGACTAATGTTGGATTAAATTGCGGATTAATAGGCATAGATAAGCTTTTATCCACCAAGCTTAACGCCAGTTTTGCGGCATAATTTGCCATAAGATCAATAGGATAGCGAATGGTTGTGAGTTTTGGCACCAAATAACGTGCAATCGGCATATCATCAAAACCAATAATAGAGAATTGTTTCGGCACGTTAATATTGTTTTCATTAAGGACGGATAGCGCACCTGCCGCCATAGAATCATTGTAGGCAACGACTGCTGTTAAATTATCGTTATAACTCAATAAGTTAATCATGGCCTCCTCCCCGCCCTCAAAATCCGGTGTGCTATGCACAATGGCATTTTCGACAATGGGGAGCCCCTGTTCTGTAAGCGCATTCAAATAACCTTGTTTACGCTCAGCTTCGTCGTTAATTCTATGGTTCGAACCAATATAACCGATATGGCGATGCCCTGCGTTAATCAGCGTATTGGTCGCAATATAGGTGCCTTTTTGATTATCCAAGCCAACACAACGGGATTCATAACCTTTAATACAGCGGTTGATAATCACCATGCCCGGCACACTTTCTAAATAATCTGCTAAAGTTTGATCGTCTAACGCCTTGGAATGCACGACCAAACAATGGCAACGTTTACGCAGCAGGGTATCAATGGCCTCTTTTTCCTTCTCCGCCTGGTGGTAGCCCATACCAATCAAAATATTTTTGCCATGTTCCATGGCGACGTGATCGACCGCTTTCACTAAAATCGCAAAAAAAGCGTCCGTTACATCGGTCACCACGACACCTAATGTATCAGAACTTTGCGAAGCCAAAGCTTGCGCATTGGCATTCGGACGGTAGCCTAATTGCTCAATCGCATTCAGTACAGCGGCGCGGGTGTGTTCTTTTGCACAAGGATGGTTATTTAATACCCTAGAGACCGTCGCGACAGAAACACCGGCTTGTTTTGCCACATCACGAATCGTAACCATGCAGCCCCCTTTCTAGATAAAAATGAAAACAACGGAAATAATAATCGGAAAAAAGATTTTTTGGAAACGCTTACTTTTAAAAGTGTTGTCTCTGTCACAGTTTTTCTAATAGCCTGATTGCTTGAATAAAAAGAAATGCATTTTTGTGATCTTGATAACAGTTTAATTTGTGAAATATGCTATTTTATGTCATATTTTTGTAATCGTTTTCATAAATTAAATACAACCGAACAGAGGTACATTATGACAACTGTTTTTGAACCTACCGATCATCCGCACCGCAGATATAATCCGTTAACCGACCAATGGGTTTTAGTTTCTCCTCATCGCGCTAAACGTCCATGGCAAGGACAACAAGAGAAAGTCAATGAAGAACAAAAGCCAAGTCACGATCCGAATTGCTATCTTTGCCCGCGTAATAAACGCATTACCGGTGAACCGAATCCCGATTATCACAAACCTTATGTGTTTAAAAACGACTTCTCCGCGCTGTTAGAAGACACACCGGCACCACAGCAGAATGACAATCCGTTATTCCAAAGCTCGCAAGCGCGCGGGGAAAGTCGCGTGATTTGTTTTTCGCCGGATCACAGTAAAACGTTGCCATTATTGACCGCACTTGAGATCGAAGAAGTCATTAAAGTCTGGCAGGAACAGCTCCGTGAACTCGGTCAAAAATACCAATGGGTTCAAATCTTTGAAAACAAAGGCGCAGCGATGGGCTGTTCTAACCCACATCCACACGGACAAATTTGGGCAAACAGTTTTTTACCGAATGAAGTGGCGAGAGAAGATAAAGCACAACGTCAATATTATGAGAAACACGGCTCCGTGCTGTTAGTGGATTATGCTCAACAAGAATTGGAACGCAAAGAACGCATCGTTGTGGAGACAGAACATTGGATTGCCGTGGTGCCGTATTGGGCGGTTTGGCCGTTTGAAACGTTGTTGTTGCCAAAAGCACAGGTTAAACGCTTAACGGAATTAACTGACGCGCAAGCGAAAGATTTATCGGTGATATTGAAAAAACTCACGACCAAATACGACAACTTATTTGAAACCTCTTTCCCGTATTCCATGGGGTTCCACGCTGCACCGTTTAACGGCGAAGAAAACAACCATTGGCAATTGCACGCCCATTTCTACCCGCCGCTTTTACGCTCCGCTACCGTTCGCAAGTTTATGGTGGGCTATGAAATGCTCGGCGAAAGCCAACGTGATTTAACGGCAGAACAAGCAGCAGAAAGACTGCGTGAGTTGAGTGAAATTCACTATAAACTGAAATAATGCGCCCAATTCCCCTCTTTAGCAAAGAGGGGTTAGGGGAGATTTACTCGCTTCGCTCGCACTTCGTGCCGTTGCTAAAGCAACGTTCAAACGCAAGCGTTTGTGGCAGAAGCTATACCAACCTCATACGAAATTTAAATATCACAATTAAATCTCCCCCTGCCCCTCTTTACAAAAGAGGGGAGTGGTTTGAGAGATATGACAAAGAGAAAGGAAATAACATGACCCCAATCCAAAAATCCCAACACATTTTCCCCCAAAAATATAACAAACAACCTGAATTGACCGTGTATGCGCCGGGTCGCGTTAATATCATCGGCGAACATACCGACTACAACGATGGCTTTGTGATGCCATGTGCGATTAACTATGGCACGGCGATTGCCGGAACGAAACGCAACGATCATGTTTGGAATGTGTATGCCGCTGATTTGGATTTGTCTGATGAGTTTTCACTCGATAAAGAAATCCCTCAAAGTGAACAAAAATGGGCGAATTATGTACGTGGTGTGGTGAAATTCATTCAGGAACGTTGTCCTGATTTTAAACAAGGGGCGGATTTGGTGATTTCCGGTAACGTGCCGCATTCTTCCGGCTTGAGTTCTTCTGCTGCGTTAGAAGTGGCAACAGGAAAATTCTGTCAGCAGCTGAGCGATTTGCCTTTAAGCCATACAGACATTGCACTTATCGGGCAAAAAGCAGAAAACAAATTTGTTGGTGCCAACTGTGGCAATATGGATCAGCTAATTTCTGCGCTCGGGCAACAAGATCACTTGTTGATGATTGACTGCCGTAGCCTTGAGACCCAACCAACACCTGTGCCGCACGATGTGGCGGTGATTATCGTGAATTCGAATGTGCCGCATGATTTGGTCACCGGCGAATACAACACCCGCCGTCAGCAATGTGAACGTGCAGCGGCATTTTTCGGCGTGAAAGCCCTGCGTGATGTGTCTGTGGCACAGTTTAAAGAAAGAGAAGCAGAATTGACCGCACTTGATCCGCTGGTGGCAAAACGCGCCCGCCATGTGGTGACAGAAAATCAGCGCGTATTAGATGCGGTAGACGCCTTGAAACATAATGACTTAACTCGTCTTGGCGAATTAATGGGGCAGTCGCATGATTCCATGCGCGACGATTTTGAAATCACCGTGCCACAAATTGACTACTTAGTGGAATTGGCACAGTTGGTCATCGGTAAACAGGGTGGTGCACGCATGACAGGAGGGGGCTTCGGCGGTTGTATTGTTGCCCTTGCACCACACGATAAAGTAGAAGCCGTACGCAAAATCGTGGCAGACAATTACGAAAAACAAACAGGCTTGAAAGAAGACTTTTATGTTTGCACGGCTTCACAAGGAGTGCGTGTATGCTAGAACAACACGCCCAAGGCACTGCGCCGGACGGTTTGCCGTTTCAGCTTTTCACGTTGCAAAATGCGCAAGGAATGCGTGTGCAATTTACCGATTGGGGCGCAACGTGGACGTCTTGTCGCGTGCCGGTCAACGGAGAATTGCGTGAAGTCTTGCTGGGTTGCAAATTGGAAGAGTATTCCGTTCAGCAAGCCTATTTAGGCGCAAGTGTCGGGCGTTATGCCAATCGCATTGCCAATGCGCAATTTACGTTTAATGATAAAACCGTGACCTTAACCGCCAATCAAGGAAAGCACCAACTTCACGGCGGCGTAAACGGCTTTGATAAACGCCGTTGGACATTAGAAAAGTGCGGTGAAAATTTCGTGTGTTTTTCCTTACATTCCGCCGACGGCGATCAAGGCTTTCCCGGCAATGTGGATGTGACAGTGACTTACACCTTAACGGAAGAAAATTCGGTCATAATTGAGTATGCCGGTAAAAGCGATCAGGATACGGCATTGAATTTAACTAACCATGCTTATTTCAATTTAGAAAATGCCGAGCTGGGGACAGATGTTCGCCATCACCGCTTGCGCTTGAATGCGGATTTCTATTTGCCGGTAAATAGCGAAGGGATTCCAAATTCGCCGTTAAAACACGTTATCGGCACCAGTTTTGATTTTCGCGTTGCCAAGCCGATTCAACAGGATTTTCTGCAAGGCGAACAGCTTGCCACCAAAGGCTACGATCATTCTTTTGTCGTCAACAAAGCCTGGCAAAAACCTTGTGTTTTGCTCAGTTCACCGAATGACGATTTGCATTTGGAAGTGTTGACTTCGCAAGCGGCATTGCAGGTTTACACCGGCAATTTTCTCGCCGGCACACCCACTCGACATGGTACACAATATGCCGATTACAGTGGCGTTGCGTTGGAAACCCAATGTCTTCCGGACACGCCAAATCACCCGGAATGGCAAAATTACGGCGGTATTGTAAAAGTCGACAGTGAGTATTATCAATGGACGGAATATTGCTTTAAGGCATAGCAAGGCTGGCGATCGTGGCTTGTGAAAAATGGGCCGCGATCTTAGCTTGAGTGTTCTTTCCACATTTTGTGTCAGCCATGCCGTCATCCCATTTCCTTTTCTTCTAAAATCGCCTACAAAATCCCACAAAGTGCGGTGGGAAATCTGCTAAAATAAACACCGGTTTTTTATCGACGAAAGGGCGACATCATCGAAAATTGGCAACGCGGTTTCGTACTACATCGCAAATCTTACAGCGAAACCAGTTTATTGGTAGATTTACTAACAGAAGATTTCGGGCGTATCAGCGTATTGGCAAAAGGCGCACGGGCAAAGCGTTCCATGCTAAAAGGCGTGCTACAACCCTTTACGCCGCTCCTGCTACGTTGGAGCGGTCGCGGTGATCTGAAAATTCTCACCAAAGCAGAACCTGCTGCCATTGCCTTACCCTTACAAAATGTCGCCTTATGCAGTGGCTTTTATTTAAACGAACTCATTTGCCGTGTATTGGAACCGGAAACAGCCTATCCGCAATTGTTCCAACACTATTTGCAATGTTTAACGCGATTAGCCGTATCACAAACCCACGTGGAACCTGCGCTACGCACCTTTGAATTTCAACTTTTGCGCACCTTAGGCTATGGCATTGATTTCACTCATTGCGCAGGTTCAGGTAAAGCCGTGGAAGCGGACATGACCTATCGTTACCGCGAAGAAAAAGGCTTTATTGCTTCCTTAATCAAAGATAATTTAACCTTTTACGGACGCGAATTATTGGCCTTTGAGCAAACCCAATTTGATGATCCTGCCGTGTTATCGGCAGCCAAACGCTTCACGCGCATTGCATTAAAACCCTATTTAGGCGACAAACCCTTGAAAAGTCGAGAATTATTCACCCAACACAGCTTATATTCAAAATAACATGGCATTACTTTACAGCGACAACAAACCAAAGAAAAAGACCGCAAATTTCACCGCACACATTCTTGATTTAGATTATCAAGGCTTAGGTGTGGCTAAAATCAACGGCAAAACCTGGTTTATTGAAAACGCGTTGCCGCAAGAAAGCGTAGAGGTTCGCGTATTGGAAGAAAAACGCCAATATGGTCAAGGCGTAGCACAGCGTATTTTACACCCAAGTCCTCAGCGCCAGACTCCTCCATGCGTTTATTTTGAACAATGCGGGGGGTGCCAAAATCAACACATTCCTATTGAATTACAACGTTCTGCCAAGCAAACCGCATTGGTTCAACGCCTATCCCGTTTACAGCCGGAACCCATTCATTTCATGCCGTTATTGCAAGGCGAGCCTTGGCATTACCGTCGTCGGGCACGTTTAAGCGTATTATTTGACAGCAAAAACCGTAAGCTGAATATCGGCTTACGGCGTAAAAATTCACAGCAAATCATTCCGATTGAACATTGCTTGGTGCTGGAACAGCCGCTGAATGATTTATTACCCAAACTGACCGCACTTTTCGAGCAATGGACAACACCACAACAACTGGGGCATATTGAACTTGTTGCGGCAGACAATGGCATCGCCATGTTATTGCGCCATGTAAAAAACATCGATGAAACCGACCGCACTTTATTGCTGCAATTTGCCGAACAACACCAACTCATGTTATTTGTACAAGAACATGACAGCATTGAACATTGGTATGGCGAACAGCCTTATTACCGTTTGGGTGATGACATCACGTTGCAATTTGATATTCGCGATTTCATTCAAATTAATGCACAATTAAACCGTCAAATGATCGCAACAGCGTTAGACTGGTTGGAGCTTAATCCACAGGATCATGTGTTAGATTTATTCTGTGGTATGGGCAACTTCACCTTACCGCTGAGTCGCAAAGTAAAAAGTGCGGTAGGCATTGAAGGCGTTTCTGCGATGGTGGAAAAAGCCCGCGCCAATGCCGAACGAAACGGTTGTCATAATGTCCAATTTTACCGGACCGATTTGGATAAACCCTTTATCAGTCAACCGTGGGCGCAGCAACCCTTCAATAAAATTTTGCTCGACCCACCACGCACAGGGGCAGCATTTGCTTTAAATGCGCTCTGTCAGTTACAGGCTGAAAGCATTCTGTATGTTTCTTGCAATCCTGCAACACTCGTGCGAGATACGGAAATCTTGCGTGACGCAGGCTATCAATTGGATAAAGTCGCCATGATCGATATGTTCCCACAAACCGGTCATTTGGAGTCGATAAGTTTATTTCGAAAAAGATAAGGATTCATTATGGTCGCTGTGAGAGGATCTCATTTATTAAATCCTAAAGATTTTGAGATTGAAAAATGGTGCGCTAACTTGAATGTAGCGGAAAATGTCAAAGCCAATTTAATGACGGCGTGGCGTTATTCGCAACAGAAAATGACCTTGCGTGCCGAGCATCAGCAGGAAGAAGCCCATTTGCTGACGTTCGGCGTGGAAATGGTGGAAATCCTCAACAGCTTAAACATGGATGCCGATAGCTTGTTCACCGCCATGCTCTTCCCTATTGTCCGCGATCAACTGGTGGATTTAGCCCAAATCGAAGAAGATTTCGGCGCTAATATCAGCAAACTGGTACGCGGTGTTATCGAAATGGATAATATCCGCCAACTCAACATCACCCATTCTGCCAGCAGCTTGCAGGTGGATAACGTGCGCCGAATGTTGCTCGCCATGGTAGATGATTTCCGTTGTGTGATTATCAAATTAGCGGAGCGTATCGCCTTTTTGCGTGATGCCGAAAAAAATTACACGGAAGAAGAACGCGTTCTCGCCGCGAAAGAATGTGCCAATATTTACGCCCCACTTGCCAACCGCTTAGGCATCGGACAGCTCAAATGGGAACTGGAAGATTACTGTTTCCGTTATTTGCACCCAGAACAATATCGCGCCATCGCCAAATTATTAAAAGAACGTCGTCTTGACCGCGAACAATATATTGCCGATTTTGTCGCCGAACTTTCCGGTTATTTACAAGAAAACATCCCACAAGTGGAAGTGTACGGTCGCCCAAAACACATTTACAGTATTTGGCGAAAAATGCAGAAAAAGCACTTAGAGTTCATTGACTTATATGACGTCCGCGCGGTGCGCATCGTCGTGCAAAAATTACAAGATTGTTACACCGCACTTGGCATTGTGCACACCCATTTCAAACATCTGCCAAAAGAATTCGACGATTATGTTGCCAACCCAAAACCAAACGGCTACCAATCTATTCACACCGTGGTGTTGGGTAAAGGCGGCAAACCGATAGAAGTGCAAATTCGTACCCAACAAATGCACGATGATGCCGAACTTGGTGTTGCGGCACACTGGAAATACAAAGAAGGCGCCAGCGCCGGCCGTTCCGGTTACGAAGAAAAAATCGCATGGCTACGCAAACTCTTGGCGTGGCAAGATGATATTGCCGACTCCGGCGAAGTGATGGCGGAATTACGCAGCCAAGTATTCGATGATCGCGTGTATGTCTTTACGCCGAAAGGCGAAGTCGTGGATTTGCCTACAGGCTCAACACCACTCGATTTTGCCTACGCTATTCACAGTGAAATCGGCCACCGTTGTATCGGCGCCAAAGTGGGCGGACGCATTGTGCCGTTCACCTATCAGCTCCAAATGGGTGATCAGGTGGATATCATCACGCAGAAAAACCCGAACCCGAGTCGTGACTGGCTCAACCCGAATCTCGGCTTTACCCACACAGCAAAAGCCCGTGCAAAAATACACGCGTGGTTCAAAAAACAGGATCGTGATAAAAATATTCCGGCCGGCAAAGAATTGTTGGAAAGTGAAATCAACCGCTTGGGCATCAGCTTAAAACAAGTTGAACAACAAGCCTTGCCGCGTTACAACCTAAAAAATCTTGATGATTTATACGCGGGCATTGGCGGCGGTGATATTCGTATCGGGCCGTTAATCAACTTCCTGCAAAACAAATTCATCAAAATCTCCGCGCAGGAAGTGGATGAAGAAATCTTGCGTCACGTCAGCACCAAAAGTGCGGCCAACGCCCAACAAAAAACCGAACGCAAAGACTGCGTTATCGTCGAAGGCGTCGGCAACTTGATGCACCATATTGCCCGCTGCTGCCAACCGATTCCGGGCGACAGCATTGTGGGCTACATCACCATGGGGCGTGGTATTTCCATTCACCGTTGTGATTGCGAACAATTCCTTGAGCTACAAAGCGTTCACCCGGAACGTGTGGTGGAATCCCGTTGGGGCGACAATTATTCCAATGGCTTCCATCTCAACATTCGTATTGTGGCGTCAGATCGCAACGGCTTATTGCGCGACATCACCACCGTGCTGGCAAACGACAAAATCAGCGTACTCGGCGTGTCTTCCCGTACGGATACGAAGCGCCAAGTGGCAAACATTGACATGCAAATTGAACTCAACAACGTAGAAATGTTGAGTAAGATTCTATCCCGTTTAGAAAAACTGGATGATGTCATTGAAGCCAAACGCCTCTAATAACAATAAAGAAACAAAGGAAAACCTAATGGACAAAACGACGGGGCTAACCCACTTAATCAAATCCACTCAATATTCCATGCAAGGCTTAAAAAGTGCGGTCAAATATGAAACGGCTTTTCGCCACGAGCTTTTTTGCTGCCTTTTCATGATTCCACTTGCCCTATGGCTTGGTGATGATGCAGTTGAAAAAGCCCTGATGATTGGCAGCGTATTGTTAGTCTTAGTGGTAGAACTGCTCAATAGCGCTATCGAAGCCGTAGTGGATCGCATTGGCACAGAACGTCACGAACTTTCCGGTCGTGCCAAAGATCAAGGCTCTGCCGCCGTGTTTGTTGCACTGATTATTGTCGCGATAACTTGGGCGTTCATGTTGTTTAATTAGAAACGTTGTAAAAAAACAACCACATTTTTGCAATATTGATGGCGCGCGTTTCCCAACGCGTGCCTTGTTCTATATTAGGCTATAAAGTCTAAGTGCTCAAAAGGAGACAAACATGAACGATACACAACATATCGACACTATCGTCTTTGACTTAAGCGGTGTGCTGATAGATTGGAACCCACGTCATTTATACCGCAAAATTTTCAACGACGAAGTGGAAATGGAACGATTTTTAACGGAGGTATGTAATAGCGAATGGAACGAACGACAAGATGCAGGGCGACCTTGGACAGAAGGCATTGCCGAGGCCATCAAACAACATCCACACTATGAAGCCGAAATTCGAGCCTATCATGAACGCTGGTCGGAAACCCTAAATGGCGCTATCGACGACACCGTCGTACTGTTGGAAGCACTCAATCGTAGTGGCATTCGCTTACTGGCACTGACTAACTGGTCTAATGAAACCTTCCATTTCGCCGAAGAACAATTTCCTTTCTTAACCCAATTTGAAGGCATTTTAGTGTCAGGTTATGAACGCCTAGCCAAACCTGATCCGCGTATTTTCAACCTGCTTATTGAACGCTATCACCTCACACCTCAGCGCACCATCTTCATTGACGACAGCCTACGCAATGTAGAAGGTGCCCGTAACGTCGGCTTACACGCCTTACAATTTACCGACGCGCAAAAGCTGAAACAGGATTTAATAGCGTTGGGCATAAAATTCGACTAAAAACACGTTAAAAAACGACCGCACTTTACACGACACCAAACAAGAAGGTTGATATGTCAAAGGAACAACAGGACTGTCGCGTGCAACTCGTTACACGAAATAAAATCGTGAACACATTTTGTTAGGAGACACCTTAAACCGTCTCCTTTATTTTTTCTTGAAGCCCGGCTATAGCCTTGCATTCATCCTCGCTATGTTTACCCTTAATCACGATGGATTGTAAAAATACTTTAATCTCTTGTAATTGAGAAATTTTTTCTTCTACTAACGCCAGTTGCTTAAGCACCAATTTGTCAGCGTCATAATGATTAGCAGTGTGAAATTTGAGTGCATTGAGTTGTTTAATATCTTCTAAAGAAAAACCTAGCGTACGGCAGTTTTTAATAAAAATAAGCTGAGTTATGCTTTCTTCGTCATACGATCGATAACCGTTAGCCTGTCGTTTTGGTTCCGGTAAGATACCTTGTTTTTCATAGTAACGAATGGTTTCTAAGTGAATCCCGGTACGTTTACTCAGCTCATTGACTTTCATTTCTTCCTCCCCAAAAATTTTTACCATTCTAACAAAAAATACTTGACCCCGTAGTCCCTACGGACTTTAAGCTGTGTATATCAGATAAACAAATTAAATAAGCGAGGAAAACGATGTCACATCAGCACAAACATGGAACGTATTCACACTCCCATGCGCCAACAAATAAAAAGATTTTAAGCACCAGTTTGGCAATTATCGGTAGCTATATGATCATCGAGTTTTTAGGTGGCTATTATTTTAATAGCCTCGCCTTAATAGCTGACGCCGGGCATATGGCAAATGACAGCCTATCGTTGCTCCTCGCCCTCATTGCTTTGTTTTTAAATGCACAAAACCAAAAAAGGTTCGCGCTGTTAAATGGCACTTCTCTGATTGTGGTGGCAGTATGGATTTTGGTGGAAGCGACAGAACGTTGGCAATACCCAACGACAATGTTGGCGTTGCCTATGCTAGGCGTTGCCATCACTGGACTCTTGGTAAACATTTTCGTAGCTTGGCTAATGATGAAAGGCGATCATGAAAACTTAAACATCAAAGCCGCCTATTTACACGTATTAGCTGACCTGTTTGGCTCTCTGGCGGCAATTATCGCCGGATTAAGCGCATGGTTACTAAACTGGCAATGGGTTGACCTTATCGCCAGCAGTATTTTGAGCCTACTCGTATTACGCAGTGGCATTAACGTTGTTCGTCAAGCAGTAAAGGCATTACAAAATGATGAGGCTAAGTGTGCTGTAACACCACACGAGCATTAAAAAACGAAATAAAAACGACCGCACTTTAATCTGCACCAGCGTGTGCAACCCATTGCCAAATTAGAATAACGACCAGCGGGGACTGTCGCGTGCAACTTGTTACACGAAATAAATAAGGCGTCGTGCGTGGTGCAGTCTGTAGCGTGCAACTTGTTGCACGAAATGAATAATGCGCCATACGTGGTGTAGTCTGTCGCGTGCAACTCGTTACACGAAATAAATAAGGCGTCGTACGTGATTCGGTCGTGCATCGAGATGCACGCTACGTTGAATTTAGAATCCTACGCGGAGAGGAAATTGTTCGTGCCTCAAAATGCACGAACTCATTGATAACGTTACCGTATATTGCTATTCGGTAATTTAACTTCTCTTACCGACATGGTCATTCCATCAATCAACAATAACCTGCCACACAAATTCGTGCCGATTTTTAACCGCACTTTGATGGCTTCTAAGGCTTGAATAGAACCAACCAAACCGACAATCGGTGCCAACACACCGGCTTCTACACAGCTTAACGCGTTGTCACCGAATAAGCGGCTGAGGGTGTGATAGGTTGGCGTGTTGTCTTCATAAGTGAAAACGGAAACCTGTCCTTCCATACGAATTGCCGCACCGGAAATGAGTGGGATTTTATGGGCGGCACAAGCTAAATCTAATTGATTGCGTGTCGTGATGTTGTCAGTGCAATCCAATACCACATCAAATTTTCCAACCAAGTCGTGAAGTTGCTGTTCATCCAATAATTGATGGATAGTGTCCACCTGAATGTGCGGGTTCAGACGTTGCAAGGAAAGTTTCGCCGATTCCACTTTCGGCATCCCAAGGCGACTGTCATCATGTAAGACTTGGCGCTGTAAATTAGATAAATCCACGGTGTCGAAATCCAGTAAGGTTAAATGTCCCACACCGGCAACGGCTAAATATTGCCCGGCGGCACAACCTAATCCGCCAAGACCGACAATTAGCATTTTGCTACTTTTTAACGTTTCTTGTCCGTCAAAATCAATGTCTTTCAACACGATTTGGCGGTTGTAGCGCAATTCTTCTTGATGAGTTAATTCCATAACAAACTCAATATATTAGCGTAATAAATCGTTGAAAGGCTCGATGGTGACGGTTTCGCCCGTGGCAACGTTGCCACGCTCTTGTTCCAGCACGATAAAACAGTTGCTTTTCACAAAGGAACTAAACAAATGCGAGCCTTGGAAGCCTACCGGTTGTACTTCAATTTGACCTTGTGCATTGAGTTGATAGAAACCTCGTTGGAAATCCAAGCGTCCCGGTGCTTTTTTTAGATTAGTTGCTGCAATCGCCGGTAAACGCATCGGCGCTTTCCATTGGCTATAACCGCTCAACTTGGCAATTGCCGGTTGCACTAGTTGATAGAAGGTGACTAATGCTGACACCGGGTTGCCCGGCAAACCACAGAACCACGCTTTTTCTAATTTTCCGAAGGCAAACGGTTTGCCCGGTTTAATGGCGATTTTCCAGAAGTTGATTTTGCCGACTTTTTCTAAAATATGTTTGGTGAAATCCGCTTCGCCCACAGACACACCGCCACTGGTGATGACCAAATCCGCTTGTTGTTGGGCGTCTAAAAAGGCTTTTTCAAATTGCGCCTCGTTGTCCGGTAAAATGCCGAAATCCAACACCTCACAATTGAGTTTTTCTAACAACAGTTTTACGGTAAAGCGGTTTGTGTCATAAATTTGACCGGCTTGTAACGCTTGGCCGACTGGCACCAGTTCATCACCGGTAGAAAGCACCGCTACTTTTAAACGTGGAAACACAGCCACGTTTTCGATGCCGAGAGAGGCGAGTAAGGGTAAGGAAACGGAATTGAGTAATGCCCCTTGTTTTAACACCACATCGCCCAGTTTCACATCTTCCCCAATACGGCGAATGTTTTGACCCAATTTAGGCAGACTGGTAAACGTTACCGTGCCGTCATCGTTCACTTGAACCTCTTCTTGCATTACCACCGCGTCAGCGCCTTGCGGAATCATCGCACCGGTCATGATTCTGACCGCACTTTGTGCCGTCCATTCTCCTTCAAAAGGCGCACCGGCAAAGGATTTTCCGGCAACGGATAGCGTCATGGATTGTTGTAAATCCGCCAACCGTACTGCGTAACCGTCCATCGCAGAGTTATCAAACGAAGGCACATTAATCGGCGAAATGACATTTTCAGCACAAATTCGTTGACTGGCTTGATGTATCGGCAACGTTTCCGTGTCAGTCGGAGAAGGAAGTTGATTTAACATTTGTTCAAGTGCTTGAGATAGTGGCAACATACGGAATCCTTGTAAGAATAAAAAAGTGCGGTCATTATACGCTAATCTTAGGCTATTGACCTAGGCGATCTCATGAGCCATAAATTTTGCGAAAAAACACCGCACTTTTGAAAGTGAATAGCTTTATGCCAATCTTGCTTTAGCCTCGGCAATGGCTTCTGCGATACGCAACGGTGATACTCCACCCTTGGCGGCGCGTTTATCTAAGCAAGATTGTAAAGAAAGAATGTCGTACACATCGTCTGACACTTTTTCACAAAATTGACGAAATTCAGGAATCGTCAGGTCTTCTAAAGCTTTGTGTTGCTTGATGGCATAGACCACGGTTTCGCCCACAATGTGATGGGAATCACGGAACGGTACGCCTTTGGCAACCAAATAATCGGCCAGTTCGGTGGCGTTCGAATAGCCTTTCAGGGCAGATTCACGGGTGCGTTCCACGTTCACTTTGATGTCGTCTAACACCAATGACGCCATGTCTAAACAATCTTGCCAAGTGTCCAATGCATCGAAAATGCCTTCTTTGTCTTCCTGCATGTCTTTGTTATAGGCTAATGGTAAGCCTTTTAAGGTCATTAACATGCCATTTAATGCACCGATGACACGTCCTGCTTTGCCGCGAATCAATTCGCAAGCATCAGGGTTTTTCTTCTGTGGCATGAGGGAGGAGCCCGATGTCACGCGATCGGAGAGTTCCACAAAGTTAGATTCGCCACTGTTGAAAATAATCATATCTTCGGCAAAACGGGATAAATGCACCATGCTCAGCGAGGCGGCTGAAAGTAGTTCAACAATATGATCGCGGTCAGATACGCTGTCCAAACTGTTACGGGTAGCAAAGGCGAAATCGAGATCTTTGGCGAGCTGTTCGCGATCGATAGGATACGCCGTACCGGCAAGGGCGCCACTGCCTAGCGGGCAGCTGTTCATGCGGCGGTAAGCATCGGCTAAACGGGAATAATCGCGATCCAACATTTCAACATAGGCCATGCACCAATGTGCAAAGGTAATCGGTTGGGCGCGTTGCAGGTGCGTGTAGCCCGGCATCACGGCATCTTGGTTATTTTCTGCGGTAAGCACCAATTTGCGTTGTAACTCGCGAAGGGAATGTTGCAATTCGGCCACCCGTTCTTTACACCACATTTTGATGTCGAGCGCCACTTGGTCGTTACGACTGCGACCGGTGTGCAGTTTTTTGCCTAAATTGCCTACTTTGTCGATCAGTTTACTTTCCACCCAACTGTGAATGTCTTCCGCATCATCTTGCAAAATCGCTTGCGGATTTGACCGCACTTCAATTAATAATTCGTTCAGTGCCTGTTCTAATTGTTGCTGTTCTTGTACGGTTAAAATATTGACGGAAACCAAAGCCTTCGACCAGCCGATGGAGCCCTCAATATCTTGCTCGGCAAGACGATAGTCAAAGCGTAATGAATCGTTAAAATTTTTAAAACGCTTGTCCGCCGCCTGCGTAAAGCGTCCACCCCAAAGTGCCATAGAATCCTCTGATTTGTAATTGGTGAAATTGGTTAAAAAATATAGCACAGAAACAAAAAAGGCGATCAACAAAAAATTGGCTTTTTTTGACCGCACTTTTGGTGTGATTGATTGTTATTTTAATAAATCTTCGTTTTTAGCGTGAATTTGTGAATCCATGTGAAAGCATCATCCTATCACTTTTTACCGTGAAAGAAGAATGTATTAAGCAAAGTAAGGTATATAAAATAAGAAATGAAGTGGTGGGCGATACCGGTCTCGAACCAGTGACCCCCTCCTTGTAAGGGAGGTGCTCTCCCAACTGAGCTAATCGCCCGACGAATCGGTATTTTAAGATTTTAAGTGGTGGGCGATACCGGTCTCGAACCAGTGACCCCCTCCTTGTAAGGGAGGTGCTCTCCCAACTGAGCTAATCGCCCACGTTAGAATCTTAAAATAGGGAAGTATGTAAGAAGTGGTGGGCGATACCGGTCTCGAACCAGTGACCCCCTCCTTGTAAGGGAGGTGCTCTCCCAACTGAGCTAATCGCCCACGTCATTACATTGACAACATTGAAAACCTAAAAAGTGGTGGGCGATACCGGTCTCGAACCAGTGACCCCCTCCTTGTAAGGGAGGTGCTCTCCCAACTGAGCTAATCGCCCTCAATGTTGTGAGCGTGCATTATAATTGCTCAATGATTTCAGTCAACAGATTTTTACCAAAAATCCGTCAGTTGTTTCAAAAATAGGCATAATTCGTGATTTTTCCTTAAGAATCCAAACAACTCGTAGTACAATACCGCACAATTATTTGCACATAAAAAAGGTTATAACATGAAATTAGAAGCATTATTTGATTTGGATCCCAACGTGAAAGTGCGCACCCGTTTTGCGCCAAGCCCAACCGGTTATTTACACGTTGGCGGCGCGCGTACCGCACTTTATTCCTGGTTATACGCCAAACACAATCACGGTGAATTTGTGTTACGTATTGAAGATACCGATTTAGAGCGTTCCACACCGGAAGCTACACAGGCGATTTTAGAAGCAATGGAATGGTTAGATTTGGCTTGGGAGCACGGTCCATACTATCAAACTAAGCGCTTTGACCGTTATAACCAAGTTATCGATCAAATGATTGAACAGGGTTTGGCATACCGTTGTTACTGTACGAAAGAACGTTTGGAAACATTACGTCATACACAAGAACAAAATAAAGAAAAACCACGTTATGACCGCCATTGCTTGCATGAACACTCCGAACATTCTGCCGATGAACCGCATGTAGTGCGTTTTAAAAATCCAACTGAGGGGTCTGTGGTATTTGATGATGCGGTGCGTGGACGCATTGAAATCAGCAACAGCGAATTGGATGACTTAATTATCCGCCGTACCGACGGTTCACCGACCTATAACTTCTGCGTGGTGGTGGATGACTGGGATATGGGCATCACCCACGTTGTGCGTGGTGAAGACCATATTAATAACACCCCGCGTCAAATTAATATTTTAAAAGCTCTAGGAGCACCGATTCCGGTGTATGCGCACGTTTCCATGATTAACGGGGACGATGGTCAAAAACTGTCTAAACGTCACGGCGCAGTGAGCGTGATGCAATATCGTGATGAAGGCTATTTGCCGGAAGCGCTGATTAACTATTTAGTGCGTTTGGGCTGGGGCCACGGTGATCAGGAAATTTTCACCCGCCAAGAAATGATTGATTTATTTGATTTACACTCTGTGAGTAAATCTGCTAGTGCCTTTAACACCGAAAAATTATTGTGGTTAAACCATCATTACATTCGTGAATTGCCAGCGGACTACGTCGCGAAACATTTAGCATGGCAATATCAGGATTTAGGCATTGACACGTCCAACGGGCCGGCATTAACGGAAATCATCGCTATGCTTGCGGATCGTTGTAAAACGTTACGTGAAATGGCGCTTGCCAGCCGTTATTTCTTTGAAGAGTTTGAAACTTTCGATGAAGCCGCAGTGAAAAAACATTTCAAAGCGGGCGCAGTTGAAGCCCTTGAAAAAGTAAAAGAAAAACTGACCGCACTTTCTACTTGGGATTTGCATTCTACGCACGAAGCCATTGAACAAACCGCTGCCGAATTAGAGGTTGGTATGGGTAAAGTGGGAATGCCTCTGCGCGTCGCTGTGACCGGTGCAGGACAATCGCCGTCTATGGATGTGACCTTAGTCGGAATCGGACGTGAGCGCGTATTAAGCCGAATTCAACGTGCGATTGATTTTATTCACGGGCAAAATGCTTAAGATTTAATCTGATGGCAATGAATTAAAAATTTAATATTGACAGACTAAGTAGCGGAATTTATCATAACCGCCACTTATGGGGATATAGCTCAGTTGGGAGAGCGCTTGAATGGCATTCAAGAGGTCGTCGGTTCGATCCCGATTATCTCCACCAAATTACTAAAGCAAGGTTAATGACCTTGCTTTTTTTGTCTGTGGAATAGCGGCTTGTGCTATTAAGGCAATCTCAACCCACCACTCTCTCCAAAGAGACATACGATAGACAAAGAAAGCACAGTGTTCTTTGGAAATATTTTTCCAATCAACGTATTGTGCGTTATTCATTTCGAATGTAGCGTGCAACTTGTTGCACGACCGAACCACACAAGGAACGTTATTTAACCCTTTTCCGGCATTTCCGATTTCGTGCAACAAGTTGCACGCTACGATGCACGACCGAATCACGCATGGAACGTTATTTAATTCTTTCGGGTATTTACGATTTCGTGTAACAGGTTGCATGCGATGAGGTAAATTAATTTACGTGGGATCAAAATAGGCACCTTCAAGGTGCCTATTTGTTTTTAAAGTGCGGTAAGAAAACGTAATGTTTTCAGTTAACCGATTTATTTTTTGTCTTTTGACGCTTCCGGTTTGGCCTCTGCGCCTTGTAACCAGCCCGGTGCCACTTTGCTCATATCCGGTAAGTTATGTGCGATACCTTTATGGCAATCAATACAGGTTTTGCCATTTTCTTGAGCAAATTTATGCATTTTTTGTGCCACGGTTTTTTGTTGGGAGAAGTCCATACGATCCATTTTGTGGCAGTTGCGACATTCTTGTGAATCGTTGCCTTTCATCCGTGCCCATTCATTTTCTGCCATGTGCGGACGACGGGCATTAAATTTCTCAAGGGTATCGGTTAAGCCCATGTAATGGGCATACACTTCTTTTGCTGCCACCACTTTTCGCCACATTTTCGGACCAAATTCATGCGGAACGTGGCAGTCCGGACAGCTTGCGCCCACACCGGTACGGGTTTGATAGTGTACACTGTGCAAATATTCCGGATAGGCATCATTGGTGTGGCAACTTGCGCAGAATTCTTCCGTGTTTGTTTGTGCTAAACCATAGTTGAATCCTACCCAAGATAGAATACCGCCGATAAATGACAATACAATGATAGTTCCTACTGCGATACGGCTAGGCGATCTAAACCAGTGCCAGAATCTCTTGAGGATGTTGCTTTTTTTGTCTGACATAGTCACCTCTTATTGTCCGTAACCTTTCATTGGTTTGAATTCGTTTGGCACGATTGGCTCAACATCCGATTGAGATACGTGACATTGCAAACAGAAATAACGACGTGGAGATGCGCTAGCGCCAATGTTACCCTCGCGATCGGCGAAGTGCGTTGGGCTGATGCGTGTTGCACCGGTAACGCGAGACGCTTCAACGCTGTGGCAGTTTAAACATTGGTTAACATTTTTTGTGATTTGGTAGTTTTTTACACTATGCGGTACCATCGGTGGTTGGTTGACATAGTTTAATGCCGGCAATTCGCTTTGTTTTGGTGCATCGTGGAATGCCGGTTTGACACTCTCCGGTGAATTATTGAAAAAGTCGCCAGCACCTGTGTTGGCTTGGTCTGCCATGACGGATGTTGCAAACAATGCCGTCAATACAGCACTACCAAAAGTAAAGAGGTTTTTTCTAGTCATTTTTAATCACTCCCCCGAATGATGGAAATTTTTTTATTTTTATTGGTTTAATGTGACGACAGGAATGTCGTTATTAAACCTATGGCTAAAGGTAAATACTTTTTCAGGACAAACGTCAATACAACGTCCGCAACTGATACAATCTTGTGAAAGCACAAGGAGGCTTTCGCTATTTTTTCCGTGTAATGGTGAGCGTAACACTTGCGGTTCCGGGCAAACGTTGTAGCAGTCCATGCAATTATCACATCTTGCGCGGTCAATGACTTTGACCCGAAGCAAGCTTTTTGCACCGATAACACCATAAGTTGCCCCTATTGGGCAGAGGTGTCCACACCATCCGTGTTCAACAATGAACAAATCAAAGAAGAAGACAACGAGGATTAACCACACTGTTGCGCCAAAGCCATAAATTAAGGCTCTTCCTAAGGCGGCAACGGGGTTGACCCATTCCCATAATAATAAGCCACTGACGGCACTACCGGCTAAAATCATCACTAAGATGGCGTAGCGTAAACTGCGTGGAATTTTTGCCGTTTGGCGAATGCCTAACTTACGGCGAATCCAAGCCGCACAATCGGTGACGACATTTAGCGGACAAACCCAACCGCAGAATACTTTGCTGCCCAATAACGCATAGGTGATAAAAATAATTAATGCGCCACTGAGTGTGAGAATTCCCGGTAAGTGACCGCTGGCAAGACTTTCTAAGGTAATCAACGGATCGCTTAATGGAATTACATCAAATAACAAGCTTCCACTATAATTGCCTTTTAAAATCCAAACGCCGAAGTAAGGTCCACTTAAAAACATCAACAAAATGCTTAATTGGGTTAGACGTCGCCAAAATAAGAAACGATTGGCGTGCCACCACCCTAGCTTTTCTCTGGCTTCTCGTCCGGCAAATTTTGGTGCATTAGCCATTACTTACCTCCTAATACCGGTGCCAAAATAGGTTCCGGAATCTCTTCTACACCTGCTGCAGGAATGGCTCCCGCCGGTGGAGCGACGCCGTCCGGTAATCGGGTCGGCATGGAAATCAAATCATTTGGCGCAAGTGAATGCCCAGCTTTGGATTTTTCTTCCCAACCTAATCGGTAATGTTTGCCTAGCATACCTTTCGCTAAGGACATTGGAAGCACTTTGATCGCGGCTTCTTCCAATACGCAAGCCTCTTCACATTTACCACAACCGGTACAAGCATCTGAATGTACGGTCGGAATAAACATGGCGTGTTTTCCGGTACGCTCATTACGATGACTTTCTAACGTAATGGCTTTGTCGATTAACGGACAAACCCGATAGCAAACATCGCAACGTAACCCTTGCCAATTCAGGCAAGTTTCATGATCCAACAAGACTGCAAGTCCCATACGGGATTGGTTAATATCCTGTGCATCACGATCTAAAGCACCACTCGGACAGGCATGCGCACAAGGAATATCCGGACACATTTCACAAGGCTTATCTCGCGCAATGAAGTACGGCGTACCGGCTTCCATTGGCGAAAGCAAGGAGGCCAAATGCAACATATCGTATGGACAAGCTTGGACACACTGACCGCAACGAATGCAGGCAGCAGCAAACTTTTCATCATCCTCAATGGCAAATGGTGGGCGTAATGCCACCCCCTCACGGGCTAAGCTTTGTTTTTGTTGTAAACCTAATAAGAGTCCAAGACCCACTAGCCCCCCCGCAGTACGGGTTGCATCTTTGAGAAATTTTCGGCGTTCAGGCGTGACAGTCGGTTTTTTCATTGTCTTAATGACCGCACCGAAGTGCGGTCGTTTTTTTCATTGTTTATTAAGCTTTTTCCACTTTCACCGCACATTTTTTGAAGTCGGTTTCTTTGGAAATCGGATCGGTTGCGTCTAAGGTAAGCTTATTGGCTAACTGACCGGCATCAAAGAAAGTGGTGTAAACCAAGCCTTCCGGCACTTTATTACGGCCACGGGTATCTAAGTAAGAAATCATCTCACCACGACGTGAAGCGATTTTAATCTTGTCGCCATGACGTAATCCGCGTTTTTGTGCATCGTTCGGGTGCATCCAAACTACGTTATTCGGGAAAGCACGGTGCAATTCCGGTACACGACGGGTCATTGTTCCTGTGTGCCAGTGCTCTAACACACGACCGGTACATAACCATAAATCGTATTCTTCATCCGGTGATTCTGCAGGTGGCTCATAAGGCACAGCAAGGATAATCGCTTTTTTATCCGGATAGCCGTAGAACGCCACACCTTCGCCTTCTTTCACATACGGGTCAAAGCCTTCACGGTAACGCCATAAGGTTTCTTTACCGTCAACAACAGGCCAGCGTAAGCCGCGTGCTTTGTGGTACATATCAAACGGTGCCAAGTCATGACCATGACCACGACCAAATGACGCGTATTCTTCAAATAAGCCTTTATGTAAATAGAAGCCGAAGTGGTAAGACTCATCATTTAATTGGCCTTCTGCAAGATCGCTTAATGGGAATTTATCCACTTGACCATTGCGGTATAACACTTCATATAAGGTTTTGCCTTTATATTCCGGATTTTTCTCTAAAATTTCTGCCGGCCACATTTCATCGGTGGTGAAATATTTAGAGAACTCCACTAATTGCCATACGTCAGACTTCGCTTCACCCGGTGCTTTCACTTGTTGACGCCAGAATTGAGTACGACGTTCCGCGTTACCATAAGCCCCTTCTTTTTCTACCCACATGGCAGTTGGAAGCATTAAGTCAGCCGCTAAACAAGAAACGGTTGGGTATGGGTCGGACACCACGATAAAGTTGTCCGGATTACGCCAGCCAGGGAAGGTTTCTTCGTTAATATTCGGACCGCCTTGCATATTGTTGGTACACATTTGCCATAACACACGCATTTTGCCGTCTTTTAATGCACGGCTTTGCGCAACGGCATGGAAACCTAACACGTCTGTAATTAATCCTGCAGGCAATTTCCAAATTTTTTCTGCAATTTCACGGTGTTTTGGATTGGTCACCACTAAGTCTGCCGGTAAACGGTGGATAAAGGTACCTACCTCACGCGCTGTACCACAGGCGGACGGTTGACCGGTTAAAGAGAACGGACCGCAACCCGGAATAGAAATTTTACCGGTTAAGAGGTGAATGTTATAGATTAAGTGGTTTGCCCACACAGCGCGTGTATGTTGGTTAAGGCCCATGGTCCAATAAGACACCACTTTACGTTTTGGATCCGCATACAATTTCGCAAGCTCTTCCAATACATCTTTTGGCACACCTGACATTTCGTGAGCTTTATCTAAGGTGTATTCAGAAACTAAAGCTTTTAATTCTTCGAAGTTACTGTCATACATCTTACCGCTGTTTGGATGTTTAGCGGCTTTTTGTAATGGGTGATTATCACGTAAACCATAACCGATATCGGTTTCACCACGTTTAAATTTGGTGTGTTTATTAACGAAATCCCAGTTAATGGCATCGTTTTGAATTAAGTAATTGATAATGTAGTTTAAAATAACCAAGTCCGTTTGCGGTTTGAAGATTAAACCATAATCGGCTAATTCGAAACTACGGTGTTCATAGGTGGAAAGTACCGCCACTTTAACATCCGGATTGGATAAGCGACGGTCAGTAATACGGGACCATAAGATCGGGTGCATTTCCGCCATGTTGGAACCCCAAAGCACAAAAGCTTCGGCATTTTCGATGTCGTTATAACAACCCATCGGTTCATCCATACCGAAAGTACGCATGAATGCAACCGCCGCAGATGCCATACAGTGACGGGCATTTGGGTCGATGTTGTTAGAGCGGAAACCGGCTTTCCAAAGTTTGGATTTTGCGTAGCCTTCAAAAATGGTGGTTTGACCGGAACTAAACATCCCAACACCATTAGGGCCAAGCTCTTTAATCGCAGCTTTGAATTTTTCTGCCATGGTTTTAAAGGCGACATCCCAGCTAACCGGTGTGAAATCACCGTTTTTATCGTATTTGCCGTCTTTCATACGTAACATTGGCTGGGTTAGACGGTCTTTACCGTACATGATTTTCGGTAAGAAATAGCCTTTGATACAGTTTAAACCACGGTTTACTTCTGCATCCGGGTCACCTTGGGACGCCACAACGCGACCGTCTTTTGTTCCCACCAATACAGCACAACCGGTACCACAGAAACGACATACCGCTTTATCCCATTTGATTTCGGTTTCAGCGGCTTCTACATTTTTCACCGGAATTGCAAGTCCGGCTGCGGTTGCTGCAGCCATAGCAGCATTCGCTTTCATAAAGTCTCTACGACTTAAATTCATAGTGTTTTCCCCCCACTATATGATTTTTGAGTTATTCAGGCTGCTCATCTTGTTGATGATAAATCAGCGAGACGGTAATAACACCGTCAATATCTTTCACAGATTCCATGTTGTTAAGCAAAATATGCTGATCGTGAGATTGCATTACCGCAACAATCTTGCCGATTTTTTCATCAAAAGTTGGCACTTCTGTGTGTGGAATGGCTAAAAGTGCGGTACGAATTGCCGGTATTTTTTTGGGATTTCCTTGCACCACCAAACCAACAACGTGCCAGTCTTTCGCTTCTTCCATTGATAAGATTTCAGTTTTATTCATTGTTCAGATAATCTATTTTATTGTCATCTTTGACATAAGGTCCGATGAGCCATTTTGAATGTTGCATAATAATTACTTGCCCCACCAGAATCATCACCATAAAGAGGTATTTTCCCTGAATTTTATGATTAACTTGTTCTAGATCAACCTGCGTTCCGATTCTTCGTCACCTTAAGGCAATCCCTTTCTGTTGGAGGCCATGTTCTCATGGAGCGGCGCATGATAAAATGCTGTGCTCTGACCATTATACTACGAATTTGCATACAATGATGTCCTTTCAATTTTCTCAATTCGCCGCACAATATCCCTTGCAATATCTTCATGGAAAAAACGGCTGTCGGCTGGCATATCGTCATTTTATTCATCATCCGACAGCACGTGAGTTGGTGATCATGGTCAATGGTCGGGCGGAAAATATGTTGAAATGGACGGAATTGGCTTACGATGTTTATCAACAAGGCTATGATGTACTGATTTTTGATCATCGCGGACAAGGTTATTCCCAGCGTTTACTGAACGATGGCGAAAAAGGCCATTTGGATGAATTTCGTTTTTATGTCGAGGACATGGCAGAAATTATTGAAAATCTGACCGCACTTTATCCCTATCCTAATCAATATATTTTGGCGCATTCGCTCGGTGCGTTAGTGGCGACCTATTATTTGGCAAATTGTGATCATCACATTCAACGTGCCGTGTTCTCTGCGCCGTTTTTTGGTATGCCTTTAAAGCACCCTGTGCGTGATGAAATGCTGTTAAGTCTGATGATGTTATTTGGGCAAGGAAAGCGTTATGTGTTTGGTAAAGGGCCTTATAAACCGGTGGATGTGCAGGAAAATTTGTTAAGCCATGACAGCACGCGAATGCAAAGAATGAATAACATTAATTTGGCAAATCCAGCGATTCGTTTGGGTGGACCGACGTTCCGGTGGGCGTATTTGTGTCTGATCGCCATTAAGCATTTGCCGAAAATGTTGCCACGCATTGAAACGCCGGTATTGGTGTTAGAGGCGGAACAAGAACAAATCGTCAATAATAAAACGTTGGAAAAACTCACCGCACTTTTCATGCACGGCAGTCTGAAAAAAATTGCTGGGGCAAAACATGAAATTCTGTTTGAAACCGACGATATTCGTTCACCGGTGTTACAGCAAATTCAGGCATTTTTTACTTCAACACATAACGCATAAGCCACACGCCAAAGAGGGTGAAAAGCAAACTACCAAAGACATGGGCCGCAATTAATCCAATACCGACAGTGAATTTGTCGTTTAAGAGATCCTCCACCACCTCCATCGAAAAGGCAGAAAAGGTGGTCAAGCTGCCAAGAAAGCCGGTGACTAAAAAGAGCTTCCATTCCGAAGAAAGTGATGGGAAAGACCAAAAAACGGCAAACAACACACCAATAATAAAACAACCTAAATAATTGGAGATCAACGTGCCGAAAGAAAAAGCGCTAAACCACGGATTGAGCAACAAGCCCAAGCCCCAACGCAAGCAAGCACCGAGCACGGCACCGCCACTAATCCAGAGTAAAGAAGATAAGAACGGCATTAATCCATCCCGAAAATTGCACGAAGGTAAACCGCAACAGCCTCGTCTGTGTTGCAACCGATGGTTTCCAGCTGCGGACAACGTTGTATCAAACGCGGATCGGCGTTGCCCATCATGCATCCTTTGCCCACTTCCGCCAACATTTCGACGTCATTCATGCCATCACCAAAGGCGATACAATCTTGCAAACCGTATTCCCGTTGCTCAATCACCTGTACAAGTGCGGTGGCTTTTGACACATTTTTATTCATCACTTCCAAGCAAATCGGTGTGGAATAAGTCATGCTGATTTTCTCGCCAAAGTTCTGACGAATACGCTGTTCCAATTCCACCAAATCTGCGGGTGTACGGGCGATAAAAAACACTTTCTCGGTATCTCGTCCGTGATGTTGCTTAAAATCCACCACATTGTATAAAAAGCCGGAATCTTTGTGATACTTGTAAAGCTCAGGAATGTCTTTGTTGATAAACCAGCCATCAGCCTGATAGCTGTTGACACAGACGCGGTTGTCGTCAAAGGGCAAATTCATCACTTGATACGCAATTTCTTCCGGCAAGGAATTATTTAGCAATAACTCTCCTTGCAAGTTATGCGCTTGTGCGCCATTTGACGTAATCAACACCGCCTCTTTCACCTTGGTTTTCTTTAAAATACTGGATACATCAAAGTAATTACGCCCTGTGGCAAGGATAATATCGACTTTGTTGTCATACAGATGTTCCAAGGTTTGCGCAGTAAAATCACCGATAACATGATGTTCGTTCAGCAAGGTTCCATCCATGTCCGACACGATGGCGCGATAGGGACGTTTTTGCATAATTTTTCACCTTAAATGAAATAATGGCTAATGGTAGCAAATTTTATATAAAAATATTTGAGGTTTTCTTGAATTTTTTCAGAAAATGTAATAAAAGATTAAACCTTTCACACGAAAAAACCGCTTCCCTAACAATTGAACACAGCTACGAATATGAACGGTGCAAATTTAATCATCGAGTGCTTAAAAGCACATCACGTGGATACCATTTTCGGCTATCCCGGCGGTGCCATCATGCCGACCTATGATGCAATTTATGATTCCGGCTTAGACCATTTACTTTGCCGCAACGAACAAGGTGCTGCCATGGCGGCTATTGGCTATGCGCGTGCCTCAGGCAAAGTTGGCGTATGTATTGCCACTTCCGGCCCCGGCGCAACTAACCTCATCACCGGACTGGGCGATGCCTTAATGGATTCTATTCCGATTGTAGCGATCACAGGTCAAGTAGCTTCGCCACTTATCGGTACTGACGCCTTTCAGGAAGCAGATGTACTTGGCTTATCCCTCGCCTGCACCAAACATAGCTTTATCGTACAGAATATTGACGAATTACCGGAAATTATTGCCAAAGCCTTTGAAATTGCCAAAAGTGGCAGACCGGGCCCCGTCTTGATCGATGTGCCGAAAGACGTCCAAGTTGCGCCAACCACGGCAAAACCTATCGTGAATTCGCCGCCAAAAACGACCGCACTTTGCGACAAGCAACTAACCCAGGCGCTTGAGCTATTAAAACAGGCCAAACGCCCGATGGCTTACATCGGCGGAGGTGTGGGCATGGCAGGCGCCGTGCCGGCATTGCGTTATTTTTTACACACGACTCAAATGCCAAGTATTGTGACGCTAAAAGGCTTAGGCGCAGTCTCGCCTGACGATCCTTATTATCTCGGCATGATCGGTATGCACGGCACCAAAGCCGCCAACTATGCCACCCAAGAAGCCGATTTATTGCTCGTGTTCGGCGCGCGTTTTGATGACCGCGTGACCGGCAAACTCGACACCTTCGCACCACATGCCAAAGTGATTCATGTGGATATCGACGGCGCCGAATTAGGTAAATTACGCCGACCAGATGTAGCATTACGCGGCCATCTAATCGCCACGCTAGAAAACCTCAGCGTGCCGCTTGACATCGCCCCTTGGCAACAAACCGTCGCACAATATAAACAACAATTTGCGTTCAGCTACGGTGAACATGACGGCGAACAACTCATCAACCCGTTATGGTTGCTCAACAGCATTTCACGCAAAAAAACACCGGAAACTATCATCGTCACTGACGTGGGACAACATCAAATGTGGTCGGCACTACATGTGCAACATCACGCACCGGAAAACTTCATCACCTCCGCCGGTTTCGGCACCATGGGTTTCGGCTTGCCTGCCGCCATCGGTGCGAAAAAAGCCCGCCCGGAAGATGAAGTGATTTTAGTCAGCGGTGATGGCTCCATCATGATGAATATTCAAGAGCTCGGCTCCATTGGTCGCGGCAAAGCTCCAATTAAAATCGTGTTATTGGATAACCAACGCCTCGGCATGGTGCGCCAATGGCAATCCCTCTTTTTCAATGCTCGTCACAGCAGCACGATTCTAGACGACAACCCGGATTTCGTAGTGCTTGCCTCAGCGTTCGGCATTAAAGGGGAACGCATTGATTCCGCTCATCAAGTGGATGCCGCGCTAGAACGCTTATTCAACAGCCAAGAGGCTTATTTATTGCATATTTGCATTCATTCTGACGAAAACGTGTGGCCGTTAGTGCCGCCGGGCGCGTGCAACGCAGATATGTTGGAAAGTATGGAGTAATCACATGGAACACCAAATCGACCTCACCGCCCAACACCGCCCCGAAGTGCTGGAACGCATTCTCCGCGTCATCCGCCACCGTGGTTTCACCGTGACTCAAATGGATATGCAACTGATTAACGACAAAGTGCGGTTAAAATTCACCGTAAAATCCAACCGCACTTTGGAGTTGTTGGTGAGTCAGTTGGAGAAATTGCCGGATGTGATTGAGATTAAATAAAACAATATTTTATTGAATAATTTCTCCGTTTTATCTTCTGCCAAATCTCCCCTAACCCCTCTTTGCTAAAGAGGGGAATAAGTTGAGAATTTAAATATCGTCTCATGAATTTAAGATTAAAATATCAATAAAACGAGACATAAATGAGCCAGATAAATTAAACAGCTAAAGAAATCCCCCTCTTTAGTAAAGAGGGGTTAGGGGAGATTTGGCAGTATTAATTAACGAAGAAATTCATATAAACCTTAACGAAAACTTACTCGGAGAACTTATTTATGCCAAAACTACGTTCAGCGACCAGCACACAAGGTCGTAATATGGCAGGCGCACGTGCCTTATGGCGTGCCACAGGAATGAAAGAAAATGACTTCGGCAAACCCATTATTGCGGTGGTGAACTCCTTCACCCAATTCGTGCCGGGGCATGTGCATTTAAAAGACATGGGACAACTGGTCGCGGCAGAAATTGAAAAAGCCGGCGGCGTGGCAAAAGAATTTAACACTATTGCGGTGGATGACGGTATTGCCATGGGACATGGTGGAATGCTTTACTCCTTACCAAGTCGAGACTTAATCGCCGACAGCGTGGAATATATGGTGAACGCCCACTGTGCTGATGCGATGGTGTGTATTTCCAACTGTGACAAAATCACCCCGGGAATGTTAATGGCGGCAATGCGCTTGAACATTCCGACCATCTTCGTATCAGGCGGTCCGATGGAAGCCGGCAAAACCAAGTTATCGGATCAACTGATTCGTTTAGACTTAGTGGATGCAATGATTGAAGCGGCGGATCCTAATGTCAGTGATGAGCGTATTGATGCTATCGAACGTAGCGCCTGCCCGACTTGCGGTTCCTGCTCAGGGATGTTTACTGCCAACTCCATGAACTGTTTAACAGAAGCCTTAGGGTTATCTTTACCGGGCAACGGTTCTATGCTTGCCACCCACGCCGACCGTAAAGACTTGTTCTTAAAAGCCGGTCGCCAAATTGTGGAACTGTGCAAACGTTATTACGAACAGGACGACGAAAGCGTATTACCTCGTTCTATCGGCACCTTTGACGCTTTTGAAAATGCTATGAGCTTAGATATCGCCATGGGCGGTTCCAGTAACACCGTTTTACACTTGCTCGCAGCGGCGCAAGAAGCAGGGGTAGATTTCAAAATGGCAGACATCGACCGCTTATCCCGCGTCGTGCCTTGCTTAAGTAAAATTGCGCCGAACACCAACAAATACCACATGGAAGACGTACACCGCGCAGGCGGCATTATGGGCTTATTGGGCGAATTAGATCGTGCGGGGTTAATTCACAAAAACACTCACACCGTGTTGGGCTTAACCATGGGCGAGCAGCTCAATCAATACGACATTATCCGTAACCAAGACGAAGCATTACACAAATTCTTCCGCGCCGGCCCGGCAGGCATTCGCACCACCCAAGCCTTCTCACAAGATTGTCGTTGGGACAGCGTGGACGATGACCGTGTAAGCGGCTGTATCCGCAACAAAGAAAATGCGATTTCTCAAGAAGGGGGCTTAGCCGTCTTGTTCGGGAACATTGCCGAAGACGGTTGTATCGTCAAAACTGCGGGAGTGGATGAGTCTATCTGGAAATTCACCGGTCGTGCCATCGTGTTTGAAAGCCAAGAAGACGCTGTAGCCGGTATTTTAGGTGGTAAAGTCAAAGAAGGTCACGTTGTGATTATCCGTTACGAAGGTCCAAAAGGCGGCCCGGGTATGCAAGAAATGTTGTATCCAACCAGCTACTTAAAATCCATGGGCTTAGGCAAAAAATGTGCTTTATTAACAGATGGTCGTTTCTCCGGTGGCACATCCGGCTTATCTATCGGTCATGCCTCACCTGAAGCGGCTTCCGGTGGTGCGATTGGTTTAGTACAGGATAACGACATTATCGAAATCGACATTCCGAATCGTGCGATTAACCTCAAGATCAGCGATGAAGAATTAGCCAAACGCCGCGCCGAACAAGATGCCAAAGGCTGGCAACCGGCAAACCGCCAACGTGAAGTATCCTTTGCATTGAAAGTCTTCGGGCATTTCGCGACATCGGCGGATAAAGGCGCCGTGCGGGATAAAAGTCTATTAAAATAAACATTGTAGGGACAGGCTTTATGCCTGTCTTTATTTATATCGAACAGGGACATGATAACGCCATAACGGATAGCCGCATTGCCTAAAGGGCGGTCATTTTCTCAAGCAATTTTGTCCACAAAAGCCAGCACCTGTGGCTGATCCAGCACTAAGGCATACACATTGGCGAGAAAATAGGTTTGTTCTTCTTCGGGAATGGCAAACGGAAGGCATGCCAATATTTTTTGATGAATCTGTAAAACTTGCGGAAAAACCACCGCACTTTGGATTTCTGCTAAAAAATCGGCATACAACGGTGAAACGCAATGCCCACGTTGAATCCGACCCAAAGCACTGGCGAGATGCACTAACATCATTTTAACCTGCTCGGTTTCTACGTCTGCCAACCAATCTTGTTGCAAGTGGCAACGTATGTTCAGTACCGTTTGTACAATATGTTCGTCAATTAATTCTCGGGCTTGAAATGCCTCAAGTCGCTGTCGAAGATCCATGTATTCACTCTCAATGAAATGATCTCAGTATAACGAAATTCGTATGAATTAAACGGTGCATTGATCACAAATTTGTAGGAAAATAGCGCACTCTTCTTATTTAAAATAATTCGGAAAGCGAGATGTTACAGAATAATTTCATTAATGAATATGACGGTTTGATTTTTGATATGGACGGCACAGTTATTGATACGATGCCGAGTCATGCGAAAGCGTGGGAAATGGTTGGACAACATTTTGGTTATCCATTTGATGGCAATTTATTGTATGAAATGGGTGGCGCGCCGGTGAAAGACATTGCGTTAGAAATGATGAAACGTCATGCCATGCCGTTAGATAAATTAGATGATGTAATCGAATTAAAAAGAGAATATGGCAAACACCTGATCATGAAACACGCCACATTGCTTCCTGCAGCGGATGTTGTTCGTCATTTTTATAATAAAAAACCGCTTGCCCTTGGCACAGGCTCTTATCGCCCCATCGCCAAAATTTTATTAGATAAGTTTGATTTTGAGAAATATTTTTCCGCGATTGTTACTGCCGAAGATATTCAACATCACAAACCGGCACCGGATACGTTTTTACGTTGTGCTGAATTGATTCAAGTGAAACCGCAACGCTGTTTAGTGTTTGAAGATGGCGATTTGGGTATTCAGGCTGGATTGAATGCGGGCATGGATGTGTTTGATGTGCGGGTAAATAAATTATTACGTCGCCCGGCGTGATGAAAAGCGTTCCGCGTCAATGCTAAAAATGACTAATGCACTGATTTTTGACCTATTACATCATGTTTGATCTTTTTAGCGGGGAGGGATGGCTTGCATTGCTAGGCGAGCATCGACTCTGGATAATGTTTGCCAGCGCCTTCCTCAGTGCCACCGTACTTCCCGGCAATTCCGAAATTATTTTTCTCACCCTCGTCACACCGCGCTTATGGACGGGCTCCCCTTATTTTTCTTTGGATATTCAAAGCCTATTGTGGACGGCAATTGCCGGAAATACATTGGGCAGCCTGACTACCTATGCGCTGGGGCGTTGGCTCCCCACTTTCAATACACCGCCCCAAAATGCCAAACTCGCGTGGGTATTAGCCAAAACACAAGGTTACGGCAGTGTGATGTTATTTTTTAGCTGGTTACCGATTGTCGGTGATCTCTTTTGTGCAGTGGCAGGATGGTTACGATTAAACTGGGTGATGTGTCTGATTTTTATGACGCTGGGCAAAATAGTGCGGTATGTTTTTTTGCTATTTTTTGGACTCGCTCTTCTGTAACGCTGGAATTTTCCTGTAGAATGGCGAAAAAAATGCCTCTCACAAGGAGAGGCGAATAACCTAAGGAACCAATTTTATTAAAACAACTGCAAGTTGCTCGCTATCTAAGACTGCAGTATAACGGAAAAAGTTCGCAAAAATTTAAAAAATTTTATCAATTTTTTATAACCGCTGTTTTTTAGCCCTAAATGACACCAATTAAGGAGAGATTATGCCATTACTTGATAGCTTCAAAGTGGATCATACCCGAATGAATGCGCCCGCAGTGCGAATCGCCAAAACAATGCAAACGCCAAAAGGCGATACCATCACGGTTTTTGACTTGCGTTTTACCATTCCTAATAAAGAAAATTTGCCACCGAAGGGCATTCACACATTGGAACATTTATTTGCCGGTTTCATGCGTGATCATCTCAATAGTCAAGAGGTCGAAATTATTGATATTTCGCCGATGGGTTGCCGCACCGGTTTTTATATGTCCTTAATCGGTACCCCGAACGAAACCCAAGTTGCACAGGCTTGGGCAGCCTCCATGCAGGATATCCTTAATGTGAAAAATCAACGTGAAATTCCTGAACTGAATGAATACCAATGCGGAACATACACCGAACATTCTTTGGAAGAAGCCCATCAAATCGCGCAAAACGTATTAGCACGCGGTATTGGCGTGAATAAAAACGAAGATTTAACCTTAGACGAAAGTTTACTCAAACAATAAGGAGCCCCCCATGACCACAATCGGCACGCCATTAACCCCAAAAGCACTAAAAGTAATGATGCTTGGTGCGGGAGAATTGGGCAAAGAAGTTGTCATTGAATTACAACGTTTAGGTGTTGAAGTGATTGCGGTAGATCGCTATGAAAACGCGCCAGCACAACAAGTGGCACACCGTGCTTACACCATTTCCATGTTGGATGGCGCGGCATTACGCGCCGTTGTGGAAAAGGAACGTCCTGATTTTATCGTGCCGGAAGTGGAAGCTATCGCCACCGATACTTTACTTGAACTGGAACAAGAAGGATTCACCGTTATCCCGACCGCCAAAGCTACGAAACTAACCATGAACCGTGAAGGCATTCGTCGTTTAGCCTCCGAAGAATTGGGCTTGCCAACCTCACCTTATGAATTCGTAGATAACTTTGACGACTTCAAAAGTGCGGTCGAAAAAATCGGTGTTCCGTGCGTGGTCAAACCGATTATGTCCTCCTCCGGTCATGGACAAAGCGTCATTCGCACCCTCGATCAAATCCAATCGGCATGGGATTACGCCCAAGAAGGCGGACGTGCCGGCGCAGGGCGTGTCATTGTGGAAGGGTTCATTAAATTTGATTACGAAATTACCCAGCTCACGGTGCGCCATGTCAATGGCACCTCATTCCTTGCCCCTATTGGACACATTCAAGTGGATGGGGATTACCGTGAATCTTGGCAACCTCAAGCCATGTCAGAAACCGCATTGAAAAAAGCGCAAGACATTGCAGAGAAAATCACCGGTGCATTAGGTGGTCGTGGGATTTTCGGGGTAGAAATGTTCGTGCGTGGCGATGACGTGATTTTTAACGAAGTCTCCCCGCGCCCACATGATACCGGCATGGTGACCATGATCTCGCAAGAGTTATCACAGTTCGCCTTACACGCTCGCGCCATTTTAGGCTTGCCGATTCCAAGCATCGATTTCATCAGCCCGTCCGCGTCCAAAGCCATTGTGGTGGAAGGCAAATCCAACCAAGTACAATTTGCCAACATAGAGCAGGTACTTGCCGAACCGCAAACCAACTTACGCCTTTTTGGTAAAGGCGAAGTGAATGGTCATCGCCGTTTAGGGGTGATTTTGGCACGTGACATCAGCGTTGAAAAAGCCTTAGAAAAAGCCCGTCGTGCTTATGATAAATTGGACGTAATTTTATAAGCTCAGCTTGTCGTTGAATCCAAATAAAGTGCGGTGAAAAAATACCTTGTTTTTCACCGCACTTTTTTGTCTATCGTAGCGTGCAACTTGTTGCACGAAATCGGAAATGCCCGAAAGGATTAAATAACGTTCCGTGCGTGGTTTAGTCGTGGAGCGTAGCGTGCAACTTGTTGCACGAAATCATGAGGCACGCACCGAGGTTAAATCTTTCGTGCATCAAAATGCACGCTACGAGGGAATCGCGAATCACGTATCGGGATTCATTATTCGTGCAACAAGTTGCACGCTACATTCGAAATAAATAACGCTCTTGACGGTTGATAATATGTTGTTTGAAAAAACTCACGCAAAAATCACCGCACTTTATTTCGTTCCGTGTGTGGTTCCGTCGTGCATCAAGATGCACGCTACGAGGGAATCATAAATCACCTATCGAGGTTGAATCATTCGTGCATCGAGATGCACGCTACGAGGGAATCGTGGATTACGTATCGGGGTTGAATCATTCGTGCAACAAGTTGCACGCTACATTCGAAATGAATAACGCTCTTGACGGTGGATGATACGTTGTCTGAAATGCACGGAAAAATCACCGCACTTTTTTTCGTTCCTTGCGTGGTTCCGTCGTGCATCGAGATGCACGCTACGAGGAAATCGGTGAATTACGTATCGAGGTTGAATCATTCGTGCAACAAGTTGCACGCTACAAGGGAATCGTGAGGCACGCACCGAGGTTGATTCATTCGTGCTACTGAATACAAAAAGCTTATTTGGTATAATGGTGCATAGAATGTGAACAACTGCACAAGAAACCCCTATGGCAACTTATCGACGAGACCTCACTGAGGGTGGTACCTATTTTTTCACGCTTGCGCTTCAAGATCGTTCAAAAGATTGGCTAACTCGCTATATTAACGAACTGCGGGCGGCTTTTATCGAAACACAACAACGTTATCCTTTCAAAACAATTGCCATCTGTATATTACCGGATCATCTTCATTGGCTAATGGAATTACCTGAAAATGATCATCGTTATGCCACCCGAATTCGTTTATTAAAAACCCTATTTAGCCAAAAAATCCCCGCACATTGCCGACTGCCAAATCAAAGCCAACGAAGACGAGGGGATCTTGGTATTTGGCAACGCCGTTTTTGGGAACATCTCATCCGTAACGAGCAAGACCTCTCAAACCATTGGGATTATATTTATTATAACCCTGTCAAGCATGGCTACGTCACCGCCGTTAAAGATTGGCCATATTCATCATTTCACCGTGATGTAACCGATCAAATATATCCTCTCGATTGGGGTGGCGATATCAGCGTCAAAATACAAAATTTATATCAAGAATAATCTCCGTAGCGTGTAGCTCGTTGCACGAAATCATAAATCGTAGCGTGCAACTTGTTGCACGAAATGAATAACGCTCTTGACGGTTGATAATGCGTTGTTTGAAAAAACACACGCAAAAATCACCGCACTTTATTTCGTTCCCTTTGTGATTCGTTCGTGCAACAAGTTGCACGCTACGAGGGAATCGTGAATTACGTATCGAGGTTGATTCATTCGTGCAACAAGTTGCACGCTACGAGGGAATCGTGAATCACGTATCGGGGTGATTATTCGTGCAACAAGTTGCACGCTACGAGGGAATCGTGAATCACGTATCGGGGTGATTATTCGTGCAACAAGTTGCACGCTACGAGGGAATCCTGAATCACGTATCGGGGTTGAATTATTCGTGCATCGAGATGCACGCTACGAGGGAAAGAATCTAACTGATTTTAAATATAATATCTTCTTGTTTCGCACCAAAATTAGATTTTCTCATAATCGTTATTACAATATTTTTATGAGAAGCACCACCATTCGCATCAGTCGTTTTTTGCACCGCACAAGGGATGTGGATATTGGTTCGGGAACAGGCAATAACGAAAGTATCCTTATCATTTAACGCAACAACAGCCATAATATGCGTTGAAATAAAACGATCAAACAAGTCTTCTAGCTCATGCAAATCAATTGGCGGATTATTACGAGCATCATTCACCCGATCTTCGGAAAAATGAAAAGTGAGAGAAAACTGCATAGCGTATTGAGCTACTTTAGTATTTATACTTTTGGTTAAGTTAAGTAAATCATCGCGAGTAATCATTTTTGCTCTCTAATACTATTGATTAATCCCTCTAAGGCAATATTAAGCTCTGAATCCGAGCTTGCAGTAATGCTACCAATCATTTCAGAATTTGTCATAGTTCCCATACGAACATCAAAGTGGTTATTATCAAATGAATCTACAAGAACTACATCATCGCCATCATAAAAAATAGCAAAATTTTGAGAAAGGGACATGTCAAATTTAAACATCGCTCCTCCTTGTTGCACCTCTTATAAATTAATCAATAAAACCATAAAACAGCGACAAATGTATATATGATTTATCTTTCTACTCTATTTATTCTACTTAAATCATAATGTCCTTGCAACGTCAGGCACGTCGCCTCTGTTTGTATCCACGCTACAGACAAAATCTGAATCGTAGCGTGCAACTTGTTGCACGAAATGAATAACACTCTTGATGGTTGATAATACGTTGTTTGAAAAAACACACGCAAAAATCACCGCACCTTATTTCGTACCGTGCGTGGGTTGATCGTGGATCGTAGCGTGCAACTTGTTGCACGAAATGAATAACGCTCTTGACGGTTGATAATGTGTTGTTTGAAAAAACTCACGCAAAAATCACCACGCTTTATTTCGTTCCGTGCGTGGTTCGGTCGTAAATCGTAGCGTGCAACTTGTTGCACGAAATGAATAACGCTCTTGACGGTTGATAATATGTTGTTTGAAAAAACACACGCAAAAATCACCGCACTTTATTTCGTTCCATGCGTGGGTTGATCGTGGATCGTAGCGTGCAACTTGTTGCACGAAATAAATAACGCTCTTGACGGTTGATAATGCGTTGTTTGAAAAAACTCACGCAAAAATCACCGCACTTTATTTCGTACCGTGCGTGGGTTGATCGTGGATCGTAGCGTGCAACTTGTTGCACGAAATGAATAACGCTCTTGACGGTTGATAATGCGTTGTTTGAAAAAACACACGCAAAAATCACCGCACTTTATTTCGTTCCCTTTGTGAATCATTCGTGCAACAAGTTGCACGCTACGAGGGAATCGGTGAATCGCGTATCGGGGTTGAATCTTTCGTGCATCAAGATGCACGCTACATTCGAAATGAATAACGCTCTTGATGGTTGATAATACGTTGTTTGAAAAAACTCACGCAAAAATCACCGCACTTTATTTCGTTCCCTTTGTGAATCATTCGTGCAACAAGTTGCACGCTACGAGGGAATCGGTGAATCGCGTATCGGGGTTGAATCTTTCGTGCATCAAGATGCACGCTACATTCGAAATGAATAACGCTCTTGATGGTTGATAATACGTTGTTTGAAAAAACTCACGCAAAAATCACCGCACTTTATTTCGTTCCCTTTGTGAATCATTCGTGCAACAAGTTGCACGCTACATTCGAAATGAATAACGCTCTTGATGGTTGATAATATATTGTTTGAAAAAACACACGCAAAAATCACCGCGCTTTATTTCGTTCCGTGTGTGATTCATTCGTGCAACAAGTTGCACGCTACGAGGGAATCGTGAATTACGTATCGAGGTTGATTCATTCGTGTAACAAGTTGCACGCTACGCGGTGTAAAAGATGCACGTTACGGGCATTGTATAAAACGTTACCGTTACAAATAAAAAAAGCACGGCATTTTCATGTCGTGCTTTTTTGTTAAGCGAGTTCACCGATTAGGTGAGCTGCGGAGTGATTACCATTGGTAACCGGCGCCGATTGTACCGCCGAAGTCGCCGCGGGAGTTGGTGTTACCGGTGACTTTCAAGATAACTTTACCGTTATCAGAAATACGGGATACACCAATCGCTAAGCCGCTTTGACCGCGATAGGTACTTGCTGCTGCTGCAACCATGCTCTTACCCGGACGGAAGGCTTGCGGAAGACCGGCTGTTGCCAATGCGCCCGCGATACCGCCGCGTAAGTCACGATCCATTTTACGTAGATCGCCACGGATTTGGTTGAAGTTGTTTGCGGTATTTTGGTTAATTGCCGCAATCGCGCCATGAACGGTATTTTGTCCGGTATTACCGATACCGTTTTGGCCTGCAACCACTTTGCCGTCTTTCACGGTTGCGCCGCCGCCAATCACATCAGCTACGCTCTTCGCAGTTTCATGTAATTGACCGCCGTTGACCGCATCTTTGCTGTCAGCCGCGACATTGCCGTTAGCAACGTTGCTGATGGCTTTACCCGCAGCATTGATGCCGTCTTTGCTCATGCTCGGACCGTTTGCAACTTGAACACGATCTGTCGTTACGTTCTTCACGTTAAGGTTATCGTTGAAGCTCACTTCCACGTTACCGTTCGCGCCTTTAGTGAAGTTTAGGTTACCATCTTTAGAGGTTAAACCTTGTACCGCACTGTCAGCTTTTGCAAGACTTGCTTTTGTCTTAGCAGACACATCCACAGTGTAAGTGGTTGTGTTGGTGTCGGCATCGTGGTTGTTAGTCACGGTGACATAGTTGCTGCCTGCGTTAGTCACAGAACGTTCAACATCAACGGTATATTCATGACCGCCTGCTGCGTTAACGCCTTCAGTCACAGTCACGTTAGAACGGCCTTCTTTAGCTTTCACGCTGGTTTTCTCAGCAGCTGCTTTCTTCGCAAGGTCGTTTACCGATTTAATTGCATCGTTAATGTTGCCTTTACCGGTTTCACCGATGTTGGTCATGGTAATGTCGCCATTGCCATTCACTGTCGCGTCGCCGCCTAACACATTAACAACGTTTTGAGCCACGTTAGAGACTTTGGTATCCACTTTGTCTAACTGACCTTTATTGACTGCATCATCTGGATTTACACCGTCAGCAACGTTAGTGATGGTATTACCACCTGCGTTAATGCCACCTTTCGTTACAGAAGGACCACCGGCGATGGTTACACCATCGTTATTCACGGTAGTATCACCTGCTTTCACAGAATCCACGTTCAAGTCTTTTGCAGTGGACACTTTGTAGTGTTTACCGCCGTCAGCATTGGTGGATTCTTCCACAACAATGTTGTCGCCTTGTTCTACAGTGGTGTGTTTCTTCGCAGTGTCTGCTGCATTTTTCGCTAAATCGTTAACGTGTTTGATCGCATCACCGATGTTACCTTTACCGGTTTCACCGATACCTTTCGCAGGATCAGTGACAGTCACTTTACCTGTCGCAGGATCGATCTTCGCATCCGGACCTACAAGGTCTGCAACGTTTTTCGCTACATCATACAACTGACCGCCGTTAACCGCATCTTTGCTGTTTTCTGCGACATCGCCGGCTGCTACGTTAGTGATTTTCTTATCAGCTGCATCAATACCGTCTTTCTTCACAGAAGGACCGCCTGCGATGGTTAAGCCATCGTTGTTCAATGTGCTGTCACCCGCTGTCACAGAATCCACGGTTAAGTCTTTCTTCAAGCTTAATTTCGGATTCTTCGGATCGCTGTTGTCAACCACTAAGTTTTGTTCACCGTTTGCAACATCCACAGATTTCACTGCGCTGTCAGCCACGTTCTTCACAGCGTCTAACTGACCTTTGTTCACTGCATCATTTGGATTCACACCGTCAGCAACGTTAGTGATGGTATTACCGCCTGCGTTAATGCCACCTTTCGTTACAGAAGGACCACCTGCGATGGTTACACCATCGTTATTCACGGTAGTATCGCCTGCTTTCACAGAATCCACGTTCAAGTCTTTTGCAGTGGACACTTTGTAGTGTTTACCGCCGTCAGCATTGAGGGATTCTTCCACAACAATGTTGTCGCCTTGTTCTACAGTGGTGTGTTTCTTCGCAGTGTCTGCTGCGGCTTTCGCTGCATCATTAACGTGTTTGATCGCATCACCGATAGTACCTTTACCGGTTTCACCGATACCTTTCGCAGGATCCGCTACAGTGACTTTACCTGTCGCAGGATCGATAGCTGCATCCGGACCGATTAAGTCTTTCACGTTATTTGCCACGTTGTACAACTGACCACCGTTCACAGCATCTGTGCTGCCTGCGGCAACGTTACCGTCAGCCACACCGGTAATTTTCTTATCACCTGCGTCAATACCGTCTTTCTTCACAGAAGGACCGCCAGCAATGGTTAAGCCATCGGTGTTCAATGTGCTGTCACCCGCTTTCACTGAATCCACGGTTAAATCTTTCTTCAAGCTTAATTTCGGATTCTTCGGATCGGTGTTGTCAACCACTAAGTTTTGTTCACCGTTTGCAACATCCACAGATTTCACTGCGCTGTCAGCCACACCTTTCACTGCATCCAACTGACCTTTGTTCACAGCATCATTTGGATTAACACCATCAGCGACATTGCTGATAACTTTGCTGTTCGCATTTAGGCCGTCTTTGTTGATGTAAGTGTTGCCACCTACTTGCACGCCGTTGTTGCCTAATACAACTTGGTTGTCACCTGTGCCTGCAGTCACTTCAGTCAAGCTGATGCTGTCTTTAAGCGAGAATTCCACTTGTGCGCCATCGGCTGCGTTGGTTTGTTTCGCTTTCAAGTTTTTACCTGCTTGAAGAGTGACTTTGTTGCCGGCTTTAATTTTTTGGTCAGCTTGAGAAGCTGTATCCAATTCACCGTCAGTCGCTTTGGTATCCACCACGAAGTGGGTGTTTGCAAGCGCTTGTGCAACGGTGCCTGCAGTCACTAACTTGCCTTTCTCTGCCGGTGTTGTTGGTGCTGTGATGTTGCCATTGGCATCCACTAAATCACCGCTAAGTTTAGGCGTTACAGTTACGATGTTGGTGTTCGGATCTTTCACTGTAGTTAATGCATTTTCATCACCGGATTTCACATCTTGTACTGCGGTGTCGGCTTTCGCTTTCACGCCATCCAATTTGGTGTTGGTTGCATGTAATTGACCGCCGTTGACTGCGTCTTTGCTGTTTGCTTCCACTTTGCCGTCACGAACGTTAGTGATAACCGCATTGCCTGCATCAATACCGCCGCGCGTTACGCTTGGACCGCCTGTGATAGTTAAACCGTTGGTGTTCACTGTGGTATTACCCGCAGTGACGGAAGTGACATCAAGGTCATCTTTTGTCGCCACAGTGTATTCATCACCGCCAGCGGCATTTTTGCCTTTCGTTACTTTCACGTTTTTGCCTTCAACAACAGTGGTGTGTTTCGCTGCAGTCGCGTTCACGGCTTTAATTGCATCGTCAACGGTATTTGCACCGGTTCCACCGATGTCGCTTGAGGTGACATTACCATTACCATCAACTGCTGCGTTGCCACCTAACACATTTGCGACACTGCTTGCTACGTTATGTAACTGAGCACCGTTAACCGCATCTTTGCTGGTTGCAGAAACATCGCCGGCTGCTACGTTAGTGATTTTCTTATCACCTGCGTTGATACCTTCTTTCTTCACAGAAGGACCGTCTTCGATAGTTAAACCATAACCAGATACATAGGTCGTATTTCCTGGTGTGGCACCGTCTAACTTGATACTGGTTAGATTCACAGCTTTTTTCAAGCGTAGTTTTGGATTTTGCGGATCGTTATTATCCACCACCAAGTTCTCTTCGCCAGCCACTGTGTCCACAGATTTCACTGCGCTGTCAGCAACGCCTTTCACAGCGTCTAACTGACTTTTGTTCACAGCATCATTTGGATTAACGCCGTCAGCGACATTAGAAATCACTTTGCTGTTCGCATTTAAGCCGTCGTTGTTGATGTAAGTGTTGCCACCTACTTTCACGCCATCGTTGCCTAATACAACTTGGTTTGCACCAGTGCCTGCAGTCACGCTGTTCAAGCTAATATCGTCTTTAAGTGAGAATTTCACTGTCGCACCACCGTTTGCGGTGTTAGCTTGTTTAGCGACTAAGTTATTACCCGCTTCAAAGGTGACTTTGTTGCCTGAACCCACTTTCGCATCTGCTTCAGAACCCGTTTCAGTATTACCTTTGGTATCTACTACAAAGTGGTTTGCTTTTAATGCGTCAGCAACGGTTTTCGCGCTCACCAATTTGCCTTCATCTGCGGTTGCTGGGGCATTGACTGTACCGTCAGCATTCACTAAGTCGCCTGCGATAAAGTTCGGTGTTAACGTAACTGTGTTGCCTACTTTGTTTGCAGTCAGTGCGGTTGGATTTGAAGATACCACGTCTTGTACTGCGCTATCTGCTTTGGCTTTCACTTCCGCTAATTGACCGCCATTCACCGCATCTTTGCTGCCTGCGGCAACATTGCCGTCAGCCACACCGGTAATTTTCTTATCACCTGCGTTAATGCCGTCTTTCTTCACAGAAGGACCATTCGCGATGGTTAAGCCATCTTTGTTCACTACAGCGTGATCACCTGCTTTATCCCCTAACGTCACGGAATCTGCCGTTAAGTCTTTGTTTAACGCCAATTTCACTTTCGTTGGGTCAGTCGCATCTTTGGTTGCCGTGATATTGCTATCACCTTCCACCGTTTGAAGTGCGGTCGCGGCTTTGGCTAATTTCGCTTTCGCATCATCACCAAGAGACAACTTGTAGTTTGTTGTATTGCCAACCGGTGCTTCTTTTTCGACTTTAATATCCGCCGGATCTTCCGATGTTACGCTGGCAGTAGTATCTACTTTGCTGTCGATGGCGTCTTTCAAGTTTTTAATTGCACCATGCACTGTGCCTTCACCCGTCTCACCAATGTTACTCATGGTTACGTTACCGGCATTATCAACTGCCGCATTACCACCAAGGACGTTTTTCACGCCACCTGCGAGATTGCTTAAGTAGTTATTAGTTGCATAAAGTTGGCTACCGTTAATCGCATCGGTGCTGGTTGCGCTAATCACGCCTGCAGCCACGTTTTGGATTTGACGCTCTTTACCTGCAGAACCCACAGACACAGTGCCGTTCGCTGCATTAGGCAAGCCTGCAGCAGTGTAGGACATGTTAAGGGTGTAATCACCGGTGTGAGCATCGGAAGTTGCAGAGTTAGTACCTAATGCAACAGAATTTGCATGAGAGGCTGTCGCATTATGACCCATTGCTACTGTGAATCTTTCAGTGGCTTTTGCTCCCTGACCAACAGCTACTGTCTTCTCTGCACTCGCTTGAGCCGCTTGACCTACAGCAGTTGCATCTACTGCTAACGCTTTAGAATCGGTACCGATAGCAACAGCATTATCCCCACGAGCTTGAGTACGTGTACCTACAGAAATAGTTCTGTCAGCTTCAACGATAGCACCTGCTGCCCCGGAACCGGCATTGTTACCGATCGCAATGTTGTTACGACCCTTAATGTAATTACCTGCGCCATCCGCTGCCGCAAAGTTGCCATCACCTTCAATGTGAGAACCTGCATTAAGACCTAAAGCAACACTGTGTGTACCATTTACATACTGACCGGCATTTTGACCGATAGCATAGTTATCTTCACCACCTTGCTGATAGCGACCTGCATTCAGACCAAGCGCAATACCATAGGCATTCTTAGCAGTAGCAACCGCATCCGCACCCGCATTATGACCAATAGAAATTTGATCTTGACCTTTTACGTTAGCACTTGTACCAAATGCTAATGAGTCAACTGCCTTGTCACTATCAACATTGATGTTGTTACCCATTACATAAGTGCGGGCAGCTGCAACATTGTTTGTATCACCGATAGAAACGGAGTTATCACCGGAAACATTAGATTGAACACCTAAAATTTGGGAACGTTCACCGCTCGCGGTAGAATTTTGACCTTGAATGTCATTACCAATCACAGTACTTTGACGACCGGTTGCTTGTGAGTATGCACCGATAGCTAAAGCTTTATAGGTTGTTGCCTTAGACTTTGAACCAATAGCAACAGCATCCCAAGGAGCAACGCCCGAATCTGCGGCTTGCGTACTCGCCTGAACACCCATAGCAATAGTATCATATCGGTTGGCAATTGACTCATAACCGATTGAAATTGACTTATTACCTTCTACTCCCGCTACAAGATCCCCGTCACCGGAAACAGTATGAGCACCGATAGAAATGGCACCATCTGTTTTTGAATTTGCAGTATTACCTAATGCAATCGCCTCTGGTCCACCAACAGACGCTTTCGTACCAAACACAAGTGAATCACTTGCACCTGCGGCTACATTAATATTGTTACCAATCGCATAAGTGCGGTTGCTTGCAACGGTGTTTTTATCACCGATAGCTAAGGAATTGTTGCCGGAAACGGTGGTTTCAGCACCAATGACTGTCGCACGAGTTCCGCTTGCAACAGAAACAGGACCACTTGAATTCGTATCATAGTTGCCTGCCATTACGATACTTTGTGCACCAGTTGCAGCATTAAATGCACCAATAGAGATCGCTTTCTCATTGCTAGTTTTTGAATACGCACCTATCGCGACACCATTATGCCCATTCGTTGTGGCACTTTCTTCACCTATCGCAATACCGGCAGATCCTAGAGCTTGAGCGTTATAACCGATTGCAACGGCTCTTTCACCACTAAATTTGTCAGCCTTACCGGATTTTGCCGCGGTACCAATAGCGATGGAATCACTAGTAAGTGCTTTAGCAGCATTACCAATTGCAGTGGTGTTGTTTACTACAAGCTTATCCGCAGCACTACCAGAACCAGCACCTATACCCAAAGCAACGTTATTTGAACCTTTCACATACATACCTGCAAGTGAACCGACAGCTGTATTTTGAGTACCTTCTTCACCATAACGACCTGCGCTATCACCAACTAAAGTGGAACGAATATTGTTCGTGCCTGTGTAATCTGCACCAGCATAGTGACCGATAGTTACAGCATAATCCGCTTTATTCGGTGCTGCGGTAGCGGCTTTATCAATATCTGCTTTTTGAGCATTTGATGCATAACCGACTGCCACTTGACCAATACCGGAAGCTTTTGCGTTATCACCGATCGCTAAACCGGACTGTGCATTAGTGTGTGCATGATAACCTTGTGCAATACCGGATTTACCTGTTGTAACTGCATCGAAACCGATAGCCATAGCACCGGCGTTTGCATTTGCCGTAGCTTTTCTACCAACAGCAAGTGCACCATCAGATCCATGTGCCAATGCTTCTACACCAATAGCTGTCGCATAGTTTGAAGTAGCTGCCGCAGTGTTACCCATCGCAATAGCATTATTTCCCCCAACGGCTGCTCTCGTACCAAACACCAATGAATCGTCTGTGCCTGCTGCTACATTGATATTGTTACCAAGTGCATAAGTACGTGCGCTTGCGATGGTGTTTGTATCACCGATAGAAACGGAGTTGTTGCCAGAAACCGTAGTTTCCACACCGTAAACTTGTGAACGAGTTCCGCTTGCTGTGGAAACCGCTGCCTTACTATTGGTATCGAAGTTACTTCCGATAACGGTACTTTGCACACCACTTGCTTCATTATAAGCACCAATACTGATGGCTTTTGGGTTTGAGGTTTTAGAATACACGCCCATTGCGATGGAATCATGACCGTTTTGTACAGAAGCATTTTGACCAATCGCCACCGCACCAGTACCTAAGCCTTGTGCCTGATGACCAATTGCGAGCCCTGCATCACCATCAAACGGATCATTAGCACCTTTTCCACCAGATTTCGCACCGTCACCGATAGCGATGGAACTTATGCCATTAACCCCCGCATCTACACCAATAGAAATGGCATTTTCTATCTTATTCGCATTATCCAACGTGGTACCTGTACCCATACGGATGCTGTTGGTTGCGCCTGCGCCGTTAGTACCACGATCACCCACGCCGATGATACCGGAGTTCACGTCTAAACGACCGCCAAGGGTGAGGTTTTTAGAACCGTTGTTTTCAACAGTCGCAGGAGCAGAGGTACCGTAAAATAAAGTGCGGTTAGTTTGAGTACTGAAATGTTCCGTTGCATTTGCACCAGTTGACGACAAGCAAGGGTTCATCGAATCCAGCGCATAATAATGCGGTGGGGGAGGTGTTTGTGACGGACCCAAAATAGACAGACTACTTGGAACCTGATTATTTGCTATACCGTTGATACCTACATAAGGAGGAGGAGAGTCAGGGACAGCTAAACAGCTAGGATCCGCTTTATCATTAATATAAATACCCGGTGCAGCCACCGCACTTGTAGAGGTTAACGCCAACCCAACGGAGATGGCAAGCGCACTGGCAGCAAAGCCGGCGGTGCCTTTCGCAACACGACCGACAACAGTTCTTTCAGAACCCTTGCCATGTGCAGAAGCAAATTCAGGGACGGCGGTGAACACACCAAGCGCCTTATTAAAAATGCTTTTGTAAATATGATTCATAAGTGATTTCCTTTTTTATGAAGAAAACGAAGGCTGTCGCCAGCCGTAAAACTTTTTTTGCTTTGCTTTTAACCGTTCTGCTTTTTAGAAGTGAATGCTTTTGTTGCTCACAATCCTCCTTAAAAGTATTGAAAGTGTCGGCTGAAAAACACCATGAAAAATGACCGCACTTTAATTCACATCGCAGGGCATTTTAAAGGGTATTATTTCAACCTATACCTTAACCTCGGCATGATATTCAAAAAATAACCACAGGTCAACCACTGCAACACCCCATGCCTTGAGTTTACATTGTTTTACATTTGCGCAATGGGGCGTTTTTCCATATTGTCGCGTGTATTTTGATGCACGAATGATTTCACCTCGGCTCGGAATGAAGTGCGGTGGTTTTTTAACGTGTTTTTTCGTGCAACGAGTTGCACGCTACAGGAGCGTTATTCCATATTGTAGCGTGCATCTTGATGCACGACCGAATCACGCACGGAACGTTATTCAACGCTTTTAATGGCGCACGCTTCACAGCGTGTGCCGATAACCGATTGATATAAAAGGCACGCGTTAGGAAACGCGCGCCATCAAAAAAGGTTATTCCATATCGTAGCGTGCATCTTGATGCACGAATGATTGCCCTCACAAGCGTGTTTTTTCGTGCAACAAGTTGCACGCTACGGGGGATTAGGTTGAAAATATAAACATTTTTGTTTATAATCATTGCCACTTAAAAACACGGAGGAACGATGAAACAACGAGAGTTTTTAAGGTGGCTGAAAGCACAAGGTGTAGAAACAAAAGAGGGTACCAACCACATTAAGCTATACCTAAACGGTAAACAATCGGTTCTGCCGCGACATCCCACGAAGGAAATCGCCAAAGGAACGGAGTTTGCCATTAAAAAGCAATTAGGTCTTAATTAAACGAATGCCCTCGAAAGGGGGCATTTTTTAAAGAGGTTGACTATGTTATATCCAGCAAAATTTGAAAAAGAAGAAAGCGGGCTTTATGCTGTGTCTTTTCGTGATATTCCGGAAGCGATTACTTGTGGAGATGATTATGACGATGCCGTGAAGATGGCAAAAGACGCGTTGCTTACTTGTATGGATTTTTATTTTGAAGATCATCGCCGCGTTCCGTTGCCAAGCGCACCGGCGGAGGGCGAGGTGCTTATCGAATTGCCGGCAAGTGTTTTTGCCAAGGTTTTATTGCTCAATGAGATGATCGAACAAAATGTATCAAACGCTGAATTAGCCCGCCGTATCAATGCAAAACCACAGGAAGTTCAGCGTATCACAAACCTTGGGCATATCACAAAAATTGACACCATCGCAAAAGCGATTACCGCACTTGGGAAACAATTTGAGTTACGCATTGTTTAGTGCGCAGCGTGATTTCATATTGTCGTGCGCATCTTGATGCACGAATGATTCCCCTTATGAGCGTTTTTATTCGTGCAACAAGTTGCACGCTACGGGGAGCGTTTATTATTTCTGTATGCGGCGACTATTGGCATTTTTGCGTGGGGCGTTGTATGCTAAGGCAAAATTGAACACCACAGGAGATGATATGTTAAATGAAACCAAACCGCAGACGCCTTTTCAGGAGAAAATCTCATCTCTATTTGAACAATCCTTAACCGAAGAACAGCGTTTTTTACAAGGCATTTTGCGCGGTGAGATACAAACATTTTCACACGAAGAAGTTGTCGCCACCTTGCGTGAGATGTTAAAACGATGAAGCAGGATTATGTCGTTCGTTGGTCTGGAATGGCGCGTTTTCAGCTATTGGACAAAGCGGAATATATTCGCGCACAAGCCAATAGCGATAAGATTGCAGATAAATTTCTTGATGAGATTGTGCGTTTAGCAGAAAAACTCAGCTTTATTGCAGATGCGTACGCCGATGGGCGATTTCATGTTTTTCCGCTAAAAAATGGGCATTCCGTTAAATTTTTAGTGGTCGGTTCGTATATTATGATTGCCGCCTTTTTACCTCGTGGCATCAATCATTAATCCATTCCCACCATCGCCTCGTTCCATATTGTAGCGTGCATCTTGATGCACGAATGATTGCCCTCACGAGCGTTTTTATTCGTGCAACGAGTTCAGGCTACGATTCTTTTATTTTCAAGGCTTTTGATGGCGCACGCTTCACAGCGTGTGCCGATAATCGATTGATATAAAAGGCACGCGTTAGGAAACGCGCGCCATCAAAAAGGGGAGATTCATATTGTAGCGTGCATCTTGATGCACGAATGATTGCCCTCACGAGCGTTTTTATTCGTGCAACAAGTTGCACGCTACGGGTTTACATTATGCGCACACACTACTACAATGACGCATAAAGGATGAGGGATATGTACACAATTGTTGAATCTCATATTTACACAAAAATGGCTTCTGCGATTTTAACGCAAGATGAGCAAGAAGCGCTTGCCACGTTTATCGCAATGCAACCCGAATCGGGTGATGTGATTCCGCATTCGGGCGGTTGTCGCAAATTACGCTGGCAACGGCAAGGTATGGGTCGGCGCGGTGGAAGTCGGGTGATTTATTTTAATCAACTTAACGACGGCAAAATATGTCTGTTGTTAATTTATGCAAAAGCAAAATCCGAGACGATTCCGGCGCACTTGCTGAAGCAATTAAAGGAGGAATTGGAAAAATGACGATAGATTTAGAGAAAATCAATATTGCCGAACACGAATTCACCGGCGAAGAAATCGGCGAGCTGTTGTTAAGCTCCGTACGCCAAATTAAGACCGGGCAATGCCGTGAGCGCGAGATCACCAATGAGGCAATTGCCGCACGCAAAAACACCGGGTTGTCGCAATCCGCCTTTGCGCAACTTATGGGAATTTCCGTCCGCACGTTACAAGGCTGGGAACAAGGCAGACGCAAACCCACAGGCGCAGCAGCAACGTTATTAAAAATCGCCACCCACCACCCCGATGTATTATTGGAGCTTGCCGGTTAGACGCACACTCCGTAGCGTGCATCTTGATGCACGAATGATTTCACCTCGGTACGGAATGAAGTGCGGTGTTTTTTTAACGTGTTTTTTCGTGCAACGAGTTGCACGCTACGGGAGTTGATTTTGTGGGTGCTCAAGATTATAGTAAAACGCAATTTATTAAGGAGAAAACTATGTTGCTGACTGAAAAAGGTTATGACGCATTTTTAGCTGAGAATATTGCGCGAGGCAATGAGGATATTCTGATGGGGCGTTGTCATTCGTTAGAAGAGGCGTGCGCAACATGGCAACAAACTATTCAACAGAAAGCGGCGGAACTCGCGCAGTTGGATGAGCAACATGAGTCGGTTTATGGCTAATGTGATTTTGTCTAAACTCGCCACAGACAATATCAATGAAATCCTCGCCAATGTTTACGAATTCACCGGGTTTATTTCTACTCCGGAAAAACTCCTCGCCGAATTTGAAAAAACTTTCCGTTTGATTGCCTTTATGCCTGATGCCATCGGTCGTTTGCGCGAAGACGGTGAGCGTGAAGCCTTTTGTCGAAATTATCGTATTATTTATCGCGTTATTGAAGAAACCGTGTATATCAAAACGGTAGTTCATAGCCGCCGACTTTATCCCCAACCCTCATTTTCACCTTAAGTCCGTAGCCTGTATTCACGATTTCGTGCGTAGCGTGCAACTTGTTGCACGAATGATTCAACCTCGGTACGGAATGAAGTGCGGTGATTTTTGAGTGTGTTTTTTGAGGCGATCCGGCGTTGCGGGGTGGATTTCGTTAATTGACAATTTTTTTGTGATACGCCATAATTTTGAAGAACTGGGAGACTGGTCCTCCCCCAGTAAATTATCGGGTTAGTAAGCCGGCAAAGACCAGAGCAACAACACGATAACTAGGATAATGGTCTTCAACATTATATTATCCTCTTCATTGTAAGGTTTAAGCCTTACACTCACTTTCAAGATTACCCCTTGAAAGTGAAATTATTATGGTTCGACACACCGAATTCATCAAGATGTCTTTTAAGAAAGCCCGATAATCAATTATCGGGCTTTTTATTTCCTCCATTTATCCACCATGCACACCTCAGTCACCATGTAGCGTGCATCTTGATGCACGACCGATTGCCCTTATGAGCGTTTTTTATTCGTGCAACAAGTTGCACGCTACGGGGAGAATGATTTAACCTCGGTGCGTGATTCACGATTTCGTGCAACAAGTTGCACGCTACGGTGAGGAATAATGTTGTTGTTTTGCGGATTTGAAGTCGATGATATAAACGGTGTGTGTGCCGACAAGAAATTTAACGATGTACTTTCCGTTCAATAGGGGAATTTCTTTTTTCTTTCTGAGCCGGTAAACGTCTGCTGTGTAGGAAAGCTTGTCTATTTCGCTTTTAACGGCATCGTAAAAATGCTCTGCAATAAGCCTATTTTGGGATTGTTGTAGAATGTAGCGAGCTTGGCTGCGTAATTTTTCCTCCGCCACACTATGCCATTTAATGAGGTAATCAAACTTCATCTAACTTTAATTCTCGGCGTAAATTTGCCATAACTTGTTCATGTGCAATGGATTTCACTGAGCCGTTTTCTAACTGTTCGAGCAGACGTTGTTCTTCCTCGGTGTAATACGGCTCTTTTTGTTTGAATACAGGCGGAGATGAGAGGGTGATTTGCATAGGATTCTCTGTTCGTTGAAGTTTGGTTTCATTCTACAATTCCTGCAATTATCACGCAAGCCATCCATAAAGTGCGGTGATTTTTGAGCGTATTTTTACGTTGTGTGTATTTCGTGCGTAGCGTGCATCTTGATGCACGACCGAAGCACGCACGGAACGCTATTCAACCTCTTTCGGGTATTTATGATTTCGTGCAACAAGTTGCACGCTACGGGGGGATTCCACCTCAGTGCGTGATTCACGATTTCGTGCAACAAGTTGCACGCTACGGGGGGATTCCACCTCGGTGCGTGATTGACGATTTCGTGCAACAAGTTGCACGCTACGGGGATTCAATTTGCACAATGCTTTGTTGCACGCTACGGGCAAATAAAAAGAGAGGAAGGTTTCCTTTCCTCTCTTTGTTTGGTGTTTTGCGTTGATGTGTTCGCTATTCATCCAAGAAGCTGCGTAAGGTTTCGGAGCGGCTTGGGTGGCGCAATTTGCGTAGTGCTTTGGCTTCGATTTGACGAATACGTTCACGGGTTACATCGAATTGTTTGCCGACTTCTTCTAATGTGTGGTCGGTGTTCATGTCGATGCCGAAACGCATACGAAGCACTTTCGCTTCACGTGGCGTTAAGCCTTCCAATACTTCGTGTGTGGCGGCTTTTAGGCTTTGTGCGGTGGCGGAATCCAATGGCAGTTCCAAGGTGGAATCTTCGATGAAATCGCCTAAATGGGAGTCGTCATCATCGCCGATTGGGGTTTCCATGGAAATCGGTTCTTTGGCGATTTTCAGCACTTTGCGGATTTTGTCTTCCGGCATTCCCATGCGCTCTGCCAGTTCTTCCGGTGTGGCTTCACGTCCCATTTCTTGCAACATTTGGCGAGAAATACGATTGAGTTTGTTGATGGTTTCAATCATATGCACCGGAATGCGAATGGTGCGTGCTTGGTCGGCGATAGAGCGTGTAATCGCCTGACGAATCCACCATGTGGCATAAGTGGAGAATTTGTAACCACGGCGGTATTCAAATTTATCCACGGCTTTCATTAAGCCGATATTGCCTTCTTGAATTAAATCAAGGAACTGCAAGCCACGGTTGGTGTATTTTTTGGCAATGGAAATCACCAAACGCAGGTTCGCTTCCACCATTTCTTTTTTGGCACGGCGCGCTTTGAGTTCGCCTTGCGAAATGCGTTCGCAAATGTCTCGAATTTGCTGAATGGTGAGGTTGGTGTCTTGTTCAATTTGAACTAAGTTGGCAATCGCCTGACGTAAATCCGCTTCATATTGCACTAATTTTTCCGACCAAGACTTTCCTGCCGCTAAGGCTTTCACCAGCCAAACGTCTTGGGTTTCGTGTCCGATAAAGCTTTTTTGGAAAGTTGCTTTTGGCATTTTGGCATTATCCACCACGATTCTTTGAATCGTGCGTTCTTGGTCGCGCACTTGCTTCATGATGTCGCGCATACGCAACACTAAGGCATCAAACTGTTTCGGCACTAAGCGGAATGTGGTGAAAATCTCAGATAATACTTGAATTTCCGCTTTGGTTTTGGCTGAGGTGCGACCGTGTTTTGCAATGCTTGCCAGTGTTTTTTGATGTTGATCTTTAAGTGCGGTGAATTTTTCGCGCGCAACTTCAGGATCAATGCTGTTATCACTATCACTTTCATCGCTGCTATTTTCTTCGTTGCCTTCTTCGTCCTCTAATTCATCTGTCGCATCGACACTTTCGCGTTCTTCATCTGACGCGAAGGTTTCGTCTAATTCAGCATTGTCGGCTTCGGTGATGACATTCGGATCAACAAAACCGGTAATCAAATCCGCTAAGCGGGCTTCCCCTCTTTCCACTGCGTCATATTGTTCAATGAGATGGGTAATGGCTTCAGGATAGGCGGCAACGGCGCTTTGCACTTCGTTGATGCCTTCTTCGATGCGTTTGGCAATGTCAATTTCGCCCTCGCGGGTGAGCAATTCCACGCTTCCCATTTCGCGCATATACATCCGCACAGGATCGGTGGTGCGACCAAGTTCTGCTTCTACGCTGGATAACACTTGGGTGGCTTCTTCGACAACATCTTCATCAGCGATATTTTCGTTGAGCATCAGATCATCGGCATCCGGTGCGGCTTCCAACACCTGAATGCCCATGTCGTTAATCATTTGAATAATATCTTCAATCTGATCCGCATCGACTAATTCTTCAGGCAGGCTGTCATTGACCTCGGCATAAGTTAAATAACCTTGCTCTTTCCCTTGTGCGATGAGTAGTTTCAATTGAGATTGTGGATTTTGATCCATATTTAATATCCGCCTTGCTGACTTATTTAGTGAAGATAAAATGCTAGGGATTTTAGCATTCTTACTAGGGTTTAACTATTTCTTTTCTTGTTTTTTTACTAACAAATGTGAAAGCTCTTGCTTTTCGTTAAGATCCAAGCCTTCCGCACGATCTTTTGCAATGAGCCATTGGATGCGCTTATCCACCAGTTGCAGATAAAAATAACGCAATGTTTCGCGGAACGTGTCTTCGATCTTATCGTCTTCAATCAAATGGTTCCACGCCAGCAATTTTTCAAGCGTCCCTTGTTGCGGTGTATCGCGCCAATGCTCCAGTAGTTGACCGGCACTAATGCCAATTTTTTCACGACAAAGTGCGGTCAGTTCTGCGAGTAAATCATAGCCCGGCTCGTCTAAGTTTTTGAGCGGTTCCAAATCCGGTATGAATTTCACCAATTCCGGATTTTGTAACAATAACGCAATGAGAATACGCATTGGCGTGCGCTTGAATTGCATGGTCGGCACGGTGGTTTCATTGTGTGGTTTGGCAGGATTCGGGAGCAGACTTTCCAGCTGTGTCGGATCCAAAATGCCTAATTTTTTCGCAAGCGTATTACGCAAATCCAACCGCAATACATCACCCGGAATTTGCTTAATTAACGGAATCGCCAGTGCGGCAAGTTTCGCTTTGCCCTCTTTTGAAGAAAAATCCACTTGCGGAGTTAAGTGCGCAAACAAGAATTCGCTCAAGGATTGCGCGTTCTCAATGTATTCCTCGAAACCTTGTTTACCGTATTGACGAATGAAGCTATCAGGGTCTTCATCGTCCGGTAAAAAGATAAATTTTAGCTGCCGTCCGTCTTCTAAATAAGGCAAGGCATTTTCTAAGGCACGCCATGCGGCATCACGTCCCGCGCGATCGCCGTCATAACAGCAAATGACTTGTTCCGTGGAGCGAAAAAGTAATTGAATTTGTTCCGAGGTTGTTGATGTGCCAAGAGAGGCTACGGCATAATTGACGCCGAATTGGGCTAATGCCACCACATCCATATAACCTTCAACCACCAGCAGTTTTTGGGGTGAATCCTCCGCCTGTAAGGCTTCAAATAAACCGTAGAGTTCACTGCCTTTGTGGTAGGTAATGGTTTCCGGTGAGTTTAAATATTTCGGTTTTTCATCGGTTAACACGCGCCCACCAAACGCGACCGTACGCCCACGACGATCACGAATGGGGAACATAATCCGATTACGGAATTTGTCGTACACGTTGCCACGATCATTGCGCGACAGCATGCCTAAATCGAACAGTTTTTGTTGCTCTTCACGGGTTTTGCCGAATTGACGATACACGGTATCCATGGCATTCGGCACATAACCGATTTGAAAACGTTCAATGATTTCCGGTGATAAACCACGCTGCTGCAGATAACTTTGTGCAGGAATATTTAACGGCAATTGTTGCTGATAAAACTTGGCAATTTCCTGCATTAACTCATACAGATTTCGCTTGGTCTGGAAATTAACCTGCTTGCCGTTATCGTTAAAGTGCGGTCGTTTTTCGTAGGGAATTTCCAAGCCAAGAAACCCTGCCAGTTCTTCCACCGCCTCCAAAAATTCCAGCTTGTCATATTCCATCAAAAAGGAAATCGCGTTGCCATGCGCACCACAACCGAAACAATGATAAAACTGCTTTTTATCACTCACGGTAAAAGAAGGTGTTTTTTCATGGTGAAACGGGCAGCAGGCTTGATAATCACGGCCGGCTTTTTTCAGTTTTATGCGAGAATTAATTAAATCGACGATGTTCGTTTTGGTTAAAATATCGTCTATAAATGTGCGGGGAATGGAACCTTTCATCGAGTATTCTGCCTCTTATTGTGAACGAAATATGAGCCTAACTGATGAGATTAAGAGAAAATAAAACCGTGAGCCTTGGAAGATTCACGGTTTGAATAACTCGAGTTAAAATGCGGTTATTAGTATAAACGTGTATTACGTGCGTTTTCACGAGCAACGCGTTTTGCGTGACGTTTTGCGCGGGTGGCATTTTCACGTTTACGAATCGTTGTTGGTTTTTCGTAGAATTCACGAGCACGAACTTCTGCTAAGATACCAGCTTTTTCGCAAGAGCGTTTGAAACGACGTAATGCTACGTCAAAGGATTCATTTTCACGAACTTTAATTACAGGCATAAGCCAATCACCTCAATGAGTTTAATTAATTTAATTGCAATTTAAATTTTATTTGTTGCCACAAGTCGTGGCAGATTCAATAAAGGTCGCAATTTTAATCTAATTTAACAGGAAAAGTAAAGGAAAGATTCACCTTTTCCTGAAATCCGTGTTGATAAACTGGTTAAACCTGAGTAAAAAAGGTAAAATTTGTGGCATAAATCCAAGATAAACAGAGAATACAAATGCGAATTTTAGGCATCGAAACGTCCTGTGATGAGACAGGCGTTGCCATTTATGACGAAGAAAAAGGCTTGATTGCCAATCAGTTACACACACAAATTGCGCTGCACGCCGATTACGGCGGCGTGGTGCCGGAACTCGCCTCGCGCGATCATATCCGCAAACTTGCCCCCTTATTACAAGCCGCACTTGAAGAAGCCCATCTCACCGCCAAAGACATTGACGGCGTAGCCTATACCAGTGGCCCCGGCTTGGTTGGTGCGTTGTTGGTAGGTTCTACCGTAGCACGTTCTTTAGCCTATGCGTGGAACATCCCCTCCATTGGGGTACATCATATGGAAGGGCATTTACTGGCACCCATGTTGGAAGAAAATCCACCGCACTTTCCTTTTGTGGCATTGTTGGTGTCCGGCGGACATACCCAATTAGTACGGGTGGACGGTGTTGGACGTTACAAATTATTAGGCGAATCTATTGATGATGCCGCCGGGGAGGCGTTTGACAAAACGGCAAAATTACTCGGTTTGGATTATCCCGGCGGAGCGGCGTTAGCCCGTTTAGCGTTAAAGGGTACGCCGAACCGTTTTGCCTTTCCACGTCCGATGACCGATCGTCCCGGTTTGGATTTCAGTTTTTCCGGCTTAAAAACCTTTGCCGCCAATACGCTTCATCAAGTGATGCAAGACGAAGGGGAATTAACCGAACAAAGCAAAGCAGATATTGCCTATGCGTTCCAAGAGGCGGTGGTGGACACGCTCGCCATCAAATGCAAGCGTGCGTTAAAGCAAACAGGCTTGAAGCGTTTAGTGATTGCCGGTGGCGTGAGCGCCAATAAACAGTTGCGCCAAACCTTGGCGGAGCTGATGCAACAATTAGGGGGTGAAGTGTTTTACCCACAACCGCAATTTTGCACCGATAACGGCGCCATGATTGCTTATGCCGGTTTTCTACGTTTAAAACAAGGACAGCAGCAAGATCTTGCCATTGAAGTGCATCCGCGCTGGGCAATGACCGAATTAACTGCTGTTTAGCCCTCGACAAAAGTGCGGTAGAAAATTGAGGAGATTTCACCTAGACTTTCGTTCCGCACTTTTTTATCTAAAATATAACTGTTTCCCCGTTACAACACCTTAATTAAGTAGAAGAATGCTTTTTTTCTTGTTCAAGAAAATCATGAATACGCTTACTTAGCTGATGGAGTTCTTTTTGGTATTCCACACCAAGCACCTCTACATCCCCTTCTTTCGCTGCCATAAGCCCTGTTATACGATAATATTTCTTACTCTGTTTCAAACAATTGATATAAAATCGTAATGTATCAGGAGAGGTTTTACGCCCCTGTAATATTTTTTTAAATGATTCATATGATAATCCACTCTCTTCATGAACATCATAAGGTTCACGACATTCAGAATAATATTCATCTATCATTAAAACTGCTTCAGATTGACTTATATTTAAAAAGTTAATTAATGCTTTAAGTTCATCAAGTAATTCTTTAGATTCTTGTTCATTTGATGATTTATTCATCATATTGTCCCTTTTTGTCCACATGTGGGTGTTTATATTTACCATCAATGCTGAAAGGCAGAAGAATGAAACAAAATTTTGTTTCTATGATTAATAAAAAGACATTGGAGAAAAAAATGACAAAAAATAACACTGGTAATTCCAACCCTAATTGGCCAAGTAAAACAGATAATCCGTCAGGTGGCGGTCGTGGTAACAACCCATCTAGAAAATAGCGAAAAAGCGTGGTATTAAGCCACGCTTTTTTACAAACACTTTTCTAAATTTTCCTCAAATCGTTTTTCCACATTAAAAAACTTAAAATCTTCATAAGTTTTCATTAATGCACAAGCGCATAAATCACGGTACTTATTTCGATCCGCATAGTTATTATTATATTTCATACAAGCCGTCATTTTTTCGTACATTAAAACAACATCATTTTTTGTCTGAAAAAGCTCAGGCGCATCGGCAATGAGATATCCTGCAGAAAGACCGCCTAACACAGGGATTGTCATAAGTTTTAATTTCGTGATGAACGTTATTTTTGTTCCGCAAGAGGGGCATTTAACTTCACTCATTTTTGAGTACCTTCCAATTATTCAGTTAGCTATATATGTAAAAATTGTGGCAGAAACGACTAAACAATGACTTTTATCATATAAATTATATTAAAAAAACTACCGCACTCGTCTTCTGCGCTGGTGAAATAGCTTGCTCATAGACTGTGTAGCTTTATTGCTTGGCATTGGGGCTTTTTCTGCAACATGAACACGGCTACGATGATACTGGCTGAAGAAATAATGCAGGCTGCCGGCAAATAAGACGCCCACTAAAAACACAATAATGATTTCGCCATAAAGCCGATGAAACATCTGATTAATTTTGCTTTTTGTCGATTGGGCATATTTGGCATCAAAAGTCACACGCAGAAAACCTTCTACGCCGTTTGAAGAATAAATCGGTTCGACAATTTGTTGTGAATCCGTGTCTTTTTCTTCCGGTTTATCCAATCCCAATAAACTGCGGAGATTCGGTGAGTTGGTGCTTTGCGCCAATAATTCGCCATTACGGGCATAAACGGCGGCATCCAACACAAATTCCTCTTTGACAAAGTTATCTAAATTTTCCACCAGTTGTTCAGTTTTAGCATTATTAACTAACAACATTGAGAACAAACTGGCTTGTTGGCGCGTCAGTAAATGGGACACGTTCGCCACTTGGTTGACACTGGAAAGCTGTGAGCCGATTTTGAACTGTTTTATACCAAATAAAATGATCGTCATGATGCCGGCACATAGCAACATAATGCCGAATAACATCATCCATTTCATCATTTTTTCTTTTACTAAATGCAAGTTATTTTCCCCAAAGATGGATAAGTAAGCTAGAATAAATCGCTTTTTTGAGAATCGCTACAATTTACAGGATTTTTATGCAAACACAAAATCTGACCGATATTCTTCGTCATTTTCCCTCATTGCCCGCCTCATTAATTGCCGATCAACCTTGTGAAGCCACACAGGCGTTTGTGCTTTATTCCGATAAGCTAAACTTCACAACGCTACAGGCTTTTCAGCAAAAGTGCGGTGAAAATTTTTTGTGTTTTGCTGCATGGACGGTGTTGCATAACACCGTAGTGTTGCTCAAAGGCAACTGGAAAGCGGAATGGATTGGCATTGCCCATGAATTAGCACTGGATATTGCACCGCTCAACTTTCACGCCAGTTTGAAGCAAGCAGGATTATTGGTGATGGACATGGATTCCACCGCCATCCAAATTGAATGTATCGATGAAATTGCCAAACTTGCCGGCACCGGTGAGATGGTTTCCGCTATTACGGAACGCGCCATGCGTGGTGAGCTCGATTTTAGTCAAAGCCTGCGCCAACGGGTGGCGACCTTAAAAGACGCACCGGAAAGCATTTTGCAAGAGGTCAAACAACATTTACCGCTGATGCCGGGATTGGTCGAAACAGTCAAAGAGCTCAAAAATCACGGCTGGAAAGTGGCGATTGCGTCTGGTGGATTTACCTATTTTGCCGAAGTATTACAACAAAAACTCGGCTTAGATTTTATTGCTGCCAATCAATTCGAGATTATTGACGGCAAACTCACCGGCAACGTACAAGGCGCCATTGTGGATGCGCAATACAAAGCGCAAACCTTACAACAGTTGGCACAACAATTTCACATTGCCAAAGAAAACACCGTTGCCATCGGCGACGGCGCCAACGATCTCGCGATGATGCAAGTTGCTAATTTAGGCGTGGCTTATCACGCTAAACCAAAAGTACAACAATTGGCGCAAGTTATCGTCAATTTCACCGATTTAACCGCACTTTTATGTATTTTAAGTGCAAACGACAAAATTAAATAAGGAGAAAACCATGCCATCATTCGACATTGTTTCCGAAATCAGCGGACACGAAATCCGCAACGCCGTGGAAAACGCCAACCGCGAACTCACTAACCGTTGGGATTTCCGCAACGTACAAGCTGCGATTGAATTTAACGAAAAAAACGAAAGCATTAAAGTGAGCAGCGAATCGGATTTCCAAGTGGAGCAACTCATCGACATCTTACGTAACGCGTGTATTAAACGTAACATCGAATCCAATTCCTTGGATATTCCTGCCGACTATGAACACAGCGGCAAAACCTACAGCAAAGAAATCAAGCTGAAACAAGGCATTGAAACTGACATGGCGAAAAAGCTCACCAAGCTGATCAAAGATTCCAAAATCAAAGTCCAAAGCCAAATCCAAGGCGAGCAAGTCCGCGTTACCGGCAAATCCCGCGATGATTTACAAGCCGTGATTCAACTCGTCAAAACCGCCGAACTGGGACAACCATTCCAATTCAATAATTTCCGCGATTAAAAACGCGTTCAAAATCGACCGCACTTTCACAATAAAAAACAAGGCCGCCACAACGGGTGGTCTTCTTTTTAGACATAGATCATATTTTTAAACATTTCCGCTTGAAAAGCGCAGAATCGTAGCGTGCAACTTGTTGCACGAAATCATGAATGTCCGAAAGAGTTAAATAACGTTCCGTGCGTAATTTGGTCGTGCATCAAGATGCACGCTACGAACTGCCGACTATGAACACACCGGCAAAACCTACAGCAAAGAAATCAAGCTGAAACAAGGCATTGAAACCGACATGGCGAAAAAGCTCACTAAGCTTATCAAAGATTCCAAAATCAAAGTCCAAAGCCAAATCCAAGGCGAGCAAGTCCGTGTTACCGGCAAATCCCGCGATGATTTACAAGCCGTGATTCAACTCGTCAAAACCGCCGAGCTGGGACAACCATTCCAATTCAATAATTTCCGTGATTAAAAACGCGTTCAAAATCGACCGCACTTTCACCAACCCAAACAAGACCGCCACACTAGGCGGTCTTATTTTTAGACATAGATCATATTTTTAAACATTTCCGCTTGAAAAGCGCAGAATCGTAGCGTGCAACTTGTTGCACGAAATCATGAATGTCCGAAAGAGTTAAATAACGTTCCGTGCGTAATTTGGTCGTGCATCAAGATGCACGCTACGAACTGCCGACTATGAACACAGCGGCAAAACATACAGCAAAGAAATCAAACTGAAACAAGGCATTGAAACCGATATGGCGAAAAAGCTCACTAAGCTTATCAAAGATTCCAAGATAAAAGTCCAAAGCCAAATCCAAGGCGAGCAAGTCCGTGTTACCGGAAAATCCCGCGATGATTTACAAGCCGTGATTCAACTCGTCAAAACCGCCGAACTGGGACAACCATTCCAATTCAATAATTTCCGCGATTAAAAACGCGTTTAAAAATGACCGCATTTTCACCACCCAAACAAGGCCGCCACACTAGGCGGCCTTATTTTTAGACGTAGATCATATTTTTAAACATTTCCGCTTGAAAATCACAGGCAAGGTCACTATGTTAGAACTAAGGATTCAAACCGAGTCGTTCGACTCATTACACAAGAGGTAAATGCTATGACAGTGAATATCACCAGCAAACAAATGGACATCACCCCTGCAATCCGTGCACATGTTGAAGAGCGTCTTGCCAAGTTGGAGAAATGGCAAACTCAGTTGATTAATCCTCATTTTATTTTGAATAAAACCCCGAAAGGTTTTTCTGTGGAAGCCTCTATCGGCACGCCGAACGGCAATCTTTTAGCCACGGCAGAAGCAGAAGATATGTATAAAGCAATTAATGACGTTGAAGAAAAACTGGAACGTCAACTCAACAAATTACAACACAAAAGCGAAGCGCGCCGTGCCGATGAGCGTTTGAAAGATTCGTTCAAAGAATAAGCGTTAGCTCTACGAGACAGAAATGTTGTTGTAAAAACATAAAAATAAAACACCGCACTTTATTTTACGAGATAAAGTGCGGTTTGTTTTTAGTTAATATTTTCATTCGTGCAAAAGGCAGAAAGCGTATTGCCCAAAGGCGTGATTAATCAATCAAACCCGCCTTCATTAAAAAGCGATAAATGCCGTCTTGATCAATCGGTTCCGCCACATGATGGGCAATCGCTTTAAGTTTTTCATGGCCGTTACCCATGGCGACCCCTACGCCCACGGTGCTGAGCATTTCCAAGTCATTTAATTGATCACCGAACGCCATCACATTGTCCATCTGTAGTCCCAAATGCTTGACCACCGCTTGAATGCCACGGGCTTTTGAGCCTTCCGCGTCAAATAAATCCACGGAATCCTCATGCCAACGCACCACACGCAAGCCATCCAATACGCCTGAATTTTGTACCAATTCATCCTGCTCTGCACGATAAAACGGCAACACTTGCCCAATATCGTTTCCTTCAAAAAAGGCTTTATCCACAATGTAATCTTTCAAGATCGGATCCATCGCGAACTGCACCACGGAATTCCGCTCCGAAACCGCGACCGTATGATCCGACACAAAGGCATAAGGCATATTATGCTGTTCAAAAAAATGCACTAAACGGCGAATTTTTTCTATTGGAATCACATGTTTTTCAATCACTTGCCCTTGATAGGTTGCCATCTGCCCGTTCATGGTCACAAATAAATCAATGCCTTCCTGCTCAATCACCTGATTTAATTTATGCGGGAAAGCACAGCGCGTGCGCCCTGTGGCAATGGCTGGGATAATGCCATTTTCTTTCAACTTACGCATAAACACCGGCACCGTTGCCGGCAGGAAATCGCGGTGCTTCATAAACAACGTGTCATCGATATCAAAAAAGACCAGCTTAATTTGGTCGCGATAATTCGGAATAGTCATCTTCTTTCTCTTTTCTGTCAATGTCAGGCAAAACGGCTTGATTTTAGCATTTTTGCGAGGGAGATCCTAAAATTGCGCCCAAAAACACCGAAAAAACACACCGCACTTTATGATGAATCTGTTTTCTCTCAATCAAGTGCGGGCGTTTTTATGAACCTTTTTCAATCCTGCTGTGTGCATTGTCATGCGCCTCTTAAACTTGCCAAACACGGCTTATGTAGCCGTTGTAATCGAACGATTCGGCGTTTTCCTTATTGCGGTTGTTGCGGTGCGGAACTGAGGGAAAACGCCTTGCACTGCGGCAACTGTTTGCAGCAAGAACCCGCGTGGGATCGCATGGTGATTATCGGGCGTTACAACGAACCGCTTTCTACGCTGATTCATCGGTTTAAATTTCAACGGCAATTTTGGCTGGATCGCACGCTGGCACGTTTATTATATTTAGCTATTCGCAATGCCCGTCGTACGCACAGATTAATGCTGCCTGAGGCGATTCTGCCGGTACCGCTACACCATTTTCGACAGTGGCAACGAGGGTATAATCAAGCCGATCTCTTGGCGCGCCAACTGGCTAAGTGGTTACACATTCCTTGTGTCAATGATGTGTTAATTCGCACCAAACGGACGCCGACCCAACGGGGCTTGAGCGCCAAAGATCGGCGAAAAAACTTGAAAAATGCCTTCCAACTTTCCGCCAAACGCCGGCATTTTCCGTATCGTCATGTGGCATTAATTGACGATGTGATCACCACCGGTTCAACATTAAACGAAATTGCCAAGCTGTTACGCCAAGCCAATGTGGCGCATATTCAAGTATGGGGATTGGCGCGAACATAAAACGCATGATAAGGCAGCGGCATTTTTTATTACACCAAAAGGTGGAAAAAAAACCGCATGAAGCGTATCATATCCGACAAATTTAATTAGGTTTTATTGTGGGAGCGTTATGCAACAAATTACCATTTCAGCGGAAGCACAAGCCCATTTCCGCCGTTTATTAGATCAGCAAGAAGAAGGCACTAACATTCGTATTTTCGTTGTCAATCCGGGTACGCCAAGTGCCGAGTGCGGTGTGTCTTACTGCCCACCCAATTCGGTGGAAGCAAGCGATACCGAAATGAAATACGACACCTTTTCTGCCTTTGTGGACGACATTAGCCTACCGTTTTTAGAAGATGCCGAAATTGATTATGTGACGGAAGAATTAGGCGCACAACTCACCTTAAAAGCGCCAAATGCCAAAATGCGCAAAGTGGCAGACGATGCGCCGTTAATCGAACGCGTAGAATATGTGATTCAAACCCAAATTAATCCGCAATTAGCTAGCCATGGTGGTAAAATTACCTTATTAGAAATCACCGATGACGGTTATGCGATTCTGCAATTCGGTGGCGGTTGTAACGGTTGTTCCATGGTAGATGTGACATTGAAAGACGGCGTGGAAAAACAATTAATCAGCCTCTTCCCGAACGAACTCAAGGGCGCGAAAGACGTTACCGAACACCAACGTGGCGAACATTCTTATTATTAATAAGACAGCCAAGTGATTTGAGCCAAGTAAATGCCTTGGCTCTTTTTTTGTTCATAGGCATTTCAAGAAAAAAACGCTACAATACCGCACTTATTAACCCTTAAAAGAGAAGTTATGACCGCACTTAATGTATTAATTTACCCAGAAGATCACCTGAAAGTGGTGTGTGATCCGGTTGTGGATGTGAATGATAACACACGCAACATTATTGATGATATGTTCGACACCATGTATCAGGAAGAAGGCATTGGCTTGGCTGCACCGCAAGTGGATATTTTGCAGCGCATTATCACCATTGATATTGAGGGCGATAAACAAAATCAGTTGGTATTCATCAACCCGGAAATTTTGGCATCCGAAGGGGAAACCGGTATTGAAGAAGGTTGTTTGTCGATTCCGGGCTTTCGTGCGTTAATTCCTCGCAAAGAAAAAGTCACCGTTAAAGCGCTTGATCGCAATGGTCATGAATTTACGCTGGAAGCAGACGGCTTATTGGCGATTTGTATTCAACATGAAATCGATCATCTCAACGGCATTTTGTTTGTGGATTATCTTTCTCCGCTCAAACGCCAACGAATTAAAGAAAAGCTTGTTAAATTGAAAAAACAACACGAAAAACAAAAAGCATAGTAACCTCCCAAAGTGCGGTGATTTTTAACCGCACTTTTTTCATCCCGCCCTGTTGATGTAATGATTATAGGACTCTCATCATGTGGTTTAAAAATGCCCTGATTTATCGAATCACCAAGCCGTTAGATTGGTCAATCGACACCCTTGCGCCACAGCTTGAACAACACCGCTATCAGCCTTGCGCACAATCGGATATCCTTAAGTTTGGTTGGTCAACGCCGTTGAAAGGCAGCGAATCCCTGTATTTTGCCGTGGGCAAACAGATTTTATTGCTTGCCCAAAAAGAAGAAAAAATGTTGCCGGCACACGTCATTAAGCGTGAATTGGATGCGCGCGTAGAAAAAATCGAACAGGCGGAAAACCGCAAGTTAAAAAAAGTGGAGAAACAAACCTTAAAAGACGACGTGATTGCTACGTTATTGCCGCGCGCGTTTAGTAAATATCAACAAACTGCCTTGTGGATTGATGCGGAAAACCGGCTCATTTATGTTGATGCGGCATCCGCCAAACGTGCAGAAGAGGCGTTGGCGTTGTTACGCAAGTCGTTAGGATCTTTGCCGGTCGTACCGTTAACCTTTGCTAATGAACCCGGGCTGGTGATGCAAGAATGGATCGCGCAGACGCAGGTGCCGGAATGGCTGGTTCCGTTGGAAGAAGCGGAGTTGCGCGATGTTAACAATGGGGTTATTCGTTGTAAACAACATGCGCTGGATAGCGAAGACATCCTCAGTCTTGTCCATTCCCGATATGTCACGAAGCTGGCGTTGGAATGGGAAGATCTCCTCAGTTTTGTGTTAAACGAAGACTGTAGCTTAAAGCGTCTCAAATTTGCCAATGCCATCCGGGAAAAAAATGACGATATTTTAAAAGAAGATTATGCACAGCGTTTCGATGCCGATTTTGTGCTGATGACCGGTTTACTCAGTCAGCTCACTGAAAACCTCTTGCACGACTTCGGCGGCGAAAAAGTGCGGTTATAATTTAATATGAATTTCATCTCTTTAATGTAAGGAAAAAATAATGTGGTCAGAGATTTTTATTGGCTATGGCGTATTTATTTTAGAAGTGATTACGTTGCTTTTGATCGTTGCCGCCGTGGTGACAACGGTCATCTCAATTAAACAGAAAAAACACACGCAACAAGGGGAGTTGGTGATCACAGATTTATCCCAAGCCTTTGAAGAAACCGGTAAAGCATTGCGCGAATTTCATCTCTCGGAGGAGGAATTAAAAGCGGTGGAAAAAGCCGAGAAGAAAGCAGAAAAAATGAAAGCAAAAGCCCTGAAAGCACAGCGCAAAAAAGGCGAAGCAACAGAGGGAGAACAAAAGCCGACGCTTTATGTGTTGCATTTTAAAGGGGATATTGCCGCCAGCGAAACCATGGCGTTAAGAGAGGAAATCAGTGCCATTATTCAAACTGCAAAGTCTGATGATGAGGTCTTGTTATGTTTAGAAAGCCCGGGCGGCATGGTGCATGGCTATGGCTTAGCTGCCTCACAGTTGGCACGTTTAAAACAGCATGACATTAAACTCACGGTCGCGGTAGATAAAGTGGCGGCGAGTGGCGGTTATATGATGGCCTGTGTGGCCGATAAAATCGTTTCGGCGCCCTTTGCGATTATCGGCTCAATCGGCGTGGTGGCACAGGTGCCTAACCTTCATCGGTTACTGAAAAAACATGATGTGGATGTAGATGTCATGACCGCGGGTGAATATAAACGCACGGTGACGATATTGGGAGAAAATACGGAAAAGGGAAAACAAAAATTCCAACAAGAATTAGACGAAACCCATCAACTTTTCAAACAATTTGTCGCTCAACATCGACCGCACTTAGACGTGGATCGTGTGGCAACGGGAGAACATTGGTTTGGACAGCAGGCGTTACGGTTAAATTTAGTGGATGAGATCCTCACAAGCGATGACGTACTATTACAGGCAATGAAAGAAAAACGTGTTTTGGGGCTTCGCTATACAGTGAAAAAGCCGTTATTACAAAGGATCGGTAAACAAGCGGAAGAAAGTGCCGATAACCTATTATTAAATTTACTAAAAAAGAATGGAAATACACTTATGTAAAATAAGGATCGTTGTCATGGATCCTTGACAATAAGAATAACTTATTGACTTTGTTATACTTGTTATTTTTAGGGTGTCAATTTTATGTAAATCCCTGTGATTTTTCCGTTTTTTGTTTTACATGGGTAAGGAAAGTTTGTTAATATGAGTCGCTTTTAACCAAAACTTACACATAAATCATTTCACTAACCTATAAGGTAAATTAAATGAAATTATCACATTTTTTACTTTCAGCTATCGCAGTCACGACGTTGGTTGGTTGCGGTAACCTCAGCAAAGTATCCAAAGAAGGGACACCTGTTGAGGGAACAGAGTTAGTGTGGCCGAAGATTGAAAAATCTAAGTTTAACCACGATGGCACACAACTCGGTTCATGGCCGAATTGGGATAATGTTCGTATGATCGAAAGAGGTATGAACAAAGACCAAATTTATAACCTCATCGGCGTACCTCATTTTAGCGAAGGCTTATTTGCTGTTCGTGAATGGGATTATGTATTTCACTATCGTGAAAACGGTGAGCATAAAATCTGCCAATACAAGATCTTATTTGACAAAAACATGGATGCCCAAAGCTTCTTCTGGTATCCAAACGGCTGTAACGGCAACTCCACATTTTCTTTAACGGCTGATTTCTTGTTTGACTTCGACAAAGATACCTTAACCGAACAAGGCAAATCCGTAGTAGATAACGTGGCAATGCAATTAAGATCATCTCCGGCGAAAGAAGTAAGAGTCGCTGGTTATACTGACCGTTTAGGCTCTGAATCTTATAACTTGGATCTTTCCCAACGTCGTGCAGAACGTGTTAAATCACGTTTAATCGAACGTGGTATCGCGCTTCCAATTACGGCTATCGGTTACGGTAAAGCGCACCAAGTGAAAGCGTGTAACAGTGAAAAAGGTCAAGAATTAATTCGTTGTTTACACCCTAACCGTCGCGTTGAAATTACCTCTTTCAACACCGCCTCAGGCGCAATGCCAACATTGAAAGGTGTTCAAAGCGGGCATCGCGATCCAGCATACTTGTACTAAGTACGTACGCATTGTCATATTGACATCAAGCTATTCCATAGAAAGGGCAATTTAATCTGCCCTTTCTTTTTCATTTTTCTTAATGTTACCTTTCCTCTTAATTCTTCAAATTTTTCTTTCAAGCACCTCACAGCGTTGTAACACATCATGCACAAGCTTATTGGCAAGTGCCACATAGTTGCCATGGAAACGGCTACTGAAGTTAAGCAAATGATAAAGCTGATAAATGATTTTCCGCGCTTGATACCCTTCCTCTAACGGGAAAGTGCGGTGGTAATTTTCATAGAATTCTTGTGGGAAAGGCTCAAATAATTCGGTAAAAGCCAAATCACATTCCCGATCGCCCCAATAACAAGCCGGATCATAAGTCACAGTGTGTCCATCAATGTTGGCGCAGTTTTCAATCCACAAGTTGCCGTGTAAAAGCGAGGGTTTTGGCTGATGTTTTGCCAATAATGTAGCAGCGGCTTTAATGATTTTTTCTTTATCCCCGAAATGCAGATTTTTTTCCGCGCAGAGTTGCAATTGCCAACCAATGCGTTGTTCACTGAAGAATTTCGCCCAATGGGAACCCCATTCGTTCGGTTGATATTGTGGCCCGAGCCAGGTATCAAAAGATAAGCCGTAATTTTCAGAACCTTGATATTGGTGTAAGCGAGCCAATTGCTCACCAAATTCTGCCATATTTTGTGGCGTATTCGGCTGTATTGCTAATCCTTCCAACAACAGAAAACTGTGATTTTGAGAACAACCGACGCCATAGACTTGTGGCACACGAACGGTATTGGTTTTTGCCAACATGATTAACTGATCCGCTTCAGCACGGAACATGGAACGGTAGGACTTTTCATTCATTTTCACAAAAACAGGTTGAATGCCGTCATCAATGATCCAAGATTCATGCATTTCGCCGGTGTGAATTTTGGTTTTATTTTTGATGGAATAATACGCCCCGAATTGATCAGCTAAAACTTGAGAAATCGACTTCCACATACGCTGTTCCTTTTGCTGGTGAATCATAAGGACAGTGTAAAAGATTAAAGGAAAATTACTGTGATATAAGTCAAAATTTGAGCATTTGGTTGTCATTCTAAAATATGCTAGAATTTCGCACCGCACTTGGCTTGTCCGTGGTAAGGACGATAAAAGTGCGGTGCTTTTTTAAAACGTTTTTAATGAAAGAAAACAAGCCACCTTGCGTATGGGTGACCACTGTATAAGGATGCATTATGCCAGTTATTACTTTACCTGACGGTTCACAACGTCAATTCGATAAACCTGTTACCGTATTAGAAGTTGCACAAAGTATTGGTGCAGGTCTTGCCAAAGCGACCATTGCCGGTCGTGTCAACGGCGAACGTAAAGACGCCTGCGATCTGATTACTGAAGATAGCACATTAGAAATTATTACAGCCAAAGACGAAGACGGTTTGGAGATTATTCGTCACTCCACAGCGCACTTACTCGGTCATGCGATTAAACAATTATTCCCGGATGTCAAAATGGCCATCGGTCCGACGATCGACAACGGTTTCTATTATGACGTGGATTTAGACCGCTCTTTAACCCAAGAAGATATTGATGCCCTTGAAAAACGCATGTTGGAATTGGCGAAAACCAATTATGACGTGATTAAAACGCCGGTCAGTTGGCAAGAAGCAAGAGATACGTTTGAAAAACGTGGCGAGCCGTACAAAATGGCGATCCTAGATGAAAACATCGAACGTACTGCAACGCCTGCGCTTTATCATCACCAAGAATATATTGATATGTGTCGTGGCCCGCATGTGCCGAATATGCGTTTCTGCCATCATTTCAAATTACAAAAAATTGCCGGAGCCTACTGGCGTGGCGACAGCAAAAACAAAATGTTGCAACGTATTTACGGCACCGCGTGGGCAGATAAAAAACAACTGGATGCCTATTTGCAACGCCTAGAAGAAGCGGCAAAACGTGACCACCGTAAAATCGGTAAAGCGTTAGATTTATATCACATGCAAGAAGAAGCACCGGGTATGGTGTTCTGGCACAACGACGGTTGGACGATTTTCCGCGAATTGGAAACCTTCGTACGTACCAAATTAAAACAATACGATTATCAAGAAGTGAAAGGTCCGTTCATGATGGACCGCGTGTTGTGGGAAAAAACCGGTCACTGGCAAAACTACGGTGATTTGATGTTTACCACACAATCGGAAAACCGTGAATACGCCATCAAACCGATGAACTGCCCGGGACACGTTCAAATCTTTAACCAAGGTTTGAAATCTTATCGTGATTTACCAATTCGTATGGCGGAATTCGGTTCTTGCCACCGTAATGAGCCTTCCGGTTCTTTACACGGTTTAATGCGTGTCCGCGGTTTCACCCAAGACGATGCCCATATTTTCTGTACCGAAGATCAAATTGAAAGCGAAGTAACCAGCTGTATTCGCATGGTTTACGATATTTACAGTACCTTTGGCTTTACCAATATCTTCGTTAAACTTTCAACCCGTCCGGAAAAACGTATCGGTGCGGATGAAATGTGGGATCGCGCAGAGCAAGGTTTAGCCAACGCGTTAAAACACAATGGTCTTGAATATGAAATTCAAGAGGGTGAAGGTGCATTCTATGGCCCGAAAATTGAGTTTGCATTACGTGACTGTTTAGATCGTGAATGGCAATGCGGTACTATCCAATTAGACTTCGCACTACCGGGTCGTCTAAATGCGTCTTATGTGGCGGAAGATAATGATCGCCGTACGCCGGTAATGATTCACCGTGCGATTTTAGGTTCTATCGAACGTTTCATCGGTATCATCACCGAAGAATATGCTGGTTTCTTCCCGGCATGGTTAGCGCCAACGCAAGCGGTTGTGATGAACATCACCGATTCTCAATCCGAGTATGTGCAACAGGTGGCGAAACAGTTATCTGATGCAGGTTTACGCGTGAAAACCGATTTACGTAACGAAAAAGTCGGTTTCAAAATCCGCGAACACACTTTACGCCGCGTGCCTTATATGCTGGTTTGCGGTGATAAAGAAATCGAAGCCGGCAAAGTGGCGGTGCGTACCCGTAAAGGTCAAGATCTCGGCACATTCACGGTGGAAGAATTCTTAGAGATTCTGAAAACACAAGTGAGAAATCGCGACTTGAAATTATTGGGTGAAGCGTAAGTTCCGCTATTTACGCAACCACATCAAAGTGCGGTTAACATTAACCGCACTTTTTTTATGCCTGCCCTTGTTGCATAATAATTGACATTCAAGAAAGACGCACTGTCGTATGCCCCGTGTTGCAGAAGAAGATCTGCGCCACAGCATTCGCACCGCAAACTGTAAAATCACACTGACCATAACGCAGAACATGATGAAACCACTCAATATTCTCTTTGCCGGCACGCCGGACTTTGCTGCACAGCATTTACACGCTTTGCTCAATTCTTCCCATAACGTTATTGGCGTTTACACTCAGCCAGATAAACCTGCCGGGCGTGGTAAAAAATTACAAGCCAGCCCTGTGAAACAGTTAGCTGAGCAACATCAGATTCCTGTCTATCAACCGAAATCCTTGCGAAAGCCGGAAGCCCAAGCAGAATTGCGTGCATTAAATACGGATGTGATGGTTGTGGTGGCTTATGGCTTGATTTTGCCTCAAGCCGTTTTGGATATGCCGACTTATGGTTGCTTAAATGTGCACGGTTCTTTGTTGCCGCGTTGGCGTGGTGCCGCACCGATTCAACGATCAATTTGGGCAGGCGATACACAGACCGGTGTCACGATTATGCAAATGGATGCCGGTTTGGATACGGGCGATATGTTGCACAAAGTGTATTGTGATATTTTGCCGACAGAAACGTCCACAAGTCTTTACAACAAACTGGCGGAGCTCGCGCCGTCAGCATTAATTGATGTATTGGATAATTTAGGAACCGGTAAATTCACCGCGGAAAAACAAGATGACACCCAAAGTAATTATGCCGATAAACTTTCCAAAGAAGAAGCGAAGTTAAATTGGCAGTTATCGGCAGCACAACTGGAACGCAACATTCGCGCATTTAATCCTTGGCCAGTCGCTTATTTGGAATTAATGGATGGACAGACTCATCCGCAAACGCTGAAAGTGTATCAGGCAACCGTGTTACCCCATGTGAATAAAATACCGGGGACGATTTTAGCCGCTGATAAACAGGGTATTCAAATTGCGACAGCGGATGGTGTACTGAATTTATTGCAATTACAACCCGCGGGCAAGAAACCAATGTCTGCTCAGGATTTATTAAACGGACGGGCTGATTGGTTCCAAGTGGGTAAGGTGCTTGCCTAATGGAAAATCAACGCTCCTCTAAAAAAACACCGCCAAAAACCACCGCACTTTCGACACGAGCGATGGCGGCGAAAGTGATTTTGCAAGTATTGGATGAAGGGAAATCCTTGTCCACGTTAATACCGGAAGCGCAATCTTCGGTGAAAGCGCAAGATTTCCCCTTGTTGCAAGAAATTTGTTTCGGCGTATGTCGCGTCTTGCCTCGTTTGGAACAAATTATTAAGCGTCTTGTGGATAAGCCGCTTAAAGGCAAAACGCGTATTGTGCATTGTTTGTTGTTGGTCGGTTTATATCAGCTGCTTTATATGCGTGTGCCAGCGCATGCTGCGGTAGATGAAGTCGTGAATGCAACGAAATCTTTAAAATCCGACAGCTTTCGTGGTTTGGTGAATGGGGTGCTGCGTCGATTTTTGCGTGAACAAGAGGATATTCTTGCGATTGTGGATAAACATTGGCAAACGCTGCATCCCGATTGGTTTGTGAATAAACTGAAAAAGGTTTATCCGAACTGGCGTGAGATCATTGGCGCCAATAATCAAAAGCCACCAATGTGGTTGCGGGTGAATACGCAAAAAAACAGCTTGGAAACTTACCGCACTTTATTATCGGCGCAGCAGATGGAAACGCAGGTGACGTCTCATCCGCAGGCGCTGGGGTTAACTCAGCCGACAGCCGTGCAAAATTTACCGTTGTTTGCCGAAGGTGGTGTGACAGTCCAAGATCTTCATGCGCAATGGGCTGCGTTATTATTACAGCCACAAAATCATGAGGTTATTTTAGATGCCTGTGCGGCACCGGGCGGCAAAACCACCCATATTTTAGAATTGGCGCCGCAGGCTGATGTGATGGCGTTGGATGTGGAAGAAAACCGTTTACAACGGGTGAAAGAAAATTTAGCACGCATGCAGCAACAGGCGACTATCGTGTGTGGCGACGCAGCGAATCCACAAGCATGGCTAGATAAATTGGGTAAAAGTGCGGTGCGTTTTGACCGCATTTTATTAGATGCACCTTGTTCTGCCACCGGGGTAATTCGCCGTCATCCTGATATTAAATGGTTACGTAAAGAGGCTGATATCGAGCAGTTAGTCGCTTTGCAAGGGCAGATTTTGGATGCATTGTGGCATTATTTAAAACCCAACGGGGTGTTGTTATATGCCACTTGTTCTGTGCTTGCGGAAGAAAATGCGCAGCAAATTGAGCGCTTTTTGCAAAAGACGCCGGACGCACAATTGGCGGCACTAGATCTGCCGCCTGATGTGCTGGCGCACAATCAAAGTGCGGTCGGTTTTCAGTTTATTCCACAAATTGACGGTGGCGATGGCTTTTATTATGCGAAATTGGTAAAACGTCAGGGCTAACGTTAGCCATGGAGAGAATCAAATGAAGATAATTATTTTAGGCGCCGGACAAGTGGGTTCGACCTTGGCAACGAATTTAGTGAGTGAAGATAATGACATCACGCTGGTTGACGATGAGTCGTTGAATTTAGAACATTTACAGGACAAACATGATTTACGCGTCATGCAAGGCCTCGCCTCCTCGCCTAAAATTTTGCGTGATGCCGGTGCGCCCGACGCAGATTTATTAATTGCCGTAACCAGTTCTGACGAAATTAACATGGTTGCCTGCCAAATTGCCTATACCTTATTTAATACGCCCACCAAAATTGCCCGTATTCGTAACAGTGAGTACTTGAAAGAAAAAGAAAAATTATTTTCTACCGATGCCTTTCCGATTGATCACATTATTTCTCCGGAAAATTTGGTCACGCAGGATATTGTCCGTTTAATTAGCTATCCCGGTGCATTACAGGTGGCGTATCTTGCGAAAGATAAGATCAGTTTGGTTGTGGTGAAAGCCTATTACGGTGGGCCGTTGGTGGGGTATTCCATTTCCACACTAAAAGAACATTTGCCGCACATTGATTGCCGTATCGTATCGATTTTGCGCCAAGATAAAGTCATTCGCCCACAGGGCTCAACAATCATTGAAGCTGGCGATGAAGTTACCTTTATTTGTGCTACCGTACACATTAAAGCGGTCATGAGTGAACTGCAACGCCTCGAAAAACCCTATAAGCGCGTGATGATTGTCAGTGGTGGGAATATCGGTGCCGGCGTGGCAAAACAATTGGAAGCCCATTGCTCGGTGAAACTCATTGAACGAAATGCCGAACGGGCAACCGCGCTGGCAGAAAAATTGTCAAAAACCTTAGTGTTTCACGGAGATGCCTCCGATCAAAACCTATTATTTGAAGAACATATTGAAAACATTGACGTGTTCCTTTCCCTTTCAAGTGACGATGAAGCGAATATTATGTCGGCCTTGCTTGCCAAGCGTCTTGGTGCGAAGAAAGCGATGGTATTAATTCAGCGTATGGCCTATATCAATTTGATTCAAGGCGGTACCATTGATATTGCCATTTCGCCACAGCAAGCCACGATTTCAGCCTTGCTAGGTCATGTCCGCAAAGGAGATGTGGCAAACGTCGTGTCTTTACGCCATGGTTTGGCAGAGGCATTAGAAATTGTGGTTCATGGCGATGAAAACACCTCCAATGTCATTGGCCGTGAAATAGGATCGCTGAAACTGCCGACCGGGACCTTAATCGGTGCTATTTTGCGTGACAATGATGTGATTATCGGCAACAGCCAAACGCTGATTCAAGAGGGCGATCATGTCATCGTGTATTTAAGTGAGAAAAAATACATTTCTGATGTGGAGAAATTATTCCAACCGAGTGCGTTCTTTATTTAAACAAGAAAAAATTGTGCTTCGGGCATAAACTGCCTATAATGTGCGCCTTTTCAACCCGTAGGGAGAATAGCCCTACGTATTTTCATGACTATGAGGAGATTGCTATGAGTTTTATTAAAGAGTTCCGCGAATTTGCTATGCGCGGTAACGTTGTTGATATGGCTGTCGGTGTGATCATCGGTGGCGCATTTGGGAAGATTGTCAGCTCATTAGTGGCAGATGTTTTTATGCCGGTATTGGGTATTTTAACCGGTGGCGTGGATTTTAAAGATCTTAAAATCACGCTCGCCGATGCTGTGGGAGAAACCCCGGCAGTGACATTAAATTACGGTGTGTTTATTCAAAACGTTTTTGATTTCATCATTATCGCATTTGCAATTTTCATGATGATTAAAGCGTTAAATAAACTGAAAAAACCGGAAGAGAAAGTCAAAGAATTGACCGGCGAAGAAAAATTATTAACCGAAATTCGCGATTTATTGAAAAAATAAGAAACATCACATCAAAATCTTCTCCTTGTGAGAAGATTTTTCTTTTTATTCCTGTATCATATTTGCACTCGCCCATCCCATTTTTAACAAGGAATCTCTATGAGTCATTTAGATGAATTAAAAGCCGAAACCCGAGACATTATTACTGATTTATTAAATGACGGCAGCGATCCGGATGCGCTGTATATTATTGAACACCATATTTCTCATCATGACTTCGATAAATTAGAAAAAATTGTCATGGAGGCGTTTAAAGCCGGCTATGAAGTGTCCGAAGCGGAAGAGTTTGAAGAAGAAAATGGCAAAGCGGTATTCTGTTGCGATATTATCAGCGAAGTGGAACTGAAACCGGAAATCATTGATGCACAACAAAAAGAATTATTGCCACTGTTAGAAAAATATAAAGGCAACTATGACGGTTGGGGCACTTATTTTGAAGATCCGAATGCAGAAGAAGATGAATACGGCGATGATGGCGAGTTTTTTGATGATGAAGATGACTTAGATGATGACGAAGAAGCGTTCATTAAGCATTAAAAAAACAGTCGTAAAAACAACCGCACTTTATATCCACCACACGTTATGTAGGAGAGTCGCATGAAATTAAAATCGTTCACTTTATTACTCTTGCCTTTAAGCCTTGCGTTAACCGCTCACGCAGAACCCCAATCTGTCGATGAAGCGAGCAAAAATGTTATTTCTTTTGGCACAGAAGTGTCCAAAGAAGTGGATTATGACGTAATGGCCGTGACACTTTTCATCAAAGAAGAAAATAAAAGCTTAAAAGCCTTAAACCAAACCATCAATGAAAAAGTCAATGTCGCCTTAGACGTGATTAAAAAACAAAGTGCGGTAGAAATTAAGAAAAATGCCCGTAACACACAAGTACGTTACGATGACAAAGGCAAACAAGCCGGCTGGGTTGAGCGTGCCGATTTAGTCTTAGAAAGCAAGGATTTTGTGGCACTGTCTCAAGTGATTTCTGACCTCAATGACACCTTCGCCATTGCCGAGGTGATGCAAAAACTCTCCAAAGAAGCTACGGCTAAATTTGAAGATGAAATGATGAAAAGTGCTTTAGCGCAATTCCAACATAAAGCCCAATTAATCCAAACTTCACTCAATGCAAAAGGCTATGAAATTCTCAATTTAAATTTGGATAGCCGAAATGAACTTCCCTATTTTGAAGGCCGCATGATGCCACTGTCTAAAGCGAGCGCATTCGCTTCAGAAAATGCAGATGAAGTTAACTTAGATAGCCACAGTAAGGCGGAATTAAAAGCGACAGTGAGCGCACAAATTAAGTTATTCAACTAATCTCTTTTTCCCGAAAGCGATTTTTTATAGAATGACAATGTTTTTTACGGTAAAGATTGCCGTAGAAATCTTCCTTTCAACAAATGAGGTAAACAATGAAAGTTGCAAAAAATGTGGTGGTAAGTATCGCTTATCAAGTTCGTACTGAAGACGGTGTGTTAGTGGATGAAGCACCGGCAAATCAACCGTTACAATATTTACAAGGTCATAATAACCTTGTGATCGGTTTAGAAAATGCCTTGGAAGGCAAATCGGTAGGTGACAAATTTGAAGTTCGTGTAAAACCGGAAGAAGGCTACGGTGAATACAATGAAAACATGGTACAACGCGTGCCGAAAGACGTTTTCGTTGGTGTAGATGATCTGGCGGTAGGCATGCGCTTTATTGCCGACACCGATATGGGACCGTTGCCTGTGGTCATTACGGAAGTGGGTGACAAGGATGTTGTCGTCGATGGTAACCATATGTTAGCCGGTCAAGAGTTACATTTCACGGTAGAAGTCATCGATACACGCGAAGCAACATTGGAAGAAATCGCACACGGCCATTTACACCAAGAAGGCGGTTGCTGCGGCGGTCATGACAGCGATGAAGAAGGCCATGGCTGCGGTTGTGGCGGTCATCACCACCATCATGATCACGCTCATGAGCACCATGAAGAAGCGCATGAAAGCCATGGTTGTGGCTGTGGATGTAACCACTAATCAACAAAAACAAATGAATGGCACCTCATTTTATTGTGATTGAGCGCCACCACTAAAAAGAATCCTAACGAGCAAACGCGCGTTAGGATTTTAATTTTCACAGGAGGATTCCTCCCCCGTAGCGTGCAACTTGTTGCACGACCAAACCACGCACTGAACGTTATTTAACCCTTTCTGGCATTCACGATTTCGTGCGTAGCGTGCAATCTTGATGCACGACCAAACCACGCACGGAACGTTATTTAACCCTTTCTGGCACTCATGATTTCGTGCAACAAGTTGCACGCTACGATTCAAAAAAAATCCTAACGGGCAAACGCACATTAGGATTTTATTTTCACAGGAGTGATTATTTTAATCCTGCCGCAGCACGTAAGTCTGCTGCGCGATCGATTTTTTCCCAAGGGAATTGTTCGCGACCAAAGTGGCCATAAGCCGCTGTTTGGCGATAAATCGGTTGGATTAAATCTAACATTTTAATTAACCCGTACGGACGTAAGTCAAAGAATTCACGCACTAAATTGACCAACAATTCATTGGCCACTTTACCTGTGCCGAAAGTTTCGATCATGATGGATGTCGGTTCAGCCACACCAATCGCATAGGAAAGTTGGATTTCACAACGATCGGCAAGACCGGCTGCAACAATGTTTTTCGCCACATAACGGGCAGCATAAGCAGCAGAGCGGTCAACTTTCGATGGGTCTTTACCGGAGAATGCACCGCCACCATGACGAGCTGCACCGCCGTAAGTATCCACAATAATTTTACGACCGGTTAAACCACAGTCCCCCATCGGGCCACCAATCACAAAACGGCCGGTTGGGTTGATAAAATATTTGGTGTCTTTGGATAACCATTGCGCCGGCAATACCGGTTTGATGATTTCTTCCATCACGCCTTCGTGCAAGTCTTTTTGGCTGATGGTTTCAGCATGTTGAGTAGAAAGCACCACGGCATCAATGCCGACAATGTTGTTATCTTCATATTTAAAGGTTAATTGGCTTTTCGCATCCGGGCGCAACCAATCTAATTTGCCACTTTTACGCACTTGTGCTTGGCGTTCCATTAAACGGTGCGCATAAGTGATAGCGGCCGGCATGAACACATCGGTTTCATTGGTGGCATAACCGAACATAATGCCTTGGTCGCCTGCGCCTTGATCTAACGGACTTTCACGATCCACGCCTTGGTTGATGTCGGCAGATTGTTTGCCAATCGCATTTAATACCGCGCAAGAACGACCATCAAAGCCCATTTCAGAGCTGGTGTAGCCAATATCGCAAATCACTTCACGCGCTAAGTTTTCAATATCAACCCAAGCAGAGGTGGTGATTTCACCGCCCACTAATGCCATCCCGGTTTTTACATAGGTTTCGCAGGCAACACGGGCTTTCGGATCTTGTTTAATGATTTCATCTAATACCGCATCAGAAATTTGATCGGCGATTTTATCCGGATGCCCTTCAGAAACGGACTCGGACGTAAATAAATATTGACTCATACTCTTCTCCAAAATAATTCTGTGTAATAACAAACGCAAAGATGTTTAGAGGGATTTACATCTAGACGGCTATAATACGCCTTTAGCCCTAAAACGCAAGGTAATTCAGGTGGGATTTTTATCGATTTTATGCGTAGCGTGCATCTTGATGCACGAACAAACCACACACGGAACGTAAAAAAACGACCGCACTTTGGGTGGAAAGTGCGGTCGATTTTCTTCTTATTTTAAATCTTCGGCTAAGCAAGGCTGAATTTTATTCAACATATCTTTCAGCACGCGCGGCGCGGCGGCAACAATATGACCGGCTTTTAAGTAGCCATGGCCGGCATGATAGTCGGTCACGATACCGCCGGCTTCACGAACGATTAAATCGCCAGCTGCCACATCCCAGGCTTTAATGCCATATTCAAAATAGCCGTCAACACGACCAGCTGCCACATAGCAAAGATCTAACGCTGCAGAACCGGTGCGACGGAAATCCGCCGCCTCTTCAATCAAGCTTTGCATCATATTGAATTGCATTGGCATATATTTAGCTTGTTTAAACGGAAAACCGGTGGCAAGTACAGCGCCGGATAAATCACGCTTATTTTCCACGCGTAAACGCAGGTCATTTAATTTTGCGCCTTCACCGCGCACGGCAGTGAATAATTCATTACGGATAGGATCGTAAACCACGCCAACTTCGGTGCGGCCTTTAACACGAATAGCAATAGAAACGGAGAAATGAGGCAAACCTTTTACAAAGTTTGTGGTGCCATCCAGCGGATCAATCACCCATTGAACATCGTTATCACTGCCCTCTAACGCACCGCTTTCTTCAGTGATGATGGTGTGGTTAGGGTAAGATTTTTTGATGACCTCAATAATGGCTTCTTCCGAAGCTTTATCGACATTAGTCACATAATCGTTTTTACCTTTTTCCATCGTGATGATGTCGTCACGACGCTCATAATTTTTTGCAATAATATTGCCTGCTTTTCGTGCTGCACGAATCGCGATATTTAACATAGGATTCATAGATTCCACCGGATTTTAAAGAACAAATTTGGGCTAAGAGTATAAGAGATTTGGAAGAAAATAGCTATCAGAAAAATTTTTAGAATTGTTGACTAAAAACAAAGGGTATTATGCTAAAATACGCGCCGTTTTCAGTCATACAATAAACATCATGTTAAAAAATATTCGAATTGTTTTAATTGAAACCTCGCACAGTGGCAATATCGGTTCTGCAGCGCGGGCAATGAAAACAATGGGATTAACCGATTTGGTGTTGGTGGCACCGAAACAAGGCATAGACGATCAAGCGATTGCGCTGGCTGCCGGTGCGGAAGATGTCGTGAAAAGTGCGGTTGTCGTCAACACTTTTTCCGAAGCTGTTGCCGATTGTTCTTTAGTAATTGGTACTAGCGCAAGATTGCGTCATTTGCAAAACTCGCTGATTGAACCGCGCGAATGTGGTGAAAAAGCCATTCATCATGCAATAAACGGAAAAGTCGCGATTGTCTTTGGGCGTGAACGTGTGGGATTGACCAATGAAGAATTGCTCAAATGCCACTATCACGTCACTATCCCTGCCAATCCTGATTATGCGTCGCTTAATCTTGCTATGGCAGTGCAATTGATCAGTTATGAAATACGCATGGCTTATTTAGCCACCACGACAGAAGCGAAAGCCACATCCGTCAATACCGATATTTATCCATCGATGCAGGAGCTGGAATATTTTTATCATCATACGGAGCAGCTTTATCAATCCCTTGGCTTTATTCAAAATCAAGGGGTTATGCAAAAACTCCGTCGTTTATACGGTCGTGCCGAGTTGGAAAAAACAGAGCTCAATATTCTGCTCGGAATGCTAAGTGCGGTGAGAAAAAAGCTTAAATCGTAAAAGAATAATAGTTGACTGTAAAAGTCAACAATGTAAGATTTCTTTGTTTAGTTTATTATTTAGGAACATAAAAGATGAAATTAACCTCAAAAGGTCGTTATGCAGTCACCGCAATTCTTGACATTGCCATTCATGCCAATGATGGGCCCGTAAGTTTATCTGATATTTCCGAGCGCCAAAACATTTCTCTTTCTTACTTAGAACAATTATTCGCTAAGCTACGTCGCAATCATTTAGTTAAAAGCGTACGCGGCCCAGGCGGTGGTTATAAATTGGGTTATGCGCCTGATGAAATTTCCATCGGCATGATCATCGCTGCTGTTAATGAAAATATCGATACCACCAAATGCCTAGGGAAAGGTAATTGCCAAAATGGAAGCGAATGTCTCACACACAAATTATGGGACAAACTTAGCCAACGCATTGCCGATTTTCTCAATGAAATTACTTTGGCGGAATTGGTTTCTCAACATAAAGAGAAACAAAATGTTCGTCATCATAAACACGAGGATTTTGAAAATCTACTCGTGATTACAAATGCCCCACAACATAGCTAGAAGTGTGGTTTAAAATAAAACTATTTAGGAGTGAATAATGAAATTACCTATTTATTTGGATTATGCGGCGACTTGTCCGGTGGACGAACGCGTTGCAAAAAAAATGATGGAATATTTAACCATTGACGGTGTGTTCGGCAACCCGGCATCGCGTTCCCATAAATTCGGCTGGCAAGCAGAAGAGGCCGTTGATATTGCACGTAATCAAATTGCCGATCTCATTGGTGCGGATTCTCGTGAAATTGTGTTCACTTCCGGTGCAACAGAATCAGACAACTTGGCGATCAAAGGTGCGGCGCATTTTTATCAAACCAAAGGCAAGCACATTATCACTTGCAAAACCGAGCATAAAGCGGTGTTGGACACTTGCCGCCAATTAGAACGTGAAGGCTTTGAAGTCACCTATTTAGAACCGGAATCCGATGGCTTAATCGATTTAGAAAAATTCAAAGCAGCATTGCGTCCGGATACCATTTTGGCGTCTATCATGCACGTGAATAACGAAATCGGCGTGATTCAGGATATTCAAGCTATCGGCGAATTATGTCGTGCGAATAAAACCATTTTCCATGTAGATGCCACCCAAAGCGTGGGCAAAGTGGAGATTAACCTTGCCGAATTACCGGTGGATTTAATGTCCATGTCCAGCCACAAATTATACGGACCAAAAGGGATCGGTGCGTTATATGTTCGCCGTAAACCACGTATCCGCTTAGAAGCCATTATTCACGGCGGCGGTCATGAGCGCGGTATGCGTTCCGGGACATTGCCTGTTCATCAAATCGTTGGGATGGGTGAAGCCTACCGCATCGCAAAAGAAGAAATGGCAACAGAAATTCCACGCATTAAAGCCCTTCGCGATCGTTTATACAACGGTTTAAAAGATATCGAAGAAACCTACGTTAACGGCTCCATGGAACACCGTGTCGCCAACAACCTCAACATCAGTTTCAATTATGTGGAAGGTGAATCTTTAATGATGGCGTTACGCGACATTGCGGTATCTTCCGGCTCCGCGTGTACCTCTGCAAGCCTAGAACCGTCTTATGTGTTACGTGCGTTAGGGCGCAATGATGAATTGGCGCACAGCTCGATTCGTTTCACCTTAGGCCGCTTCACCACCGAAGAAGAAATCGACTACACCATCAGCTTAATGAAAAGTGCAGTGGAAAAATTACGCGCATTGTCTCCGCTTTGGGATATGTTCAAAGAAGGCATCGATTTAAACACCATTGAGTGGGCTGCCCACTAATTTGACGGGCGGAGCAAACCGCCCAATAAAAAGAGTATTTTAGGAAGGAACAAAAAATGGCATACAGCGAAAAAGTGATCGATCATTATGAAAATCCACGTAACGTGGGTTCTATGGACAAAAAAGACAGCGCCGTCGGCACCGGCATGGTGGGCGCACCGGCATGCGGTGACGTGATGCAATTACAAATTCGTGTAAATGACGAAGGTATTATCGAAGACGCCAAATTCAAAACCTACGGCTGCGGTTCCGCAATCGCTTCCAGCTCGTTAATCACTGAATGGGTGAAAGGTAAATCCTTAGAAGAAGCAGGTGCAATCAAAAACAGCCAAATTGCTGAAGAACTCGAATTACCGCCGGTGAAAGTACACTGCTCTATTTTGGCAGAAGATGCCATCAAAGCAGCGATTGCTGATTACAAAGCAAAAAAAGGCTCTTAAGACAATAAAAGTGCGGTCAGTTTTCAACGCATTTTTTAAATGCTGAGAAAACGAACCGCACTTTGTCTTTTCCTTAAGTCAGGAAAGACGATAATGACGAATAGAGTATTTTGATATCCTGAGTGTTACTTCCGTCTACTTATAACACCGCGAACCCCTTAAGTAGCATTTGATTTTGGAGAAATAAAATATGTCAGTCACATTAACCGAAAGCGCAGCAAATCGCGCCAGAACATTTTTAGAAAAACGCGGGAAAGGGATTGGTTTACGTTTGGGGATCAAAACTTCCGGCTGCTCCGGCTTGTCTTATATGCTGGAGTTCGTGGACACATTAAACGAAGACGATCAAGTGTTTGAACAACATGGCGTAAAAGTGATCGTGGACACCAAAAGTCTCGTGTATTTAGATGGCACCCAATTAGACTTTGTCAAAGAAGGCCTAAATGAAGGCTTCAAATTCACCAACCCGAACGTCAAAGACGAATGCGGCTGCGGTGAAAGTTTTAACGTGTAATCGAGATGATGATGAATAATCCTTTTGCTTTATTTGATTTGCCCGTAGCTTTTCAGGTGGACAGCGCGTTATTAAATGAGCGTTATTTAGCGCTGCAAAAATCCCTTCATCCGGATAATTTTTCAGCGGCCTCTGCGCAAGAACAACGCCTTGCCATGCAAAAGTCAGCGGAAATTAATGATGCGCTGCGTATTTTAAAAGACCCGATTGCACGCGCCGACAGTATCATTGCCCTCAATACCGGCGAACAAGAAAACCAGGAAGAAAAAAGCAACAAAGACATTGGTTTTCTGATGCAGCAAATGGAATGGCGTGAAACCCTAGAAAATATTGAAAACCGTAAAGACACGGATGAATTAACCGCATTTGCCCAAGAAATTAACCAAATCCGTCATGCCATTTTAAGCGAATTATCCACCGCACTTGATACACAACAATGGGACATCGCACAGGCAATAACAGACAAATTACGTTTTATCAAAAAACTTCAAACAGAAATTGAGCGAGTTGAAGAGACTCTTTTAGATTTTTAATGTAAAGCATATCGAGAAACAACATGGCGTTACTTCAAATTGCAGAGCCGGGACAAAGTGCCGCACCCCATCAACAAAAACTTGCCGTGGGCATCGATCTCGGCACCACAAACTCCCTGATTGCTACCGTACGCAACGGCCACAGTGATGTTTTATTGGACGAACAAAATCGCCCGTTATTGCCCTCTGTTGTGCATTTTGGCAAAGATGACAACGTGATTGTCGGCTACGAAGCCGCCGAACTTGCCACGCAAGATCCGCAAAATACGGTGATTTCCGTCAAACGCTTAATCGGTCGCAGTCTTGCGGATATTCAACAACGTTATCCGAATTTACCTTATCAATTTGTCGCCAGTGAAAACGGTTTGCCTTTATTAGCAACACACCAAGGTGTACGTAGCCCGATTGAAATTTCCGCAGAAATACTGAAAAAATTGACCGCACTTGGTGAGCAACGCTTGGGCGGAAACCTTGTCGGCGCAGTAATTACTGTGCCTGCCTATTTTGATGATGCACAACGCCAAAGTACCAAAGACGCGGCGAAATTGGCAGGGCTCAATGTTCTGCGTTTATTAAACGAACCGACTGCGGCAGCCATTGCGTACGGCTTGGATAGCGGACAAGAAGGCGTGATTGCCGTGTATGATTTAGGCGGTGGCACCTTTGATATTTCCATTTTGCGCCTCTCCCGCGGCGTGTTTGAAGTGTTGGCGACCGGCGGCGACACGGCGCTAGGCGGTGATGATTTCGATTTGGTCTTAGCTAATTGGATTATCGAACAGTCTACCGTAAAACCGGAAAATGACAGCCAATATCGCGAACTGATTGAATTAGCTAATCACGTTAAAGTGGAATTAACTCACGTAACGGAAGCTAAAATTCAGTATCGCAATTGGCTTGGCAACATCAGCCGAGAACAATTTAACGAACTGATTCAACCGTTGGTTAAACGTTCTTTACTTGCTTGTCGTCGCGCCTTAAAAGATGCCGGTGTAGAAGCGGAAGAGGTGAATGAAGTGGTGATGGTGGGCGGTTCTACCCGAGTGCCTTATGTGCGCGAACAAGTGGGCGAATTTTTCCAAAAACAACCGCTGACCTCTATCGATCCCGATAAAGTGGTCGCTCTTGGCGCGGCCATTCAAGCGGATATTCTTGCCGGCAACAAACCGGATTCTGAGCTATTGTTGTTGGATGTCATTCCACTTTCTCTCGGCATCGAAACCATGGGCGGTTTGGTGGAAAAAATTATTCCGCGCAACACCACTATTCCTGTGGCGCGTGCGCAAGAATTCACCACCTTCAAAGACGGACAAACCGCAATGTCGGTGCATATCGTACAAGGTGAACGGGAACTGGTGAACGATTGCCGTTCTCTTGCACGCTTCACGCTGCGCGGCATTCCACCGATGGCGGCGGGTGCTGCACATATTCGCGTGACCTACCAAGTGGATGCCGATGGATTGCTTAGTGTTACCGCCATGGAAAAAACCACTGGTGTCCAATCCTCTATTCAGGTGAAGCCGTCTTATGGTTTAACGGACGATGAAATTGCCAACATGCTAAAAGCCTCCATGGAAAACGCCAAAGAGGATATTCAAGCGCGTTTATTGGCGGAACAGCGCGTAGAAGCGGAACGTGTACTGGAAAGCGTACGCTCTGCTCTGGCACAAGATTATGATTTATTAGATGACGACGAATTAAGTGCGGTCAAAAACGCGATTATTTCGTTAGAACAATTAAAACAGCAGGATGATTCCCTTGCCATCAAACAAGGCATCAAAGCGCTGGATTTAGCAACGCAGGAATTTGCTGCCCGTCGTATGGATAAATCCATTCGCACTGCGTTAGCAGGTCACTCCGTTGACGATATTGTAGGAAAGTAAGGATGTTAAAATGCCAAAAGTGATTTTTTTACCCAATGAAGAATTTTGCCCGGAAGGCATGGTGGTTGATGCCGCTGCTGGCGACAATTTGCTTGAATTGGCGCTCAATGCCGGCGTAGAAATTCACCATGCATGCGATGGCTCTTGCGCTTGCACCACATGCCATGTGGTAGTGCGTGAAGGAGGCGATTCTTTAAATGAACCAAGCGATCAAGAAGAAGATATGTTAGATAAAGCCTGGGGCTTAGAAATGGACAGCCGCTTGTCTTGCCAATGTATTGTCGGTGATGAAGACTTAGTCGTCGAAATCCCGAAATACAACATTAACCACGCAAACGAGGCAGCCCACTAATGAAATGGACGGACGCCCAACTCATTGCCGAAGCATTGTATGACAACAATCCGAAGCTTGATCCAAAAACTGTGCGTTTTACCGATTTACATCGCTGGATTTGTGAGTTAGAGGATTTTGACGATGATCCGCAAAAATCAAACGAAGGGATTTTAGAAGCTATTTTGCTGAAGTGGTTGGAAGAATACGAGTAGAAATTCGTTCAGAAAAGTCACCGCACTTTGATCGCAAACTTTAATCGTAGGGACAGGCTTTATGCCTGTCCTATTCGTATCATCAGATTGTCGGAGAGACATAACGTCTGTCCCCACAATGTGGAATGATGCTTACTTCACCTGCATTCCCGCTTTCACGCCTGCATCAGCAGACAACAGGAATAAATCCGCGCCGCCGGTGCCCGCACTTAAAATCATGCCTTCGGACATACCGAATTTCATTTTGCGTGGTGCAAGGTTTGCCACCATAATCACAAAGCGTCCTTCCAGCTCTTCCGGCTTATCGTAAGCCGCCTTGATACCGGAAAAAACTTGGCGTTTGTGATCGCCCAAATCCAGTTCAAAGCGCAATAATTTATTGGACTCCGGCACAGCTTCACATTTCAATACTTTCGCTACACGTAGATCAAGCTTCGCGAAATCATCAATCGTGATGGTCTCTGCAATCGGCTCGATAGCTCCTGCAGATTCATTGACATTTTGAACCGCACTTTTCGCAGCAGGCGCGGCATTCACTTGCGCGTTTTCCGCTTTAGACGCCTCAATCATCGCTTCAATTTGCTTACCATCTAAACGGGAGAACAAGGCTTTAAACGGTGCAATTTGATGATTTAACAATGGCTGCGCTAAATTTGCCCAGGTTAATTCCGCCAGCAAGAAAGCCTCTGCACGTTCTGCCAATTTTGGTAACACCGGTTTCAAATAGCCCATCAGTACGCGGAATAATTGAATCCCCATGGAACACACTGCTTGCAACTCCGCGTCTTTGCCCTCTTCTTTCGCAATCACCCAAGGCGCTTTATCGTCGATATATTTGTTGGCTTTATCGGTTAATGCCATGATTTCACGAATAGCTTTACCAAATTCGCGATTTTCGTAATACGTGGCGATTTGCTCCGATTGTGCAATAAATTCATCAAATAAAGCCTGATCATCTAATGCTGCCGCCAACTTGCCGTCGAAACGTTTTTGGATAAAACCGGCGTTACGGGAAGCCAAATTCACCAGTTTATTCACCAAATCCGTGTTCACGCGCTGAACGAAATCTTCTAAGTTCAAATCCAAATCATCAATGCGGTTACTTAATTTCGCCGCGTAGTAATAACGCAAGCATTCCGGATCCAAGTGTTTCAAATAAGTTGCCGCTTGAATGAATGTACCGCGGGATTTTGACATTTTCTCGCCGTTTACCGTCACATAGCCGTGTACAAAAATATTGCTCGGTTTACGGAAACCTGCACCCTCTAACATCGCTGGCCAGAACAGGCTGTGGAAATACATGATGTCTTTGCCGATGAAGTGATAAAGCTCGGCATCGCTGTCTTTGCGCCAGAAACTGTCGAAATCAATGTGGTTCTCACGTTTACACAGATTTTTGAAAGATGCCATGTAACCGATAGGCGCATCCAACCAAACGTAGAAATATTTGCCTTCCGTATTCGGAATTTGGAAACCAAAATATGGCGCATCGCGTGAAATATCCCATTGTTGAAGACCCGCTTCAAACCATTCCTGCATTTTATTCACCACTTCCGGCTGCAAAGATCCGGAGCCCAACCAGTTTTTCAACATGGCTTCAAAACTTGGCAGATCAAAGAAGAAATGCTCGGAATCTTTCATGACCGGCGTTGCACCGGATACCACAGAACGTGGGTTAATGAGTTCTGTCGGGCTATAGGTTGCCGCGCACACTTCGCAGTTATCGCCATATTGATCCGGCGATTTACATTTCGGGCAGGTACCTTTCACAAAACGATCGGGCAAGAACATCCCTTTTTCCGGATCATAGAGTTGGGAAATCGTGCGACTTTTAATAAAACCGTTTTCTTTTAAGCGGTTATAAATAAACTCTGAAAACTCGCGATTTTCTTCGCTGTGTGTGGAATGGTAGTTATCAAAACTGATGTTGAAACCGGCAAAATCCGCCATATGTTTGTGGCGTACATCGTCAATAAGTTGTTCCGGCGTAATGCCCATTTGGTCAGCTTTTAGCATGATTGGCGTGCCGTGTGCGTCATCGGCGCACACAAAATAAATTTCATTGCCACGCATCCGTTGAAAACGCACCCAAATGTCCGCCTGAATATGTTCCAACATATGACCTAAATGAATAGGGCCATTGGCATACGGCAAGGCACAAGTGACTAAAATTTTACGCTTGGAATTCGACATAATATTGACCTTCAGAATCCTTAAAAATACAGAAAAAAATTGGCGTTTATGTTACCTTATTGAGGGTATTTTTTCTAGTTTAATCACGGTTTACGCATTTTTAACTTAACAGATAAAGGCGTGCATGATTAAATAGCGCCCGACGAATTTATGACATAAAAAAGGAAGCATTATGGCGACATTATTTTCCGACAATTTAACGGAACAGCAAAAGGAACACCTTGTTCAGCTATTTAAACACTTTCAACATCCTACTCTGCAAAAAGATCTTGTTTCACTCAACGCGTTGAAAAAAGTCGAAAAAGGCGGAAATACGCTACGCGTGGAATTATCCATGCCTTTCGCTTGGAACACAGCGTTTGCCGAATTAAAAAACGCCTTAACCGAACCGTTAAAAGCGGCGGCAGACGTAGAAAATGTCAAATGGCAACTAAACTACCAAATCGCCACCCTCAAACGCGCCAACAACCATCCTGCTGTGAAAGGTGTAAAAAATATTATTGCGGTGAGCTCCGGTAAAGGCGGCGTGGGTAAATCTACCGTTTCCGTCAACCTTGCCATTGCATTACAACAACAAGGTGCGCGCGTAGGGATTTTAGATGCGGATATTTACGGTCCTTCTATTCCGCACATGCTTGGTGCACCGCATCAACGCCCAACCTCACCGGATAACCAACACATCACCCCGATCGAAGCACACGGTTTGTATGCTAACTCTATCGGTTTCCTCATGGACGAAGACAACGCCACCATTTGGCGCGGTCCAATGGCAAGTAGCGCATTAAGCCAACTATTACAAGAAACCCTATGGCCTGACTTGGATTATCTTGTGATCGACATGCCTCCAGGCACCGGTGACATTCAGCTGACGCTATCCCAACAAATCCCGGTAACCGGCGCCATTGTCGTGACAACACCTCAAGACATCGCTTTGTTAGATGCAGTGAAAGGTATTGCCATGTTTGAGCGCGTTTCCGTGCCGGTATTAGGTATTGTAGAAAATATGTCCATGCACATTTGCAGCAACTGTGGCCATCAAGAAGCCATTTTCGGCACCGGCGGTGCAGAACGCATTGCGGATAAATACAATATCAAAGTATTAGGACAACAACCGTTACACATCCGTCTTCGTCAAGATCTGGATCGCGGCGAACCGACAGTTATCGCTGCGCCTGAAGACGACATTGCCAAATCCTTCATGCAATTGGCCGAAAAAGTGGCAAGCGAACTTTACTGGCAAGGATCGGTGATTCCGAGCGAAATTATGTTCCGCGAAGTAAAGTAACCACGTTGCATTAAATTACCTAAAAGCAAAGTACGGTGAAAAATCTCAGTATTTTTCGCCGTATTTTTATCTCAACCATGCCATACAGTCCCCTTTGATGCCGAGAGAGAACGTCATAAGCCACGTATTTTTTCTCTACAATTTCCCAAAATACCGCTAAAATTACCCACTATGGCTTTGCCACCGTTGCTCAAGCTAACGCGCAAAATCCATTGGATTTTTTGACCGCACTTTTTGTTATTTTAAGGATGTTTATGTCACCGCCACGTTTTGTTCATTTGCAGGTTCACAGTGATTTTTCCATGATTGACGGTATCGCCAAAGTGAAACCGTTGGTAAAAGCCTGCGTGGAAAATAACATGGTGGCGATGGGGTTAACGGACTTCACGAATTTTTGTGGCTTGGTGCGGTTTTATGGTGAGGCATTATCTTCCGGCGTGAAGCCGATTATCGGGGCGGATGTGCTGGTGCAAAGTGAGTTGTGTGGCGAGGAAAGATTCCGTTTAACCCTCTTGGCAAAAAATAATGAAGGTTATAAAAATATCACGTTGTTGCTTTCAAAAGCCTATGAGCGCGGTTATGTCGATGTGCCGTATATTGATCAGCAGTGGCTAGTAGAACATCGTGCCGGGGTGATTGTTTTATCCGGCGGCGTCAATGGCGATGTAGGTAAAAAATTACTGCGCAGCAATACTGACGAACTCAAAAGTGCGGTGGATTTTTACCACGAATTTTTCCCTGATCATTTTTATCTGACGCTTACTCGTACCGGTCGCCCTGATGAAGAACGTTACATCCAAGCCGCGTTAGAACTGGCTGAACGGGAACAATTGCCCGTGGTGGCGACCAATGATGTATGCTTTTTACAGGCAGAAGATTTTGAAGCCCATGAAATTCGCGTGGCGATTCATGACGGTTTCACGTTAGACGATCCGAAACGTCCTAAAAATTATACTAGTCAACAATATTTCCGTTCTGAACAAGAAATGTGTGATTTGTTTGCCGATGTGCCAAGTGCCTTGGAGAATACGCTACTGATTGCACAACGCTGTAATGTCACCATTCGATTGGGCGAATATTTCTTACCGCAATTTCCAACCGGTGATTTAAGCACCGAAGATTACCTTGTGAAACGCGCCAAAGAGGGCTTGGAAGAGCGCCTCAAGGTGCTGTTTCCTGATGAAAAACTGCGTGCAGCGCGCCGTTCGGAATATGATGAACGCTTGCAGGTGGAACTGGATGTCATCAACCAAATGGGCTTCCCGGGGTACTTTTTGATCGTGATGGAGTTTATCCAATGGTCAAAAGATAATGATATTCCGGTGGGGCCGGGGCGGGGGTCCGGGGCAGGATCTTTGGTGGCTTATGCGTTAAAAATTACCGATTTGGATCCGTTGGAATTCGATTTGCTTTTTGAGCGTTTCCTCAATCCGGAACGGGTTTCCATGCCTGACTTTGACGTGGATTTCTGTATGGACGGACGTGACCGCGTGATTGAGCACGTTGCCGAAATGTATGGGCGCGGTGCGGTGTCGCAAATTATTACGTTCGGTACCATGGCGGCAAAAGCGGTGATTCGTGATGTGGGGCGGGTGCTGGGACAACCTTATGGCTTTGTGGATCGCATTTCCAAATTAGTGCCACCGGATCCCGGTATGACACTTGCTAAAGCCTTTGAAGCCGAGCCAAAACTGCAAGAAATTTACGATGCGGACGAAGAAGTCCGCGCCATCATTGATATGGCGCGCAAGCTGGAAGGCGTCACTCGAAATGCCGGTAAGCATGCTGGTGGAGTGGTAATTTCGCCGACGTTAATTACAGATTTCTCGCCGCTGTATTGCGATTCGGAAGGCAAACATCCGGTCACCCACTTCGATAAAAATGACGTGGAATATGCGGGTTTGGTGAAGTTTGACTTCTTAGGCTTACGTACCTTAACCATCATCAAATGGGCGTTGGACATGATTAACGCGCGTATGGAAAAAGAAGGCAAACCGTTGGTGGATATCAGTGCTATTCCATTGGATGATCATCAATCTTTTGAAGTGTTACTCAATGCCGAAACCACGGCGGTGTTCCAGTTGGAATCGCGCGGCATGAAAGATTTGATTAAGCGCCTCAAGCCGGACTGTTTTGAAGATATTATCGCGTTAGTAGCCTTGTTCCGACCGGGCCCGTTGCAATCGGGCATGGTGGATAACTTTATCGACCGTAAACACGGGCGTGAAGAAGTGTCTTACCCGGATGCCAACTATCAACATGAATCTCTTAAACCAATTTTAGAGCCAACCTACGGCATTATTTTGTATCAAGAGCAGGTCATGCAAATTGCGCAAGTGTTGGCGGGATACACGCTAGGTGGTGCGGACTTATTACGTCGTGCGATGGGTAAGAAAAAACCGGAAGAAATGGCCAAACAGCGTTCCGTATTTAAAGAAGGCGCTATCAAGAACGGCGTGGACGGCGATCTTGCCATGAAAATCTTTGATTTGGTGGAAAAATTTGCGGGCTATGGTTTTAATAAATCCCACTCTGCGGCTTATGCTTTAGTGTCCTATCAAACCCTGTGGCTGAAGGCGCACTACCCTGCCGAATTCATGGCGGCGGTCATGACCTCGGAAATGGATAACACCGATAAAATCGTTGGCTTGTACGACGAATGTATGCGCATGGGCTTGAATGTGGTTCCACCGGATATTAACACCGGAAAACATCATTTTAGTGTGAATGAAAACGGCGAAATTGTGTACGGCATCGGTGCCATTAAAGGCGTGGGCGAAGGGCCGATTGCGGCGCTAGTAGAAGCCCGTGAGAAAGACGGTATTTTCAAAAACTTGTTTGATTTATGTGCCCGGGTGGATTTAAAGAAAATCAATCGACGCACGTTTGAAAGCCTGATTAAATCCGGTGCTTTCGATAAACTTGGGCCACATCGCGCTGCCTTGCAGCAAAATCTGGAAGATGCCTTGCGTGCTTCCGATCAACATGCGAAAGACGAAGCTTTAGGGCAGACGGATATGTTTGGCGTGTTGACAGAAACTAACGAGGAAGTGGAACATTCCTATGCCAATATTGCCCCTTGGACGGAAAAAACGATTTTAGACGGTGAACGGGAAACTCTCGGACTGTATCTCAGCAGCCATCCGGTGAGTCGTTATTTGAAAGAATTGTCCCATTATAGTCCTGTTCGTCTGAAAGAACTCACCCCGAATTATCGTGGACAAATGAGCACCGCCAGCGGTTTGGTGGTGAATACTCGCATTGCCGTGACCAAGAAAGGCAACCATATCGGCATTGCCACCATTGATGATCGCTCCGGTCGTTTAGATTTAACCTTGTTTGGCGAAGCGCTAGATAAATTCGGTGAGAAACTGCAAAAAGACACGGTGATCGTGGTGTCAGGACAGGTCAGTTTTGACGATTTCTCACAAGGTTTGCGTATGTCTGTGCGGGATTTGATGACGATTGATGAAGCGCGTGCGCGTTATGCGAAAAGCCTGGCGATTTGCCTGTCTCAAGAACAAATCACACCGCAATTCATTAAGCAATTTAAACGGGTTTTACAGCCTTACAGCGGCAATTCCCTGCCAGTGCATATTTATTACCAAAGCCCACAAGGCAGAGCCTTAGTCAAAATGGGCGTGCAATGGTCGGTCAATCCAACCGATGAATTGCTGACAGAACTTGTGACGTTGCTTGGTGAAAGTGCGGTGGAATTGGAGTTTGAATAAGAGGAGCGGGTAAAGCAAAACGCATGATGCTTGCCCTGCCATGACTTACCACGCCAAATAGAAGTCTTTCGTTAATGCGATGAAATCCTCATGGTACTGATTTTGCGCATCATAAATCGTCAGTTGTTGATATGCCGTTTGTTGTGCTTGCGCAGAAAAAGTCAATAACACGCGCTGAGGTGTTTTTCCGGCTTTCGTCACTACATCGCAACGGGCAATGCAAGAAAGTGCGGTGGATTTTAGCAACGTTTCGGCGGCCTCAAAAGGTAAGACAAAGCTGATTTTGCCCTGTGACGTGAGGCAAGAATGTGCTGCCTCCAACCACGCAACATGAGATTGAATCACATAGCGTGCGGTGTTGCGCTGAGTGTCTCGGCAAGCAATGCCACTTTCAAAATAGGGCGGATTCGCCACAATTAAATCAAACTTTACTGGGGTTTGCTGACAAAACGTAAAAACATCTTGTTGATACACATGAACCTTTTCCACCCAAGGCGAGGCGGCGACATTTTCTTGTGCCTGTTGTGCGGCGGCAGGATCCAATTCAACGGCATGAATTTGACTTTCTGCGGCACTGCGTTGCGCTAACATTAACGCAATCAATCCGCTGCCGGTGCCTAAATCTAAAATCTGTTGGGCGTAATTTACATCCGCCCAAACACCTAATAAAACACCGTCAGTACCCACTTTCATGGCGCAACGATCATGATTGACATGAAATTGCTTAAAACGAAATCCTGCACTGCGCATGGTAGAAATTCGTGCTTATTCCGCCGGAAAAATAAACGGATTTAAGCCACTTTTCATAAAGCCTTTTTCTTCCATTTCCATGTCTAAGAAAAGAGAAGCCAAATCATCGGCAATCACTTCCACTTTCGGTTCTTTTTCTTGGAACATAATTTTTAAATAACTTTTACAACTGCCGCAGCTTTCGCTTCGAATGGCTGCCATATAATCATCAATTGACCAATAATCTAATTCTTTGTTTTGTCCACAATTAGAACATTGGCTACGTACCATATTCCATTCGCTTTCACAAAGCGCACAGTGCAAATAACGCAGACCTTGTTGGCTGCCAAAATGTACTAAACTTGCCGTTGGCGCAGTGTTACACACCGGACAACAATGAAGGTTTTCCGTGCTTTCTTGTTTCGCATTATGAGGAATTTGTTGCACTAATTGAAGCCAATACAAGGATAATGCAGCCCATACAAACACCGCTTTATCGCTGGAAATGGTGGCAAATTCTTGCGCCAAGACTTTATCGGCAAGGTCTTCCAATTCACTGTCAGCGGCTTTTTCTAACCATTCGATGGTGGTGAGAATCTGGTCGTTGGCAGAAGGTTTTAATTTCTCTAAAAGTGCGGTCAATAATTTGCGCCAAATTGGATCACGCTGCCAATGTTGTGCATTTAACGGTTGATGCGCTAATTGTTCGCCGGACAGTTTTTCCAGTCTCGGATCTTGCGGAATCGGCATATTTTCAAGCAGTTCTAATTGCGCATCAGCAATCGCTGCAGCGAATAGCAGATAATCAGCAAGCGGGTGATCTTGGGCTAACTCTCTTAAACGCGCAGCGCGACGTTGATATAAATTTTTCGGGCTGGAAAACAACAGTGGCGGCGCAGTATAAGAGGCTGCCGCTTGTTTAATTTCATTTTCAGGTAGAATTCGAATACTCATAATTTTAGGGCTTATTGTTAATAGAAAGTAAAAATTCGCGCCTATTATAGGCGCATAATTTTGTGGTTCAATGACTGGAATGGGTAATTTTTATTTATTTGCCAGCCAGCGTTTAATGCGGTTTACCCCTTCTTGCAAATGCTCGATGTTGCTAGTGTAAGCAAAACGCAAATAATGCTTCGTACCATTTTGCCCAAAATCAATGCCCGGCGTAGTCGCGACCTGAATTTCATGGAGCATTTGTTTGGCAAATTCGTAACTGTCATCGGTGTATTTAGATACATCCGCCCACAAATAAAAAGCGCCTTGCGGTTTAAATTCAATGGTAAAAATGTCTTTTAAGGCGTTATATAAAAAATCGCGACGCGCTTGGAATTGCTGTTTTACCTGCGCTAAATGCACGTCATCGAAGGCCTCTAATGCGGCATATTGGCTTAATGTCGGTGCGGAAATAAAGATATTTTGCGCAATGATTTCTGCTTCACGCACTTTATCTTCCGGCACGATAATCCAACCTAAACGTAAGCCCGGCATGCAGAAATATTTGGAAAAACCGTTAATGACATAAGCCTTATCGTTAAATTGCAATGCTGTTGCAGCAGCTTCGTCATACACCAAACCGTGATACAACTCATCGAAAATAAAGGCAATGTCGTGCTCACGACAATAGTCGTTAAGCGCTTTCAAGCGTTCGGTGGTGTAAATATTGCCTGTTGGGTTTGCCGGCGAGGAAATTTGTAACGCTTTAATTTGATGGCGTTTTAATTGTTCCACGCTTAATTGATAACAATCTTGTTTATCCACCGGCATGAATTCCGGTTGAATATCCATCATATAGGCAAAATTTTTATAACAAGGATAAGACGGATCCGTTAAACCCAATTTGTCACCGTGATTTAAGGTAAGGGCATAAGCCACTAAGAATGCCCCGCTGGTGCCGGGCGTAAGTAAAATCCGATTCGGGTTAATTTTTACCTGATAAGTGCGGTCATAATACGCTGCAATTTTTTCTCGCAACGCCAGAAGCCCAAGGCTTTCCGTATAACTAAATTGATTGTTCTGCACGGCATTTTGCAGTGCGGCTTTGACCTTATCCGACGGCGGTAAATCCGGCTGACCGATTTCAAAATGAATGGCGTTCGGGTATTTCGCGGCTTCTCGTACAATATCCATCACAATAAACGCAGACATATTGTCGTAACGCATAATATTTCCTTTTTCTCTTTTTTAAAAAATTTTAAGCTTTCTTAATCTTTTCTTCAGTTTTACTTGATTTAATAGCTCTCAACAAAGCAAGGGGGCTTTGTGATAATGAACTTTATGAAGGAGATTTCAAATGAAGAAACGTAGTTTAGCAACAATTTTCGTATTAGCAACCGTTGCCGTAAGCGGCGCTTTTGCCAAAGGTGGTTTCCAAGATCCGCAGACACAACAGGCACAATATGCACAGTATCACCACAAAGGTGAATTTAAACACGGAGGCTTTGTCAACGGTAATCAAACCGTCAGCAAAGCAGCAGATGCAAATACCTGGAAAGACGATCAATACATCATTTTGCAAGGTAACATCATCAAACAAGTAGACAAGGATGACTTTATTTTCAAAGATGCCAGTGGCGAAATCCAAGTGGAAATCGACCGTAAAGCATGGCGAGGTCAGGATATTTCCCCAAGCGATGAAGTGAAACTTTACGGCGAAGTGGATAAATCTTGGGATAAAATGGAAGTCGATATTGATCGTGTCGAAAAAATTGTAAAATAATCCGACCAAAAACAGAAAGTGGTGATGAGCCACTTTTTGTTTGTTTTGATGATAGCAATTTCTCAAGTGAAAAGTGCGGTGATTTTTTTATGCGAATTTTATTGATCGAAGACGATGCACTCATTGGCAACGGCATTCAAATCGGTTTGACCAAATCGGGCTTTGCAGTGGATTGGTTTACTGACGGCAAAAGCGGATTGGCAGCTGCGCAAGCCGCGCCTTACGATGCGGTGGTGTTAGATTTAACGTTGCCGAAAATGGACGGTTTAGACGTGCTGCAGGCATGGCGTAAAAACGGGCAGGATGTGCCGGTGTTGATTTTAACGGCGCGAGATACCTTAGATGAACGCATTACCGGCTTACAACGCGGTGCAGACGATTATTTATGCAAGCCGTTTGCGTTGGCGGAAGTGGTGGCACGATTGCAAGCATTGATTCGTCGTCGTTATGGGCATGCCAGCCCGATTATTCAGCATAGCTGCGTCAAATTCGATCCGAATCAACGTAAAGTATTGTTGAATGAACAAGAAATTGCATTAACCACACGCGAATACAAACTGCTTGAGCTGTTTATGCTGAATAAAGAACGCGTCCTCACCCGTGATTTTATTGAAGAAAAACTTTACAACTGGGATGACGAAGTCAACAGCAATGCCTTGGAAGTGCATATTTACAACTTACGCCAAAAACTCGGTAAACAGTTTATTCGCACCGTGCATGGCGTGGGCTATGCCTTAGGAAAAAATGATGAAGAAGCTTAATTGGCACAAGCGCAGCCTCCGCTTTCGATTAATTGCCACCTTGTCCTTGGTGTCTGTTTTGGTGTGGTTGATCTCCACGGCGGTAGCGTGGTTTCAAGTTCGCAAAGAAGTGAATCAAGTTTTTGATGCACAACAAATTCTCTTTGCCGAACGGCTTGCTTCTTCTGATTTACGTCATCTTTTAATCGATCGTCACAACCCACAACCACGCCGTCCTTTTAAAAAACATCGTTTTGACGATGATGCGTTGGCCTTTGCGATTTTTACTACAGACGGCACTATTGTGCTGAGTGACGGTGAAAATGGCGAAAACTTTATTTATGCGCCTCAAAAAGGTTTTTCACTCAGTAAAATTCGTGAGGACGACGATGACTGGCGTATTTTCTGGTTACCTGTTGCCGGTGGTCGTTTAATGGTCGCCGTGGGGCAGGAACAGGAATATCGCGATGAACTGATCAATAAAATGGTATTCGGGCAGATGTGGATTTGGTTTGCCGGTTTGCCGTTTTTATTGGCGGCACTGGGATTGATTATTCGCCGAGAATTACGCAGCCTAAAAGAAGTGGGCGAACAAGTGGCGAAACGCCCGCCGGACGACACTTCGTTGTTACCGACCGACAATTTGCCGATGGAAATTTTGCCGTTAATTCAAAATTTAAATCAATTTTTTGACCGCACTTCTGCCACCTTATTGCGTGAACGCCGCTTTACTTCCGATGCCGCCCATGAATTGCGTAGCCCACTTGCCGCTTTGCGTATTCAAACGGAAGTGGCACAACTTGCCGGTGATGACGCTCACTTGCGTGAACAGGCATTGGAAAATCTGACCAAAGGTATCGATCGCGCAACCCAGCTGATCGAGCAATTATTAACTCTTGCCCGTTTAGATAATTTGAAAGAACTGGAGAATTTACAGGAAATTCATTGGGAACAGTTAATTCCGTCGTTGATGGGGGAATTGTATTTTCATGCGGAAAAACACCAAATCACGCTGGCATTTGAGCCCATCGCTGCGCCTCCTGTAAAAATGGGGCAGCCGTTGTTGTTGGCGCTTATGTTGCGTAATCTGATAGACAACGCCATTCGTTATTGCCCGGAGGGCAGTCAGGTCAAAGTGCGGTTGGAAAAAAACAAGATTTTGGTGGAAGACAACGGTGGCGGTGTGGATGAAGCCGATCTGGCTAAACTCGGTCAACGGTTCTATCGCCCAGCCGGCCAAAACGAAAAAGGCAGCGGCTTGGGATTGTCCATTGTTCGCCGCATTGCCGAATTGCATCATTACCAACTCAACCTGTCTAACCGTAAAAATGCTGCCGGCGAACGCATCGGGTTGTGTGCGGAGATTTTGTTGTAAGTCGATAAAAAGGCGGGCTAAAAGTGCGGTGAATTTTCACCGCACTTTGTGCTTTTAGTGCGCCTCCTTGCGTATTCCTACGACAAACTACGATAACCTTTAACACGAATTTCATCAGGCAAATCCATTCATTCTGTGGCATAATTGACAAGATTTATTCACAGTGAGGAAACCAAATGCGAATTTTACACACAATGTTACGTGTCGGTGATTTACAACGTTCCATTCAATTTTATCAAGACGTGTTGGGAATGCGTTTATTGCGTACCAGCGAGAATCCTGAATATAAATATTCTTTAGCATTTTTAGGCTACGATGATGAAGACAAGGCGTCCGTCTTGGAATTAACGTATAACTGGGGTGTCGAGAAATACGACTTGGGCAATGCCTACGGCCACATCGCCATTGGGGTTGATGATATTTACGCTACTTGCGAAGCCGTGCGTCAAGCGGGCGGCAATGTTACCCGTGAACCGGGCCCGGTGAAAGGCGGAACCACCGTGATTGCTTTCGTCGAAGATCCGGATGGTTACAAAATCGAATTCATTGAGAATAAAAGCGCACAAGCCGGTTTAGGCAACTAAGCTAAACTTAAGCTAAAAGTGCGGTGAAAAATTCAACTGTTTTTTAACGTGGATTATGAACGATAATCCACGTTTTATTTTTAGGAATAGGTATGTCTGACACGCAAGAAACTATCAACTATCATTTATTAAAACACCGCTTCCGGGGGTATTTACCGGTCATTATTGATGTGGAAACCGCCGGCTTGAACGCAAAAACCGATGCGCTATTAGAATTAGCGGCGATTACGGTCAAAATGGATGAACAGGGTAATCTCTTACCTGATCAAAAATGCCATTTTCATATTCAACCTTTTGAAGGCGCCAATATCAACCCGGAAGCGATTAAGTTTAACGGCATTGATGTTGATAACCCATTGCGTGGCGCCGTGAGTGAAAATATTGCCATCAGCGAGATGTTTAAAATGGTGCGACGTGCGCAAAAAGAGGCGGACTGCCAACGTTCTATTATTGTGGCGCATAATGCCGCCTTTGATCAGGGATTTATTATGGCAGCCGCACAGCGCACCAATGCTAAACGCAACCCATTTCATCCCTTTTCCACCTTCGACACCGCCACATTAAGCGGTTTTATGTTCGGTCAAACGGTGCTGATCAAAGCCTGCCAAGCGGCGAATATTCCTTTCGATAGCCGACAAGCACATTCCGCCCTTTACGACACAGAACGCACCGCCGAGCTGTTTTGTTATATGGTAAATCACCTAAAAGCCCTCGGTGGATTCCCACATATTGTGGCGAAAGAATAACGACTTTAAATTTGACCGCACTTATAGAGTGTGGTTTTTTTGATTAATTTGAAAGAAAATGGAAAACACTCTAGACTTTACAAACTGAATATGAGGCCTATTAACTATGAAATACTATCGAACATTCGTTTTAAGCTTAATTTCTTCTACACTATCAACAGTAGCTTTCGCCGATACGCGTGACCCTCAATTAAACAACATTGATGCGGCACAACAACAGCGACAGAAACAATATCAACAGGCACAAGCAGACAAATTGCAGACTCAACCTGATATTCGTCTAGATTCGCCTCACAGTGAATCACTTTTACTTTCTTCTGCAGAATCTCCCTGTTATACCATTCATCAAATTACTTTAACGGATTACCACTCTTCTTTGCTAAAAAGTCAATTTCAATGGGCGTTTGATAAAGCAGCGAAATCATTAAAACTGACGTTACCTCACTGTTTTGGTGGTGCGGGTTTAGGTGTTTTAATGAAACAGATTCAAAATAACATTATTGAGAAAGGGTATGTGACAACACGTGTGGTGACAGAAGAACAAGATTTACGTGATGGGAAATTAGTATTAACCGTCATTCCGGGGAAAGTGCGTAATACGATTGTTGCTGATAGCAGTTATGTGCCTCGTTTTACCCGCTTACATGCATTAACCGGATTGACGTTTCATTCCGGCGATGTACTGAATATTCGAGATATTGAGCAATCCCTTGAAAACTTAAAACGTGCACCGACTGTTGAGGCAAACATCGAAATTTTACCGAGTGAAAGCGATAAAGCAGAGGTGGGGGAGAGTGATTTAAAAATTAGTTACAATCAAGCCTTTCCATTTCGTTTAAATGTCGGATTAGACGATGCCGGCTCGACTTCTACTGGTAAATGGCAAGCCAATGGCACACTCTCCATAGACAATATTTTTTCAGCAAATGATCTTTTCTACACCTCTTTTACGCATTCGATAAAACAAAAAGGAGATGACCGAGGTCGCCGTGCCAGTAAAAACCTCACACTTTACTATTCTATTCCGTTTGGTTACTGGAATTTAGCGTTTTCCCATAATCAGAGCAGATATCATCAGGAAGTCTTTGGTGCTTTTGATAATAGTTATATCTACTCGGGTGAAAGTGAAACGGATAAGTTGACACTCTCCTATCTGCTCTATCGTGATGCCAAACGTAAAACCTTGGTTTCAGGTTCTTTTTGGTCTCGTCAATCTCAAAATTATATCGATGGTGCAGAAATTGACGTACAAAGAAGACGAATGGCCGGCTGGGAAGCCGGGATTAATCACAAAGAATATTTCCCAACAGCCACCGTAGATTTTTCAATTAATTTCAAACGAGGAACTGCTGCGCGGAGAGCATTATCTGCCCCTGAAGAGCTATTCGGTGAAGGCACCTCTCGTCCTAAAATTATTACAGCAAGTATCAACCTAATAAAACCCTTTAAATGGGGTAGCCAAGCTTGGCAATGGCAAAGCAGCTTGAATGCCCAGTGGAATAAAACCCCACTGATCGCTCAAGACCGTTTCTCAATTGGTGGACGTTATACCGTACGCGGTTTTGATGGTGAACTTTCTCTTTCCGGTGAACGTGGTTGGAACTGGCGAAACGAGCTAAGTTGGCAATTTAACCCCAATCATGCCGCTTATTGGGCTGTTGACGGAGGGCGAGTGTCAGGCTGGTCCACAGAAAATCAACTTGGTCGCCATTTAATGGGAACAGCGATCGGTTTGCGAGGAGGAATAAAAGGCTTTAGTTATGATGTCTTTGTAGGTAAACCTATACGTAAACCCGAAGGATTCAGAACTTCTAATGCGGTTGCCGGTTTTAATATCGGATATAGTTTTTAATTTATTTTTCAGCGAAATCAATTTGGATAAAATTTGAGGATTAAGGTATGAACAAACAATGTTTCCGTGTCATTTTCAGTAAAACTTTGCAACGTTTTGTTGTCGTCTCCGAGTTAGCTAAATCCGAGGGAAAATCAACTGAAAAACATGATGTTAGTCTGTCTCATGTGTCGGTTCGATTAAAACCCTTAGCGTTTAGTCTATTTTGCGTTTTGGGTTTTGTCGCATTTTCAGAGGGTGCAGTCGCTGAAACCTTAATTATCCAAGCTGATAAGTCTGCCCCGAAAAACCAGCAGCCAATCGTACTACAAACGGCCAACGGACTACCGCAAGTCAATATTCAAACCCCCAACGATAAAGGCTTATCCCACAACAAATACAGTCAATTTGATATTGCTGAGAAAGGCGCTGTGTTAAATAACAGCCGTACACATACGCAGACTCAACTGGCGGGCATGGTGCAAGGCAACCCCTATCTTGCTCGCGGTGAAGCAAACGTTATTTTAAATGAAGTAAACTCTAGTAATCCTTCGGTGATGAAAGGTTACATGGAGGTGGCAGGTAAGAAAGCCAATGTCATTATTGCAAATCCAAACGGATTGCATTGCGAAGGCTGTGGGATTATTAATTCTGACCGCGTGACTTTGACTACCGGCAAACCTGAAATTAAAAACGGTCAAGTCGATAATTTCAAAGTTGAAGCGGGTAAAGTAACCGTTAGTGGAAAAGGTCTAGATAACAGTCATGTGGATTACACTGAAATTCTTGCTCGAGAAGCTGAAGTAAACGCCGGTATTTGGTCGAAAAAAGAGATAACGGTTATTGCCGGGAAAAATACTATCGCGCGATCTGATGCTGACGAAACGTTACAAGTTATTCGTACAGAACAAGCATCGGTTGGAGATATTAAGCCACAGGTTGCAATTGATGTGGGTGAATTAGGTGGAATGTACTCGGGCAAAATCCACTTGGTTGGTACGGAAGCCGGTATCGGTGTGCGCAATGCCGGCCACATTGGCGCCTCTGCCGGTGAGGTGAAAATTGATAGCCAAGGTAAGATTGTGAATGAAGGCTTTATTGGTGGTAGTGAAAATGCTCAACTCAATGCAAAAAAGAATATTGAGAACCGTGGCACCGTTTATGCTAAAGCTCAGACACAACTTAATGCTCAACACATTGATAACAAACAGGGTGTTATTGCAGGTAAACAAGTTCAGCTTAACGCAAATAACGTGGATAACCGCAAGCAATCGGATAAAGGCTCTTTGATTGTTGCCTCTGAAAAAGTATCAATTAAAGCGAAAAATTTAGATAACAGTGGTACCAAATCAAACAGTCAAAATGCTCAAGGGATTAAAGCGGGGCAGTTAAATGTTGTTGCTGATACAGTGAGCAATCAACAAGGTGCAATTGATATAAGTGAAGAGGGACGAATTAAAACTGCACTACTTAGTAATCAACAAGGTGATATTCTCTCTGGAGGCAAACTTATTGTAGAGGGAGATAAGGCTTCAACTGTAGTGGATAATACAGGTGGTCGTTTGCATTCTGATTCACAGTTAGATTTAACAGCAAAAACGCTGGTAAATGAAGGAAATATTAGTTCTAAAGGTAATGCTAATATTGCTTTAAAAGATGGTTTGAATTTAAAAAATGCCTTTAAAGTGGATGGCAAGTTGAATTTTTCTACTGAAGGGAAATTGACAAATAATGTTATGTTAAGAATTGGTCAAGCAGCAATCATTCACGCAGCAGAAGTAGAAAATATAAAAAATGCCGAAATTTCTGCTGATGCAACTCAAATTTCTACAGAACGTTTAACCAACCGTGGCTTAATTGATGGTAAAACTACACGTTTAGATGCATCGACACTAAATAATCTAGGAACAGGCCGTATTTATGGTGATCATCTTTCTATTGCTAGCCGTGAGTTAACAAATGATAAAGAGGATGAACATTCGGCCACAATCGCTGCTCGTCAGCGTTTGGATTTTGGTGTAGGAACTTTAGTTAATCGAGATCATGCTTTTATCTTTAGCCAAGATAAACTTTATATTGGTGGTGGGCTAGATGATAAAGGATATGCTGTAGGTAAGGCGACATTTATTGATAATGCGAGTGCTAGTATAGAAGCATTAGGTGATGGAGTAATTAATACACACCGTTTATGGAATCATGATATTCATCTAAAAATGGGCGAAGTAGTTTCTTATGAGAGTTTTTCTTTATTCCGTTTACCAGGATCTTCCAAGTCTTATCGTGAAGGTGTAGATGGTTATATGAATTGGAATAATAAAAATCGTCATGATAATAATGCCTATTTTACATTTTATGATCAATCCAAAGAGAGAGTCGGTTCCCCAAACTGGCATACTGAGTATTTTACTCGAAAAACAATTACACCAACGATTGAGCATCAGGATCCTGCGAAGATTGCTTTTGGCGGAAATCTGACATTGCAAGGTGATGATCTTGAAAATAATGCCTCTAAGTTCTTAATTGGTAAACGCCTTACTTTAGGTGATCAGATCTTTGAGTCAAATAAAACTAATGACGATATCGGTCATGCCGGTGGCGTTCAACTAAGAAATAAGGATGCAGTTGCAAATATTCTTAAATTTGATAATGGTGAGGCTCAAGAGATTGGTGCCGAAAAACACCATTGTGGCAGACACCACTGCTGGGGACATTATAACCATGGTAAAACTGCAATAACCAATCGCCCTCTTCCTCCAATTCCGCACTATTTTAAGATGGTTGATAATACAATTGGTGAATCTATTTCATCAACGGGCTCGGTGGGTGCTTATCATAAGTCTGGAAGTGTGGCTTCTATTGATATCAATGCTAATTTGCCAACAGAAAGTCTTTATCAGATTAATCCTAATGCTAATAGCCACTATCTTGTAGAGACAGATCCTGCATTTACAGATCGAAACAAGTGGTTGAGTTCTGATTATATGTTCAAGCAGTTGCGCAATGATCCACAAAATATGCTTAAACGTTTGGGCGATGGTTTTTATGAACAACGTTTAGTAAATGAACAAATTAATCAGCTCACAGGTAGACGTTTTCTAGAAAATTACTCTTCCGATTATGACCAATATAAAGCCTTGATGGATAATGGAGCATACTACGCAAAAAAAATGAATTTAGTACCGGGTGTTGCTTTAACCTCTTCTCAGATGAAAGAGTTAACTTCTGATATGGTTTGGATGGTAAAACGTGAAGTGACTTTAAAAGATGGTACTAAGAGAGAAGTATTAGTGCCACAGGTTTACGTTGTTAGACGTAATACTGATATTGATAGTCGAGGTGCAGTAATTTCTGCCAATGATATCATTATGAATGTCAAAGGTGATGTACAAAACAGTGGCGTGATTTCTGGACGTAATCTAACAGGTTTGGCAGCAAATAATATTGAAAACTTAGGTGGACGTTTGCAAGGCCGAGAACTTTATTTAACGGCTAAAAATATGCTCAATAACCTTGGTGGGGAATTAAATGCAACAGATAATTTAGTTGCCCAAGGAAAGCATATTAATATTGAAAGTACCACGAGTGAAACAGAAAACACACCTGATTTTTACCAAAAATCACTCACACAGCAAGCATCCGTAAAGGTTGGCAATGATAACAAAAAAGGCAGCGCTAGCTTTTTTGCGACTGAAAATATTACTGTAAAAGGTGCAAATGTAGATGTGAACGGAAATGCGGTTTTCTCTGCTGGTAACGCATTGAATTTTGGTACGGTAGAAACTGAAAATAAAGAGCATTACGTACCCAATGCAGATAATTACTATAAGCTTGATCAAAAACAAGAAGTTGGCAGTCAGTTAAATGTCACTGGAAATCTTGATACTGTAGGTAAAAGTGCGGTTGAAATGCGAGGCGTTTCTGTAACCAGTAATGGCACCATGAATGTGATGTCTGAGGGGAATATTAATATCCAAGAAGCCCGTTATAAAGAGCAGCTTTCTAGTGGTTCAAAAAGTAAATCTAGAGATTTAACAAGCTCAACGACAGAAGTTTATCGACATAAACACGATTATGATGTTGCGGAAGCCTCAAATTTAGATGCAGATAAGATTTATCTTCATTCAAGCAAAGGTAATGTCACTATTCAGGGCTCAAATGTAGCAGCTGGTAATGGTTTGACGGTGAAGGCTAAGAATATTGATATTCGTGAAGCTGAGAACCGAATTTACTCTGATGATTATTATAGTAAGAAAAAATCAGGCATGTTGGGAGGTGGTATTGGAGTAACCTTTGGTTCTCAAAAACAAACCACGGAAAATGATCAGACTAAGCTTTATGCACAGGGCAGCCAAGTAGGTAGCTTAAACGGCAACACCACTCTCATTGCAGAGAATGATTACACCCAAACGGCAAGTCAGGTGAGTGCGGTGAACGGCGATGTCAATATTTTGGCGAAAAACGTCGACATTAAAGCGGCAGATGATAAATATGAAACCAATACCAAACAAACCTTTGAGCAAAAAGGGGTAACCCTTGCCGTAACCTCGCCGATATTATCCGCCTTACAAGCCGTGCAAGGGACGGTGAAATCCGTTGAACGCGTCGGTCAAAGCAAAAATGACCGAGTCAATGCCATGGCGGCGGCGAACTCGGCGATGGATGCCTATCGAGCCGGACAAGCGGTGGGACAGGCAGGAAAAGCGATGCAAGAGGCGATGGAAAATGGAAATATGGATTCCGTGGTGGGGGCACAAATCACTTACGGCCAACAAAAGAGCGAATCACGTACGCATACTGAAGGCAAAACCGCGGCCAAATCACAAGTGAATGCCGGAGGCAAAGTGAATATTGTTGCCACAGGGGCAGGCAAAGCATCCAACATCACGATTCAAGGTTCAGACGTGTCCGGTAAACAAGGGACCTTCTTGGGGGCTGACAATGACATCAACATCACGGCTGCCGAACAAACGCACAAAGAGCGCAGCACCAATAAATCGAGCGGCTTTAATGCGGGGGTGGCGATGAAAGTGAGCAATGGTGCGGCTGTTGGGGCTACTTTAGGCGGCAATCACGGAAAAGGCTATGGCAATGGAGATGAAACCACTTATGTGGCTAGCCATGTAGGAGATAGTCAAAGTAAAACCGTGATTCAAGCCGGTGGTGATGCGAATCTCATCGGTAGCCAAGTGAAAGGCAAGCGTGTAGAAGTCAATGCCCAAAACCTCAACATCGAAAGCTTGCAAGATACCGCCACATACAAAGGCAAACAAATGAACGTGAGTGGCAGTGTGACGGTGGGTTATGGCGTCTCAGCCGGGGGAAGCTACAACAAATCCAAAGTCAACGCCGACCATGCGAGTGTGAATGAGCAAGCGGGGATTTATGCAGGTGATGATGGCTATGATGTGAATGTAAAAAATAAAGTGTCATCTATTGGTGGTGCAATTCTTTCACAAGCGTCAAAAGAAAAGAACCAATTAACCGCACAAGATTTTGAATATTCAAATATTCAAAATTATTCTCATGCTAAATCATCGGCTATGGGATTAATGGGAGGATTTTCCGTAAATCGTGACCAAACTTCAAATGAGGATAAAGAGCTTAATAAAATTTATCGTGAAGGTCGAAATAATGAAACTTTTGACCAAGCCAATCCAAATCAGACGAATCAATCACCGGTAAAATTTGGCTTAGATAAAGATGATATACATAGTTCGGATTTATATGCCGCTGCTAAAATGGGGTTAGCAAATTTAGCCAGTAATAGTAGCCAAAAAGAAAACCGTCAAAGTACGACTTATGCGGTGATAAGCGATGGAAATTTCAATATTGGTAGTCAAAAAGGCAAAGAAAATATTGAAAGTATAAAAAAATCAACCAAGCAAGAAGCGAATAAACTTGAAAAAATAGATTATTCACAAATGCAGAAAGAGGTTGAGCAGGATGTTGCAACGATTCAAGCGTTTGCGAAGAATGTTGGTGGTGCTACGGATGAGGCTTATCGAACAATGTTTATCGCAGAACATCGGATGTTTACTCATAAAGTGGATGAAAAAGGAGATCCTATAAAGGATCCAGAAATCCTGAAGAAAATAGATGAAGAAGCTGATGCTAAAGGTGTAAATCGAAAAGAATACTATGATCAACAAGTAAGTAAAGGACGCAATATTTATCAATTGCATGAGTTGTCAGATCAAGAGCGTAATCAATTACAAAAAGTTACTTATACTGATCCCAAAACAGGGAAAACAGAGAGTAAATATGTCGTTGCATTTAATGGCATCTTTAATGATCGTAATGCAGCAGCAAAATTTGCGGTACAAAACTACATTGCAGGCAGGGATGATAAAACAGGCAATATAGATCAAAAGGTATATAAAGATGTTTATTTTGTTCACCATCCTAAAGCGAAAAATGGTTTGTCAGAGCTCTTAGTGGCGGGTTATGAAAAGATGTTCGAAGGTTCTTTTGGAAACCTATTAGGTATGGATAATTCGAGTTTACAAGCGATGAACATTATGAAGCAATATGGTAAAGATGATTTATACCTCGGTTCTCATAGTCGTGGCACATTAACATTAAGTAATGCATTAAAAGCGCTAAATACAGAAGATAACCTAGCTAAAAAGTTACTTTCGGGAACAACAATTAAAATGGTTGGTCCTGCAGCTGATGTTACAAGAGCGGATGGTTATTTAAGTCAATTGCAAACCGGTAAAGAAAGAACCACTTCAGATGGTTCAATTCGGATTGAGAATCATGCTAGTGACCCGGTAGGTAGTATGCCGATTTTATTGGGGGGAAATCCTGCAACGACATCTGAAAATAATCTGAATAAAAGCTGGTTACAGCGAACAGCAGATATGTTTAGTGATGAACGTTTATCCGTACATAATTGCCATGGCTTAGGGCAACGACAATGTATTACTGACGGATATAGAACTGGAGGAGATCTTAAAATGGGTAATGAAAGAACTATTTTTGAATTAAATAAAGCGAAGGAGAAATAAAATGAAAATAAGATTTTTATTCTTAATACCCTCAATCTTATTGCTTACAAGCTGTAGTGGATGGTTTCAACCACTTCCACCACATGATCATTGGCGCTTACATAATGCAGATGCATTATTCCCTGAATCAGATCCTAATGTTTTAACTAAATATGTTGATAGAAAAGAAAAAGATATGAAGGATTGCGGTATGGATTATGTGGTAGGAGAAAGTGATAATCCGGAGGTAAATCTTTGTTTAGAGAAAAAAGGTTGGTATCTAGAAGGTGGTCCAATCTGTGAAGAAAAAACAATGTGGAATAGACCTGCATGTATTCAATGGCGAAAAAAACACAGCAAGCCTGATGCTAAGCCTTGGCAGTAATTAACAAAGGTGCTTAAAAGTGCGGTCAATATTCAGTGAATTCTAAAATCTCTTGAATATTGACCGCACTTTTCTAAAGGCAAGATCTGCCACCAGATAGCGCGTCTCCTGACGCGTGCTTGAATCTAACTAAAATAGACAAACTGAATAAAGTTGTTAATGAAAATAGTAAAAATCTGAATTGCGAAATTGATGTTTTAGGCACGCGTTAGGAAATGAGTGCAATCGTGAGGATAAATGATGGCTTATCATGTTTCTTTAGTTAATACGGATAAAAAAGATATTTCTTCTAAACTAATCATGAATAAAGAAAAGTTTAGAGCGTTTTTATTTAAAGAATTCAACATGAAGGAAGAGATAAATAAAAATGGAACTTTAGAGTTTTATTATGATAAAGATAATCCTTCTTTTACTCTTTTTTATACAGAAGGTATTGAAGGTGAATATTACATTAATACCACGGATGATAAGCATATAGAAAAGCTAATAGCTATTGCCGAAAAATTAAATGATGGTACTAGGGTTCGTGGGGATGAGGGTGAGACATATAACTCTTTAGAGGATATATATATCCATCCTGATGATGAATATTTATTTAAAAATACAACAAAGGAAAAATGGTTTTATTTTTTTAGAAACCCTTCTATAAAAATAGGTATTTTTATAGGGATTATTGTTTGTCTTATACAAATTTTATTTTTTAAATAGTAGCCCTTAGATAGCGCGCATCTCCTGACGCGTGCTTGTATCTATCTAAAAATAAACAAACTGAAATTATTCATGAAAATAGTAAGAATCTTAATCAAACGAAATCAATGTTTTGGACACGCGTCAGGAGGCGCGCGCCATTGTGGGGTATCCGGCTAAGTTTGGAACGGCAGTAGATTCTTTTACTAGCGAATACTTAAATCAGAAATTAAATAATAATGAAAAAAAAATATAAAAAATCAGATTGGAGGTGTTTACAGTGATAAGTAAGATTCTCCAGTATTTTATTTATTCTGTTTTTCTATCTGTGATTTTATCTGTAGGGGATTCTATATTTTTAATTATTATGTCTTTTATAATTAATGGAGGATATATTTCTTGGGAGGAGGTAAGAGAAATAATTATTTTTTGTTTTAAAGGTTTCTTTTTAGGTACTCCTTTGCTCTTGTTATCAATAATAATTTCAAATAAAGTGAGAAAGTAATTATTAATGATAGTAATCCAAAAGATAGCCCTCTTAGATAGCGCGCGTCTCCTGACGTGTGCTTGAATCTAACTAAAATAGACAAACTGAATGAAGTTGTTAATAAAAATAGTGAAAACCTGAATCAAACAAAACGGATGTTTTTGGCACGCGTTAGGAAACGCGCACTATCTGGGAAAAAATCAGGCGTGCTGGGCGGAGGAGGCCTAGGGGTTACGTTTGGTGCCCAAAAGCAAACGCTAGAAAGCGATAAAACGAAGTTTTATGCACAGGGCAGCCAAGTGGGGAGCTTAAACGGCAACACCACCCTCATCGCAAAGAATCATTACACCCAAACGGCAAGTCAGGTGAGTGCGGTGAACGGAGATGTCAATATTTTGGCGAAAAAAGTCGATATTAAAGCGGCAGATGATAAATATGAAACCAATACCAAACAAACCTTTGAGCAAAAAGGGGTAACCCTTGCCGTCACCTCTCCGATACTATCCGCCCTACAAGCCGTGCAAGGGACGGTGAAATCCGTTGAGCGCGTCGGTCAAAGCAAAAATGACCGAGTCAATGCTATGGCGGCGGCGAACTCGGCGATGGATGCCTATCGAGCCGGACAAGCGGTGGGACAGGCAGGAAAAGCGATGCAAGAGGCGATGGAAAATGGCAGTGTGGATTCCGTCGTGGGAGCACAAATCACTTACGGTCAACAAAAGAGCGAATCACGCACGCATACTGAAGGCAAAACCGCAGCCAAATCACAAGTGAATGCCGGCGGCAAGGTGAATATTGTTGCCACAGGGGCGGGCAAAGCCTCCAACATCACGATTCAAGGTTCGGATGTGTCCGGCAAACAAGGGACCTTCTTGGGGGCGGACAATGACATCAACATCACGGCAGCCGAACAAACGCACAAAGAGCGCAGCACCAATAAATCGAGCGGCTTTAATGCGGGGGTGGCGATGAAAGTGAGCAATGGTGCGGCTGTTGGGGCTACTTTAGGCGGTAATTACGGCAAAGGTTATGGTAATGGTGATGAAACCACTTATGTGGCTAGCCATGTAGGTGATAGCCAAAGTAAAACCGTGATTCAAGCCGGTGGCGATGCCAATATTATTGGTAGCCAAGTGAAAGGCAAGCGTGTAGAAGTCAATGCCCAAAACCTCAACATCGAAAGCTTGCAAGACACCGCCACATACAAAGGCAAACAAATGAACGTGAGTGGGAGTGTGACAGTGGGTTATGGCGCATCCGTTGGAGGTAGTTTCAACAAGTCAAACATCCATGCCGACCATGCGAGTGTGAATGAACAAGCCGGCATCTATGCAGGGGATGAGGGGTATGACATCAACGTCAACCATACGGATTTAAAAGGCGGTCTTATCACCTCGACACAAAAGGCGGAGGATGAGGGTAAAAACCGGTTTAGCACGGGCACGATAACGCATTCGGATATTGAAAACCACTCAAACTATAGCGGTAGCAGTTTTGGTGTGAGCGGCAGTGTGGCAGCGAATTTTGATACCCCATTGGGTAAAGAGGGGCAAGCACAAAGTAGTAAACAGGCGACCGATAGCAAGGGCAATCCGGTTTATTTAGATAAAAACGGCAAGGAAACGGTCAGTGCGACCGACACGGAGGGCAATGCCAATCGTGCGAAATCGGCAACCGGTTTGGCCTCGTTGCAATCTACCTTAGGCCTCGGCTACGGCTCAGATAAAGAAAGTCAATCCGGTACAACGAAAAGTGGTATTAATACTTCGAATATTGAAATTAGAGACCAAGCAGGACAACTGGCGAAAACCGGTGAAACGGTTGAGCAGACGCTAGATAGCATTAAAACCGATGTGACTACGGATAATGCAGAGCAGCATGCCGGCAAGTTGGAAAATCACTTTGATAAAGACAAGGTACAAAAAGAGCTGGATTTACAACGCGACGTCACCGAGCAGTTTGGCAACAACCTAAGTCAAGGAGCGGCCTTGATTATCGAAAAACTGAGCGAAAAAGCCCGCAAACAAAAATATGAGGCGGCAGTGGCATTAGAGCAAGCGCAAAAGGCGGTTAAAGAAAACGATTCGGAAAGTAACCGCACTTTAGAAAGACAAGCTCAAATGCAGTTTGATAAGGCCGACCAAGCAGCCAAGGAATGGGAAACCGGAGGACGCCAACGTCGACTGGTGGATTCGGCCATGAACGTACTGAGTACCGCACTTGCCGGCAGACCGGCTGCGGAAGTGGTGGCTTCAGGCTTATCCCCTATGGTAAACCATCACATCAAAGAAGCCACAAAAGGCCAAAGTGATGCGGTCAATTTAACTGCCCATGCATTGTGGGGAGCTGTGGAGGCTTATGCAGGCAACCGTAATGTTGCCGCAGGTGCTGCGGGCGCTGTGGCAGGCGAAGCTGCCGCCAAGGTTATCGCCGAAACACTTTATGGCAAATCCCCGAATGCGTTAAGCCAAGAAGAAAAACTCACGGTCTCCACATTAAGCCAAGCGGCGGCCGGCATAGCCGGTGGGGCACTGGCGAACAGTTCGGATGGCGTGGGCATTGCCGCACAAACAGCGAAAGGAGCGGTGGAGAATAACTTCTTTGACCAAGCGTATAAATCCACGGATTATGCTAACGGTTTAGTCGCAAATGCCACAGTGCAAACTCAGTTAAGCGAAGCGACGCGTCAAGCTGCGGAAGAATTTGAAAAAGCGCATCCTGAATTGGTTAAAAACTTAAGAACCACGGGTGATGTAGGTGCATTTTTAGCGGACTTTACGCCGATAATTGGAGATATAAAATCCTTTGTAGAAGCGGAAAATGGTATTGACTATGCGTTGGCAACAGTAGGGTTGATTCCCGGTGCGGATGTTGTCACGAAGCCGTTAAAAGAGGCGAAGAACGCACTTAACATGGCGAAAGCTGCGGAAAAAGCAGGGAATGTTGCTGAGGCGATTAAGTATCAAAAAGAAGCCGCTGACCATATTAAGAGTTCGGTAAATGGGTTTTATGAGTCGAAGAACATCGCCAATCTAGGAGGAAATCGAAATAAAGGATTAAATGAAAGAATTTCTAATCGCCAAAAAGATCATTACATCAACGAACAAGCAACTAAAAATGTTCATAAGGTCACTGCGCCAATTGATTTTGATGGGCATATATTAAATGTTGAGGTCTCTAAAAGAGGCAAATTGGTCGGTGGACATAGTATTGCCAATGGAAATGTTCATGTGATTTCAAAAGGTAGTCCAAATTCAGCAGGCGTATATGAAGCAAAAATTCAATATACGAATCCAGAAAATGGAAAGGTTCTCACTAAAAATTCAACGATGTTCCCTGATAGCTGGTCAGCTGATAGAGTAAAATATGAGGTTGATATAGCGTATAAAAATAGAGTTGAGTTTGTCGAAAAAGGAAAAACTATGTGGAAAGGATTAACACCAAGTGGTGTAGAAGTAAAAGGATATAAAGAACCTAAAACTACAGTTTATCCAGTTATGGGAGACAAGTAGTATATGATAAATGTAAAATTTAGTTGGATTGATATGTGGAAAGATGGATCTTTAGAACCATATTGTTCTATTCTAAATATAAACGAAGATCTAAATATAACTCATTTTTTAATTGATGATGAGGGATTAGGTATAAGCCATTTACAAAAATGGATAAAAAATGGTCTTGAAGAGATTGATAAAATATCTAAAAAAGAAATTCTTGAATATGATATGTGGGGGCAAACCTTAGGTGCGCTAATCTCGTTAAATAAAGTAACTATTTATTGGGGTGATGAAGAATATCCTGATGATTATCTTGAGTTTGACCAATTTAAGATTATTTTATCTAAGTGGTATGACTTCTTACTATCTGAACCTAATATAAGTAATGAAGTTTATTTTTCAGTTTAGATTAGAGGTATTTTATGACAGTCATGATTGGTGGCCATTCCGCTTTAGGCAATATCCGAGTTGATCAGATATTATACACTTATCCAAATGGCGTATATCTTGCACAGATTTCCGCTTTTGATAGTGAAACTAATCAATATATTGCGAAGACCAATAATAATGGCGAGACTTTAATGTTTCCCCAAACGTGGACGGCAGATCGTATCAAAGTGGAAATTAATTCTGCTTATATGAATCAAATTGATGATCTGGATCCCATTCGTAAAGCTGAAGGTATGTGGGTTGGCATTTCAAATTCAGGCGTACGTGTAAAAGGTTATACCTATCCTGTCGTCACGGCTTTTCCAAGTGCTGAGCAGGAGTGAAGATGAAACTTATTTTTACGTATATTCAGCATAAAGGGCAAATTATTCCAACTTGCCATTTAGAGGAAAATCACCAACTAAATCCATTAACCGGTTATTTGAATGATCCAATGGGAGGTCCAAATTATTTCTCTTTTTTAGATCATTCATTGTCAATCTTAACAGATGAGACGATTCAAGAAGCAGATATTTCATCCAATTCTTGGTGTGTTGAAGTGATGAACGATCAAGTGAATTTTTATTTTCTCTTTGCCCAAGAAGAGGAGTCACTTTATCTCACTTTACCCCGTGGAATAATGATTGATGTGCTAAGATTATGGCTGATTTTCCGAAGTCAAGAACCCGAAGAAGGCTTAACACAGCGGTTAGAATTTTAAGTTGAAAGTGCGGTTGATTTTCAAAGAGTTTTAAAACTTCTCGAAAATTGACCGCACTTTAAATTTACCCTGTAGCGTGCATCTTGATGCACGACCTATCCCCCTCATACGCGTATTTCCATTTCGTGCAACAAGTTGCACGCTACGAGGCGACCTATCCCCTCCATGCGAGTGTTTTCATTCGTGCAACACGTTACATGAAATGTGGGGAATGGAGTTTTGATATCGTCTATTTCCGGTGAAAATTTCCTGCGCCATCGCTTTTTTTGAGGTAAAGCAATGTCCATAGCAAGGCTATGCCGAAGAGAGCGGAAGTGAGGAACGTGTAGCTGAATGCCTGTTGCAGTTGCTCGCCTTGTTCGCCGATAACATGGCGGTAACGATCTAAAATGACGGCAGAGACGGCGATGCCGATGCTGATGCCGACTTGTTGGATGACGCTGAGGTACGTGGCGCCTGTACTGGCATTGTGGTCGCTGAGTTCACAAACGGTGAGGGTGTTGATGGCAGTGAAGATAATGGACATACAACAACCATACCATGCCAAGATGCAAACAAGTAGCCATAATCCAGTGTGTTGATGAAGTAGGCTCATAGCAACAACTGCCAGCGTCGTAGAAAGTGCAGTGGAAATGAGCGTTGTTTTGTAGCCGAAACGCGCTAAAACTTTGCCGGCAAAGGATTTCGTGATAATGGAACTGAGTGCGATAGGCGCAAGTAACCAGCCGGCAATATCGGCGCTGTAATGGAAGACGAGCTGTAACATCAGAGGCATGAGGAAAGGAATGCCCGAGGCGGTTAAACGGATAAAGATGTTGGCAATCATGCCGATGCGGAACGTGCGAACCTGAAAGACATTCAGCGGTAATAAGGGATTTTGGGCACGTTTTGCGTAGTAATAATAAAGCAAAAAACTGATGAAACCGATGCTTAAAATTGCGGTGGTTATCCCCGGATTGACACGCTCTTCCGACAGCAAATCTAAACCGAGGGTAACGCCTGCCAAACCGCCAGCGAATAAGATGAAGCCGCGCCAGTCTAACTTATTTATTTTTCCTGTGCTATTTGGCATATAACGGCCGGCAAACAATATGCCGAGTACGCCGATGGGAATGTTAATTAAGAAAATCCAATGCCATGTGGCGTGCGTTACCAACCAGCCGCCCACAATAGGCCCTAATACGGGACCGATAAGTCCCGCCATCGCCATGGCGTTCCAAGCGGCAACCAACTGGGTTTTAGGGACATTCCGAATGATCGTTAAACGTGCGACAGGCATCATCAACGCACCGCCCATGCCTTGCAAAATCCGCGACCAAATCAAAGCGTTTAGCGAATTTGCCATGGCGCAAGCCACCGATCCCAACACAAAAACCCCCACGGCAGCACGGAAAACATTTAACGTACCATATTTATCTGCCATCCAGCCGGTGAGCGGAATAAACAAGGCGACCGTAAGTGAATAGCTGATAATCGTCATTTGCATTTCTAACGGCGATTCATTCAGGCTGGCGGAAATCGCCGGCAACGCGGTATTGAGAATCGTTGCGTCAAGGGATTGCATAAACAATGCCATGGCGGCGATAAGGGCAAGGTGTCGGTAATGTTGATGCTGACTCATAAAAATACGCTTAAATTTCACCGCACTTGTGTTGGTACCACGCCGCAATAAAGTCGGCAATTTGCTCAATGTGATTGATGTCTAAAACCGGTTTTTCGCAGGCTAACGAATAATCGGTCGCCACGGCAAGAACATAGTCGTCAAGCGCCGGCAATGGCTTTGTCATCCCTTGGCGATGAAGTAAAATTTTTTCAATCGGCTCTTGCTTAAAGCCTTCCACCAACACAAAATCGGTTAATGCACGATCAAATTGTTGGCTTAAATAAGACAAAGAGACACTTTGTGGCGTTTCCGTCATTAACGCCCAACGTTGATCACAGGCCATAATCACTTGCGCCGCGCCCGCTTCTTTCATGCGCCAACTGTCTTTGCCTTCTTTGTCAATTTGCGCATTGTGGTGACTATGTTTAATCACGGCAGGGCGTAAATTGCGCTGTTGCAATGCCGGTAACAGTTTTTCTAATAATGTGGTTTTGCCGCTACCGCTGTAACCGGTAATGCCAAGCATGGGAAGCATAGGTGATCCTTAGAGAGGGTTGAATGAGATCGATTATATAACAACCTGAGGCAGAAAAGGAATTCACCAACATGGAGGCGTTTTTAGTTTTCTCTTGCGTTTTAGCGTACTTTCCGCGTAGTTTGTTGTAACATATCTTCCTTCTTAAGGCATTGTCGAATAGGATGCCTTAATCCGTACCCGAATAATCGCGAGTAATATTACGCCATGAAAAAACCGCACGTGTTTCCACATACCTCTTGGGCTGCCAAATCGCTCTGGTCGATTGAATTGAAATCCCTCAGCGTTTTGCTATGCGCCTTGACGGTCATTGGATTCGGCGAGGGGTTGCTATTGCTGTCGGATTTAGGCTCAGCGCCTTGGACGGTATTATCCCAAGGCGTAGCGACACAGGGTCAATTTAGCGTAGGTTGGGCCTCTTGGATGATCAGCCTCATTGTCATGTTGGCGTGGTTTCCGTTAAAACTCAAACCTGGGCTTGCCACCGTCATAAACATTTTTGTGATTGCGTTTGTTTTGGGCGTAACGACCTATTTACTGCCAAAACCCACCGCACTTTATGCCCGTTTTGCTTATGCCATTGTGGGCATTTTGTTGTTCGGCATCGGCACCGCCTTTTATTTAACCTGCCACCAAGGCTCCGGCCCACGAGATGGCTTAATGGTCGGCTTATGCCAACATTTTCATTGGAAAATCGGCATCGTGCGCACGTCTATTGAAGTGTTGGTCTGTGTGTTCGGGTTCCTACTTGGCGGCGTATTAGGCATTGGCACGCTCATGTTTGCCTTCGGCATTGGTTGGGTGGTGCAATACACCTTATTTTTTATCAGCCGCGTGCCATATTTTCGTCATAAAACCGATAATTTCCTCTAGCTTTTCCTCAATCTTAATTTGCGTTAAATCCGTTTGGCTGGTTTTATCATTCGGTGGGCAGAACGCTAAGTGCTTATGGGCATCATTAATCGGCTGCCAACGCAAAGGCGTCGCGGAACGACGGCTTGGGTAAAATCCGATGGTCGGTACGTTTAACGCACCGCTTAGGTGCAACGGTCCGGTGGAACCGGCGATAAATAAATCAGCACAAGCTAAAGAATGCGCAAAATCCACCAACCCTTTATTTTTATCATAAATCACAACGCGTGGATCCTGCACTAATCCCGCTAATTCATGGGCTTTTTCACTTTCAGTTGGGCCGGCGGTTAAAATCACATAGACATCCAAATGGCACAAGAGACCTTGGATTAATTGCGCATATTGCGTAAGCGACAAATTATTGGCAGAGCCGCCGGAGCCACTGTGTAGAAAAATCCATTTTTTCGAGGTATCGATCTGGAGCTGGTCGCACAAAAATTTACGCTGAATATCCACCGCACTTTGCTCAAAGGAAAGATACGGTGTGCGTGGCTCAACCACAGGGATTTTGTGATCGCGTAAAAATGCACGCGCCAAATCCAAGTTATATTCAAATTCTGGCTTGGCCGATTGAGAACGGCGTTGCGTTAAACGATGATTATAAAAAAACTGTACCCATTTGGTCGCTGGTGCCAAGCGGTAAGGAATACGGCATTTCCACGCTAACTTGGCGTTATGTGTATTGGAAAAGAAGCTGATCATCGCATCAAATTGCCGTGCTTTAATCTCACTGACAACGCGCTGAAATGCCATTTTGTCGTTTTTAGGTGCATCAATGATGACATCATCTAAATAAGGGCAAGTGCGCGCCAGCTCAGCCGTGTAAGACGGCACAAGTGCGGTCAGTTTTAGTGATGGATCCGATGCTTTTAACATCGCAAACGCCGGCCACGCCAACATAAAATCGCCCAATTTATCGTTTCTGATCACTAATACATTCATGATGAAGTTTCCATTCTTTAGCCCAAATTGGGCGTATTCTAGCCCGACTGCGACAGATTAAAAAGATTTATGCCAATGAAAATCGCCTAATTAACTAATTGTAAAATAAATGCAACATTCGTCACATTTTTGTTAAATTCCTTGAATTTCCCCTGAAAAACAACGGATTGCCTATAGAAGTGATGAATTTTTTCTGTTACATTGAAAATCCTTTCCTGATAGATAAGAAAAATTTATTTATCACATAAATTTTCCTATTGTTAAGCCTTCAATATGGATTGAGGTCAATAACCATCAAAAAGAGGACAGTCTATGAATTTTAATACCTATGAAACCCTCGCATTAGCCGGCTTTGTGCTGTTGCTTGGGTATTTCCTTGTAAAACGTATTTCCATTTTAAAAAACTATAATATTCCTGAACCCGTTGTCGGTGGTTTTTTAGTCGCAATCGCATTGACCGTGTTATACCAAGGTTGGGGCATTTCTTTTACATTTGACACCAACTTACAAACTGCCATGATGCTTGTCTTTTTCTCTTCTATCGGGTTAAGTGCAAACTTTGCTCGCTTAGTAAAAGGCGGCAAGCCGTTAATTATTTTTGTTATTGCGGCCGCAATTTTAATCGCTTTACAAAACATCTTAGGCATCGCAGGTTCTTTATTGCTGAATATTGATCCGGCCTATGGTTTAATCGCCGGTTCCGTTACCCTCACCGGGGGGCATGGTACCGGTGCGGCTTGGGCGAAAACCTTTACAGAAACTTTCGGATTACAAGGCGCCACTGAATTAGCCATGGCTTGTGCCACCTTTGGTTTGGTGTGCGGCGGCGTGATTGGTGGCCCGGTCGCGCGTCATTTATTAAAGAAAATGCGTCGTGATGAAAGCCCTGAAAATGATGAACATAGCGATATTCAAGAAGCTTTCGAACATCCAACGTTCCAACGTAAAATTACTACCCGCTCATTAATTGAAACCATCACCATGCTTGTTTGTTGCTTATTGGTCGGTCAATTTTTAGATGCGCAAACTAAAGGCACGGCATTAGCCTTGCCAACCTTCGTATGGTGTTTATTTACCGGTGTAATCATTCGCAACACCCTTACCCATGTGTTTAAATTTAACGTGGCGGATTCCGCCGTGGATGTCTTGGGTAACGTCGGCTTATCTTTATTCCTTGCCATTGCGTTAATGTCTCTAAAATTATGGCAATTAGCCGGATTAGCATTACCGGTGATGATTATTTTGGCGTTACAAGTGATACTCATGGCAGCCTTTGCCATTTATGTAACCTATCGCATGATGGGGAAAGACTACGATGCAGTGGTGTTAAGTGCCGGTCACTGCGGGTTTGGTTTAGGGGCGACACCAACAGCCGTTGCCAACATGCAAGCCATCACCAGTCGTTTTGGACCGTCTCACAAAGCCTTCTTAATTGTTCCGATGGTCGGTGCGTTTTTTATTGACTTAGTGAATGCCGCCTTGTTGAAAGTCTTTATGGTGGTTGTCACTGCCTTACATTAATATTGTAAAAAAACAAAAACCCTATTGAGGCATCAATAGGGTTTTTATTGTTTATTTTTATGCGTTTTTCACCGGAATTTCCGCTAATAATTTGGTGATTAACGACCAATAAATTTGTACCGCTGGAATATGGACTTTTTCATCCGGCGAATGGGCATTTTTAATGGTTGGACCGATGGATACCATATCCATATTCGGATAGATTTTCTTCAACAAGCCACATTCCAAACCGGCATGAATGACTTTAATTGCCGGCTCATAGCCTAAAACCTCTGCATAAATTTTGTGAGTTAAATCCACAATTTCAGAATGCGCTTGTGGTTCCCACCCCGGATAATTGCCGGCAAATTCTACGTTTGCGCCACTTAATGCTGCTAATGATTTCAACATTGTAGCCACATAATCTTTACCACTTTCGATTAAAGAACGCACTAAAATCGTGGCTTTCACTTGTGTGTCTTCCGTTTTTAGTACGCCGACACTTAATGAGGTTTCCACCACATTGTCTAACACATCGCTATTGCGAATCACGCCGTTCGGTAACACATTCAACAAATGAATAAGACGTTGGCTGTCGGCAACAGAGAAAGTTTGCGCTGCTTTTTCGGCGGCTTGTAATGTCAATGTGAGGTTCGGTTCAATTAATGCCAGTTCGGTTTTTAATAAAACGTTGAAATTTTCCACCGCACTTTTTAACGTGGCAACATCACCATCAAAAGCCAAGGTTGCAAACGCTTCACGCGGAATCGCATTGCGCACAGAACCGCCACGAATATCGCTTAACGCAAAGGTAAAGTGCGGTTGATTTTGTAAAAATTCTGCTAAGAAACGTGCCAAGACTTTAATGGCGTTGGCGCGTCCGGTGTGAATATCGCAACCGGAGTGGCCACCACGAAAACCTTTTAACACCACTTGATAGCTGTGTGTGAATGTGTTGTTTTCATATTGAATAGGAAACGTTACGTTTGCATTTTCACCACCGGCACAACCGACATAAATTTCGCCATTTTCTTCCGTGTCGGTATTGATCATGATTTCACTTTGTAACCAATTTGCGCGTAAGCCAAGGGCGCCTTCCATGCCGCGTTCTTCGGTCATGGTGAGTAACACTTCCAAATCCGGATGAGCGATATCGTCGCTGTCTAAAATGGCTAAAGTGGACGCCATGCCGATGCCATTATCCGCACCTAAAGTAGTGTTAGTAGCGTGAACCCATTCGCCATCAATGTAAGGCAAAATCGGGTCGGTAGCGAAATTATGGTGGCAGCCTTCATTAGCTTGCGGCACCATATCTAAATGGGCTTGTAGGGCAACTTTTTTGCGGTTTTCCATCCCTTTTGTCGCCGGTTTACGAATTAAAACGTTACCCGCTTCATCACGTTCTGCATAAAATCCTTTACCTTTTGCCCAATTCACAATGAATTCCGCCAGTTCATTTTCTTGATAAGACGGATGCGGAATGGCACAAATTTGATCGAACCATTTCCAAAGTGAATTCGGACTGAGTTGTTGTATTTCTGACATATTTCCTCCTTAAAAATGAGTGAAAATAATAGCATAAAATGCCATTTCAGGTTATCCTAACGCCATTTTATTTCTTGGGCTATGCGCCACAAAAATCCTGAAAGGTGAATATTTATGAGTGAAAAATACGTTGTGACGTGGGATATGTTTCATATGCACGCACGAAAATTATCCGAACGCTTACTTCCCGCTTCTCAATGGAAAGGCATTGTTGCTGTCAGTCGTGGCGGCTTATTTCCGGCTGCCGTATTGGCCCGTGAGTTAGGCATTCGCCATGTGGAAACCGTGTGTATTGCCAGTTATAATCATGACAAACAAGGCGAATTGCAAGTGTTACACGCAGCACAATTAGACAATGGCGGTGAAGGTTTCATCGTGATTGACGATTTAGTGGATACCGGCAACACCGCTCGCGCCATTCGCGAAATGTATCCGAACGCCCGTTTTGTTACCGTTTTTGCAAAACCGGCCGGTGCGGAATTGGTGGATGATTATGTAGTGGATATTCCACAAAATACGTGGATCGAACAGCCTTGGGATATGGGTATTTGTTTCGTTCCACCATTGGCTCGAAAATAATGTAAAAAGCCACCGCACTTTTTATTCATCGCGCTGGATAGTTTAGTCTATCGAATGCGCTATATAAAGCCCGCCGATTAGCCTGATGCTAAAAAGTGGGTTTTTATTTTTAATGACAAAGAAAATATATTAAAGGTTGCAATGATGATAGAGAACTCATGCCGAAAGATTAAAACAGAAACGACGCTTTTTTCTCGCTATCGTTCATCTTCCATCAAAACACTGCCAATATTGACCGCACTTTTCTGCGTTATGCCTTTGGCTTTTGCTGCGCAAGGGGATAATTTGTCAAAAATTCATCAGCAAATTCAACAACAAAAACAGAAAATTGAGCAGCAAAAGCGGGAACAGCAGAAACTACAGAGCACATTAAAAACTCAAGAAAATCAGATTAATTCGGTGATCGGGCAATTACGTCAAACGGAATCGGATTTAAAAGAAATTCGCAAAACGATCAGCGATACTGATAGACAAATCAAACAGTTACAAAAACAAGAAAAAGAGCAAAAAGCAAAATTGGCGAAGCAGTTGGATTCCGCTTATCGTTCCGGTGCTAACCCTTCGGTGGCGGAGCGGATGCTGTCTGATAAAGGGCAAAATGCGGAACGCATGAAAGCCTATTATGCCCATTTGAATCAAGTGCGAATGGCATTAATTGAGGATTTAAAGCAGACGCAGGAACAACTGGCGAAACAAAAAGCTGCCATTGCAGAACAACATAAAGAACAACAAACACAGCTTGCCGATCAGAAAAAGCAACAACAAGAATTGCAAAAAGTGCAGAAGGAACGGCAAAGCACATTGAACCAACTGAATCAAAATTTAACGCGTGATGAAAATAAATTAGAAGCGCTGAAAGCGAACGAAAATGCGTTGCGCCAAGAAATCCAACGGGCGGAACAGGCGGCGCGCCAGCAAGAACAACGTGAGCGTGAGGCGTTAGCACAGAAAAAACAGGCGGAAGAAACCAAACATCGCAAGCCTTATCAACCAACAGCGCAAGAGCGCCAACTGCTGAACAGCACTGCCGGATTAGGCACTCCGAAAAAACAATATGGTTTTCCGGTGGCGGGCAAAGTCGTGAACAGTTTTGGGTCTGCGCAAATGGGCGAATTACGCTGGAAAGGTATCGTGATTGCGGCAGGTGCCGGTACGCCGGTGAAAGCCATTGCCGACGGGCGGGTGATTCTGGCTAATTGGCTGCAAGGTTACGGCTTAATGGTGATCGTGAAACACGGTGAGAGCGATTTGAGTTTGTATGGCTATAACCAATCGGTCGCGGTGAAAGAAGGGCAGCTCGTGAAAGCCGGCCAAAAAATCGGTGAAGTGGGCAATAGCGGTGGTCAATCGAAAAACGGATTGTATTTTGAGATTCGTCGCAAAGGCGTGGCAGTGAATCCGTTAGGTTGGTTGCGATGACCTTAGCAGTCAGAAAAACGTTGTTGTTGGTGACCGCACTTTTGGCAGCGTCCTTTGCCTATTCTGCTAAGCTTGCCATAGTGATTGACGATTTAGGTTATCATGTAAAAGAAGACGAACAAATTTTGGCGATGCCGAAAGCGGTGTCGGTGGCGATTATTCCGGCAGCGCCTTATGCCAAACAACGTAATCAACAAGCGTCCCAACAAGGGCGTGATATTCTCATTCATATGCCCATGGAAACGGTGTCTAAAATGAAAATTGAAGACGGCGGATTGCATTTGGGAATGTCGCAAGGGGAGGTGAGCCATCGGGTGCAAACAGCTCACAATATTGTTTCCAACGCCATTGGGATGAACAATCACATGGGCAGTGCGGCCACGGCAGATGGGCCTTTAATGACCAAATTAATGACCGAACTTCGTGAGCGTCATTTGTCTTTCCTTGATAGCCGTACCATCGGCCGCAGTGTGGCAGGTAAAATTGCGAAAGAACAAGGTGTACGGACGTTAGATCGGCACATCTTTTTAGACGACAGTGATGCGTTTGCTGATGTGCAACAACAATTTCAAGCCGCCGTACAATATGCGCAGAAACACGGCATCGCCATTGCCATCGGGCATCCGCGAAAAAATACCATTGCCGTCTTGCAAGCGGGCATCGCCAATTTGCCGGCGGACGTTCAGCTTGTTTCTATGGGCAGTTTGTGGCGAAATGAAAAAGTCGCCCCGCCAAAACCTTTTATACTTCTCTTTAGCGAAATGCCTGCCCCGACCTCCACTCCACCTTATACCGCAGTGCCATTGTTACGTGGCATGCCTTAGTCTTGTCGTTTAGTTACACAGATGCTTTAGAAAGCTTTTGTAACAGCCTATCCATCGCACGATAGCCAAGAGCTTCTGCTAAGTGTCGCTGGTGAATGTGCTTTTCCCCTTCTAAATCCGCAATGGTGCGGGAAACTTTCAGTATGCGGTGGTATGCCCGCACAGACAGCCCGAGTTTGGTCAACGCATTTTCTAAAAATAACGCGTCTTTCTCTTCCAATTTGCAATCCCGTTCAATTTCTTTGCTGGTTAAATGGGCGTTAATTTTGCCGGCACGTTGCAGTTGAATGGCACGGGCGGCTAAGACTTTCTCTCTCACTATGGCACTGGATTCGCCACGATCACCACTATTTTGCAGACTCCCTTGCGGCAGCAATGGCACCTCAATAGATAAATCGAAACGATCTAAAAATGGGCCTGATAGGCGATTTAAATAGCGCATGATTTGTTGTGGCGATGTGCGGTTATGGGTACCTTGATAATGCCCTGTCGGGCTGGGATTCATGGCGGCAATCAGCTGAAATCTTGCCGGAAATTGAATCTTGGCATTGGCGCGAGAAATGATGATTTCACCACTTTCTAACGGCTGGCGTAGGGCGTCTAACACCTTGCGTTCAAATTCTGGCAGTTCATCTAAAAACAACACGCCATTGTGTGCGAGGGAAATTTCCCCGGGTTTTGGAATCGAACCGCCACCTACCAATGCCGGTGTGGAAGCGCTGTGATGAGGCGCACGAAAAGGACGCTGTTTCCAGTTGTGAAAATTCAGTTCATTTTGTACAAGGCTTGCAACCGCGGCAGTTTCAATGGCTTCTTGATCGGTCATTTCCGGCAGTAATCCCGTTAAGCGACTGGCAAGCATGGTCTTTCCTGTACCGGGCGGACCTAAAAATAACAGATTGTGCTGTCCTGCTGCGGCAATCATTAAAGCGCGCTTAGCATGTTGTTGTCCGATGATGTCTGTCAGATCTTTGGGATTTTCAGGGAAAAAATCCACCGCACTTTGAGTTTTGATGTCGCCGGCAAGAGGTAGCTCCCCTTGTTCATTAAGAAATTGCACCACATCTAATAAGGAATTGGCGTAATAGGTTTCTTGCTCAGAAACCAGTGACGCTTCGTTGGCATTGCCTTGTGCAATAATGCATTTTCGCTTGGCTTGTTTCGCCGCCAGAATCGCAGGGATGACGCCATGCACGGCACGCAGTTGACCAGTCAGGGCAAGTTCGCCGATAAATTCAAACTGTTTTAATTTTTCCGGATCGATATAACCAAAGGCGGCAATCATACCAATCGCAATAGGCAAATCAAAACGTCCGCCTTCTTTGGGTAAGTCTGCCGGGGCGAGGTTGACGGTAATGCGCTTGGCAGGATATTTGAATTCAGCATTGAGCAACGCACTGCGGACACGATCTTGGGCTTCTTTCACCGTTTTTTCCGGTAACCCAACCAGCGTAAAACTTGGCTTACCGTTGCTCAAATGCACCTCAATGGTAACCAGTGGCGCTTGAACGCCCATGGAGGCGCGGCTGTAAACGATGGCTAAAGACATATTGGGCTCCGTAATGCTGAAGAAAAAGGCGGAGCGCCAAAATAAAAAAATTGCGAAATGAAAGAAATTCACACCGCACTTTTTTGCGATCAGAATCGCAGAAATGGCTTTTTTTAGGCAAAAACCGGCGCAAACCACGTATCTAATTTAGTGGCCAAGCGATCAATCCCGGTGCGTTTCAAGGCTGAAAACGCCTCCACTTGAATGTCACCTTGGAACGGTAAAATCGCTTCACGCACCATTTTGACTTGTTTGCTGCGTTCGCTTTGGCTCAGTTTATCCGCTTTTGTAAGCAGTAATAACACCGGTTTTTCAGAGGCCACCGCCCATTCAATCATTTGCTGGTCCAAATCTTTGAGCGGATGGCGAATATCCATCAAAATCACAATTCCGGCAAGGCATTCGCGTTTTTGCAAATATTCACCAAGGGCTTGTTGCCATTGCAATTTCATTTGTTCCGGCACGGCAGCATAGCCATAGCCCGGCAAATCCACTAACTTGCATTGTGGCTCCACCTCAAACAAATTGATGAGCTGGGTACGCCCCGGGGTTTTTGACGTACGAGCAAGGTTTTTCTGATTCGTTAAGGCATTCAGTGCCGTTGATTTGCCTGCATTAGAGCGGCCGGCAAAAGCGATTTCAACGCCACTGTCTTCCGGCAGACTTTTGAGGTTCGGTGAACTGGTTAAAAAATGAGTTTTGTGATAATTCAGTTTAATCTCTGACATGATGTGCTTTGTATGCTAGGTGATAAATTGCCGGCTAGGATACTTTATCAACCGCAAAAAAACGACAAAAAAATGCAAAAAAGGGGAGATTATGCGAAAATGCGCTCCAACTTTATTTCTATTTTGATTGTGGCATCCAATGACTCAACACGCTCTTTATCAATGGCCTCATCCTCTCGCTTTGTATCCGGATCGAGGTAAAAAATCGTATCGCATGAAACGCTTACGTTATCGCTTACGCTCCCTTCTTCACCGACAAGCCATTAAAAAATTTGAATATTTTGTCAATCAGAACGCGTCGCTCGTGCCTCTGCTAAATACCCGCCCGGATTTTAGCTATCCCTTGGCGCACCGTTTCTTAGATAAACGCTTTAGTGCCAAACAACGCTTGGAGGCCATGTGCGACAACCTGACATTTTTACCGGAAAAATTGACCGCACTTGGTTTGCCGCCGTTGTGGCAACACGCCATTTCTTTTGGTGAAGTGATTCCTGACTTTGAGCTTAAATTAATGCTTAGCGAACATCAGCCAATGGAAGGGTTTTGGACATTGGAACTGATTCATTCACCAAGCCAAGAATTGGTGTATTTATTGACTTTCGGCAAAGTGCAACAGGCGCTTTTAATTGCGGTGATTCAAGGGCCAAATTTTGAAGGCTCAAAAGATATGGTGAAATTGCTGACGAAAAAGTGCCATGGCTTGCGTCCGGCTTATTTGATGGTGGAAGCTATGAAAGCCCTGACCAAAGTATTGGGTTATTCCGCTTTGTGGGGCATTCCGCATAAGTATCAAAACAAATCCCGCATTGTGCAAAGCAAACGTTATGTGGTGGATTATGATGCGATTTTCGCAGAATCTGCCGGCACATTAAAAGATTATTGGGAATTGCCATTGCATTTTGAAACCAAAAATATGGACGACATTCCAAGCAATAAGCGTTCTATGTACCGTAAACGTTATGCCATGTTGGAACAATTACAAGAAAATATGGCGACTGCACTTAAAGTGCGGTAGAAATTTGACGCAAAAATACGTTTACTTCCCCCCATTTTCTCTCACAGGGAGATTAGAAATTTTATGAAAAAATTATTCATCGCTGTTTTAGTTGCTGGCGTGATGGGACTCACAGCTTGCCATGATAAAGACACCCAAAAGCAAGCAGAAACAATCGCCCAATTAAATGAACAGGTTGCGACCTTGCAAAAACAGGTGGCTGATTTAGCGGAAAATCAAATGATTCGCGTAGAACCGGAAGTGCTATTTCAAAAAACAGAAAAAATTCCTTCCTCCACGAGCGAGGGAAACGATCAGGAATGGCATCAAGTGCAATTTGATATTACCACGTTAAAAACGTCTTCAGATTGGTTAACCGAGTTATTATTAAATGAAGTCATTAAACGGTTTGGCGTAGATAAAAATATAAAAATCGATAATAAACAACAATTTATCGAATTTTTACAACATAATATGGCAGACGCACTCAAAGAGGCGAAAGAATACGAAATGTCAGCCTATGAAACCCAAATGCTGACCGAATATTTAGGGCAACGGGAAAATATTGCCACGTTTACCATTTTCTCACACAATTATACCGGTGGTGCACACGGTCTTTATGGGACGGATTTTGTCCTTGTGGATTTAAAGAAAAAAGTAGTAATTAAAGTGGAGGATATTTTCGTTAAATCCGCACAAGATAAATTAAAATCTTTATTGTGGGAGAGATATAGAAATCAATATCGCAATGAACAAGGTGAGCTTATCGAACCGTTTATGTCAAAAGATGATTTCTATGTCAGTGAAAATGTCTATTTTTCTCGTGAGGGTATTACGTTTGTTTATCCGCCCTATGCATTAGGATCTTATGCTGAAGGGGAAAAAGAATTGACCCTGTCATTTTATGAAAACGATTTAAAAAGCATATTAACCCCTGAATTTCAATTTTTAGCCAAAGATACGCCCGAATAAATCGGCATAAAAAAAGAGTTGATATATCAACTCTTTTTTATATCCCATCATCAATACATGATGATATTCTGCTAATTATTCGGAATGGTTAATTCTCGACTTCTAAATGAAGAATATTCGGTGATTGTTTTAATAATGCATATAATTCATGTGCGGTTTCTTTATTATTCATTGCACAACGGAGCGTTAATTTTGTTTCACCGTTGCCCTGATCTTTAATATTCATATTTTCAATAAGATGATGATGTGCTTTTAATAACAAGATAAATTGACCAATGGCTTCAGCGGAAGAAAGCGTGGCGCTAATGCGTGTTTTTCCTTTCTTTTCGTGGCGGCGAACCCATTTATGCACATAAGGACTTAAGCGAATCGCAACAAGGATCATCATCGTGGCAATAAGTGCATCAAAATAAAATCCCGCCCCTGACGCAATGCCAATACCTGCCGCCGCCCAAATGATCGCCGCCGTAGTTAACCCCGAAATGGCATCATTGTGTTTACGCAAAATCACTCCGGCACCAAGAAAACCGATGCCGCTAATCACCTGTGCCGCCAGCCGCATAGGATCGGTGCGGATATTTTCAGACACTTGGGCATAATGCTCGGCAGATTGAATGGAGACAATGGTTAGCACGCACGTCGTCACCGCAATAATCATGCACGTTTTCACGCCCACCGGTTTGGCTTTGAGTTCTCTTTCTAAGCCGATAATTCCCCCAAGCACCATGGCAAAGAGGATTTTAATGAAAATGAAGACATGGCTGTCTTGGGTAAAATCGGCAATAAATTGTGTTAAGTCTGTCATGGTTTTAGTCGGTCAGTTGCAGTAAGTGATAAAGTTGTTGAAGCTCGGTTGTGGTTAAAGTGCGGTAACTTTTCGGCGGTAAATTTTTAACATCAAAGCCGGCTTGCCGATAACGAATTAAACGTAATGTAGGGAAACCAATATGGGCAGTCATTCTGCGGACTTGTCGATTTTTTCCCTCGTGAATTTGAATTTCTAACCACGAGGTTGGAATCTGCTTCCGTTCACGAATAGGTGGCACACGCGCCCATAAAAAATCCGGCGGCAAAATCGACCGCACTTTCGCCGGTTGTGTCATGCCATCTTTTAACAACACGCCTTTACGCAGTTGTTCCAACGCCTCTTCGTTCGGAATGCCTTCCACTTGCACCCAATACGTTTTCGCCATTTTAAATTGCGGATTCGCCAAACGATGTTGAATCTCCCCGTTATTTGTTAAGAGAAGTAAGCCTTCGCTGTCTTTATCCAACCGCCCAATGGGATACACATCAGGAATATCAATAAAATCCTTCAAGCTGGCACGCCCCTCGCCATCGGTAAATTGGCTGAGCACATCAAAAGGTTTATTAAATAAAACCACCTTTGTTTGCGAAAAACTTAAAGAGGGTTTCCACAGCATTTTGCCTTTTTTTCTAAAGATTTTCGTTATGCCTTGCTTGGGTGTACGTAAATGAGGCCTTTTCATCACGGAGGCTATCCTCGTTATTCAAAAATTGCGCTTAATCTTACTCTTTTCTTTTTAAAAAGAAAGACTTCAAGGCGAACCACGTTAGCACCGCTAATGAGTGAAAATGCCTTATTTTCAAATTACCATGCCGGAAACAGGTATTTTTTTATGCTTGTTACCCTGAGGGTTAACGTGATTTTATTTCATTCGCTGAGCGATTATTTCAGAAAAGTTGGCATATAATGGAAACATTGATGGGTTCATTGACATGGTAACGATGACACACAAAAAGCAACGGGGAATGTTTGGCTATGTCGCATGTCGAATGGGGCGTTGGCTTTATGCTAAGCGTTATCCTCATTATTCTACCGCCGAACATTACGATCCTCACACCCGCACTTTTTTTAATGCTGAAGCGAGAAGACCAGTAGTTCACGCCGCCAGTGCAATGTGGAAATTCATTTTTCAGGAAAAATCGCTGCATCCTCCTGAGCCATTGCCCATTCTTAAGCCGGATTGGACAACCTTTTTAGCTCCGGCACCAAAAGGCCGCTTTATTTGGTTTGGTCATTCGACGTTAATGATGCGTCTTGGCACTCAAACGATTCTGACCGATCCGCTGTTTGGCAAAAGTGCCTCGCCTCTGCCAGTGATGATGCATCGTTTCCAAGATCCTCCTGCTCATATTGAAGAGTTACCGGCGATCGATGTCGCGTTGATTTCCCATAATCATTATGATCATCTTGAGCGGAAAAGCATACGCACTCTTGCTAAACGCCAGTGCCATTTTATTGTACCGCTGGGAATTGGCGTTTTATTACAACGCTGGGGTGTGGCACCGGCACGAATTACCGAGTTAGATTGGTGGGACAGTGTGGAATATAACGGGGTACGTTATACCGCACTGCCTGCACGCCATTATTCCGGGCGCGGTGTATTTGATAATAGTAGAACACTGTGGGCCAGTTTTGTGATTCAACATAAAGAAGAGCGGTTTTATTTCCATGGTGATTCTTCTTATGGTCAGCATTTTGATGTAATCGCCGAACGTTTTAACGGATTTGATATCGCTTTCATTGAAAATGGACAATATGATGAGCGTTGGCCGGATAACCATTTATTTCCTCATCAAACGGTTGAATTAGCCGTTAAGTTAAATCCGAAACGATTTATGCCGATTCACTGGGGCGCTTATCCTTTGGCATTGCACGCCTGGAATGAGCCGGTATTACAAAGCATTCCAATGGCGCAGAAGTTGGGGTTAAATCCTTTGACGCCGTTAATTGGGCAAGTTTTTGATGTTGATACGTTAACGTCCAGCTGGTTTCAAAACACTTAGTGTTTTCAGCGAATTGAATTCAATATAAAAAAACGACCATCACATCATGAATGTGATGGTCGTTTAATTTATTTTTTAATACAACGTCTTGCAGTGCGCCAGACAATTATGCTTTAGGGCCAGCTGCAATTAGCGCTTTACCTTCAGCATTTGTTGCATATTTTTCGAAGTTCTTCACGAAACGACCGGCAAGATCTTTCGCTTTTGCTTCCCATTGTGCTTTGTCTGCGTAAGTATCACGCGGATCTAAGATAGCTGGGTCAACACCTGGTAAAGCGTTAGGAATTGCCAAGTTGAAGATTGGTAATTCGCCCATTTCAGCTTTTTCGATAGAACCATCTAAGATAGCATCGATAATACCGCGAGTATCTTTAATAGAGATACGTTTACCTGTACCGTTCCAACCGGTGTTCACTAAGTAAGCTTCCGCACCTGCCGCTTGCATACGTTTAACTAATACTTCCGCATATTGAGTTGGGTGTAAAGTTAAGAATGCTGCACCAAAACAAGCTGAGAAAGTTGGGGTTGGTTCAGTGATACCACGTTCTGTACCCGCTAATTTTGCAGTAAAGCCTGATAAGAAGTAGTACTTAGTTTGTTCCGGTGTTAATTTAGAAACCGGTGGCAATACGCCGAATGCGTCTGCCGTTAAGAAAATCACTTTAGTCGCATGACCTGCACGGGAAACCGGTTTAACGATGTTATCGATGTGATAAATCGGATAAGACACACGCGTGTTTTCTGTTTTAGAACCATCATCGAAATCAACAGAACCATCAGCACGCACAACTACGTTTTCTAATAACGCATCACGACGGATTGCGCGATAAATATCCGGTTCATTTTCTTCAGAAAGGTGAATAGTTTTCGCGTAGCAACCACCTTCAAAGTTGAAGATACCCACATCGTCCCAACCGTGTTCATCGTCACCGATTAATTCACGTTTAGGATCGGTAGAAAGGGTTGTTTTACCCGTACCGGATAATCCGAAGAAGATTGCTACGTCGCCCTCTTTACCTACGTTAGCGGAACAGTGCATTGCACCAACGCCTTTAAGCGGTAGGAAGTAGTTCATCATGGAGAACATCCCTTTCTTCATTTCACCGCCGTACCAAGTACCGCCGATTAATTGAACACGTTCAGTCAAGTTAAAGGCAACAAAGTTTTCAGAGTTCAAACCTTGTTCTTTCCAGTTTGGGTTTGTGCATTTAGAACCGTTCATCACCACGAAACCGGGTTTGAAATCTTTTAATTCAGCTTCTGTCGGACGAATAAACATGTTTTTCACGAAATGTGCTTGCCATGCTACTTCTGTCACGATACGTACCGCAATGCGGTCTTGTTCGCTAGCACCACAGAAACCATCAACCACAAATAGGCGTTTACCGGAAAGTTGTTTCGTCACAAGACCTTTCAGACTCACCCAAGTTTCTTGGGTCATTGGTTTGTTATCGTTTTTCGCTGCATCGGAATTCCACCAAACGGTGTCTTTTGTGGTGTCATCCAACACAATATATTTATCTTTCGGTGAACGACCGGTAAAGATGCCGGTATCCACAGCCACGGCGCCGGTTGTGGTCAACGTACCCTTTTCAAAACCCTCTAAGCCCGGTTTGGTTTCTTCTTCAAATAATTGTTCATAACTTGGGTTATAAACAACCTCTTTGATATCATGAATACCAAGTGCTTCAAGTTCTTTAATCACTTTACTTAAGTCAGTCATAGATCACCTCGTTGTGTTAAAAGTACTAAAAATAAAGACTGTCTCTATTCTATGAGAATTTCTACCTAAAAACTGTTATCTTGATCAAAGATTCGAACATTCTTTCCAAAATTTTTATGACTCAAATGCCTAGAGAACAGTCTAAAGATCCCTTGATGGCTTAATCCGTGATAAATGCCTTGTCGTTGAATATACGTAACGGCTGCATATCACTATCGCCGACAATCACCCGAGTCGGGTCGGAACGCAAACAGCTCCCGGCATAATGTCCACCTACAGTAAAAGTGCATACCTGTACATATTGATCTTCTACTTTCGGCAAACACCAAAGTTGCTGGTAAATGTTTTCCTGTTTATCAAAACGGCCGTTTGTACTGTCTAACACGGTTTTACATTCGCCAATGAGTTTCACATTATCCCCACGACGACCGGCAATTGGTTTTTGTGCATAGCCATTTTTAATTAATTCTGGTGTCAGTTCAAATCCCGCTTCCAACAAATAACGGTGATTTGGAAACAACGACCATAACACCGGCAAAATGGCTTTGTTACTTGGAATGGCTGTCCACAAGGGTTCATAAACCAACACTTCTGGGCGAAGTAACACGTCAATTAACCGCACTTTATCTTCCGGATAGCCGGTACGAATCGGCGGAGCAACTTCACGCCCTGTCGCATCTTCACGTAATTGCTCCAACACGGTTTCCCAAGCCCAGGTTTTCCATACGCTTTGGACACGCTGATTTTCATCGTCTAATAATTGTCCGCGCGTATCCCAGTGGAGGCCTTCCGTGCCGTGAATAATCTTCGTTTTAAAACCGGCTTGTATCAGGGCATCACGCATAAACAAGGCATGGTAATCTTCTTCTGCATCGTAATCCTGCATAATATGGACTAACGATGTCGCATGGCTGTGTTTCCATGTATCTGCCAACGCATTAAGTAAACCTTCGCTCGGATCATGCCCCGCAGTGAGGCCGGCTTGTGTCGCCCAACGAGGCAAGATTGCGCCCGCTTCAGCATGACAAGAGGCGGAATCAGCATTGTATTCATACACTTTCAAACCGCGCTCATCGAGACAGAAATCTAATCGCCCACTGATGGTTTGATAACGACGATTTTGCCAAGATAACCGCAGGCGAGGCCAAAGCAGTTTTGGGATGTTGAAATATTGCAATAAGTTATCGTCTTTGAGTACTTTGTCGGTGGCGTGCAAATACATGAGATGTAATTCATTTGTGGCGCGAATCAGTTCATGTTGTGCGCTTTCGGAAAGCGCAAAATAACGATATTGATCACCATGATTCACTCGATGTCCTTGCATTGCTTTAACATAAGCCGCCTCTAACGGTTTTGTTTCATCCAGCCAGTTTGCTGAAAACTGCCCTTGATTCTCAATATGTTTTGCACAAATGTTGAGTTTATTCGGCGCCGGCATAGGTTGTGGCAGGCTGAATTCCTCGCTGTCTGTTTGAATCATCCAACCAAGGATTTCTGTATCATCAAAGGTATCCTGTAAGCGATAGCCGTCCTCTGTTACCGTCATTGGCAATTCACGGGTCCATTGTTGACCGCTCGGCAGGCGGGAGTGAATCACATTTTGTTCTGCAATGCGTACTTTATCTGTCAGCACCTCGGTGATAATTGCCACATGGCCGGTGTGTTTGAACTCGCCACCTTCCTGCCAGATCAGCAACGCACCACATTCCGGCGCTCGCTTTCCACCATTGGCAAAGGCTTGTAGCGGTAACAATGCGTCATTCACCACTTGGCGTAGAAAACGCAGGGAAAAAATTTCGTACGCCATGCCAACATCGGTGAAGACCATGCCGTAATTGAGATAAAGATAGCGACGGGCGAATTCCACACATTGCCACTTATAGCCCATGTATTCGCCACCCAGATAGCTACGAAAAGCGGCATCGTCAGGGTATTCCTGTGCATCTGCTGTATTATAGTCTGAAGAATAAATGGCAACACCACCGGGCGCATAACCCAACAAGCTGCCGAAAGGATCATGTGTTGTGATATTAGGAGAACGATCCGGCATAACAACTCCGAGAAAAGTAAATCAGGCCAATAGTATAGATCTTTTCCCCTACCGCCCCAAGTTACGTTTTATACATTTTCGGTGGTTATCTTATCGGTCTGAACTTCGCATGGCTACGCTGTAAGATCTGCAGTAAATTCTGCTGTTCCGATGCGCCACATTGCTGTTTTAATTGCAACAAATTCATGCGTAAATGTTGCAGACGATGAATATGCTTGGCGATGTCTTGAATATGTCGATCGAGTAATTGATTAATTTCCGTCTTTTTTTGTTCCGATGCGGCGTCTAAACTCAAGAGCAATTTGATTTCTTCCAGGGACATATCCAAAGATCGGCAATAACAAATAAATGACAAGCGCTGCACATGTTCGTCCGTGTATAAACGGAAACCACCTGCAGAACGAAGCGGGCGTGGCATGATGCCTTTTTGTTCATAAAATCGAATGGCATCCACACTACAACCAACCGCTTTGGCTAACTTCCCTATTTTCATCTCAGCTCCGTAAAAACGCCTGAAAAAGACACCGCACTTTTATGACTCAGGACGAAATTCAGGGTTAATGTAAAAAATTAACTCGGTAATTTCCGGCAAATGCTGCTGAATAACGCCCAATAATACCTGCTGACGAAACAAAAAACTTTGGCGAACCATGGCGTTGGCTACCTCAATACGCAAACTCTGTTGCTCAATATTGGCAATACGATACAGCCCGGCAAATTCCGCAGGAAAGAACGCTTTCATTTGCTGATTTAGTTCATTCAGTCGAACGCCTTTTTGCATCATTTTCGCCAATGGCGAATCTTGCAATAAGGTGTGAATATTGATCGGTTTTTGATAACGCATTGCCTTGTTTTCCGCTTCTCCGCCCTAATATTTATGACATTGTAGCGAAATTCCGCTACAATACCGACAATTTTTTGATAGTGAAATCCTTATGATTATTTCCAACAAAAGCAAACACAATTTTTGGTCGCGACTGCTCCTCGGCATGCTGGCGATTTTTGTTTTGCCCGCAACACAGGAACTGAATTATCCCACCTCTGTTGGTAATGAAAACTATCAAAATACGCAACAACAAAATGCGCCTCAAATTTTAACGGCGGTGTCGTTATTACAACAAACCCGCCAGCAACAATGTCAACCGCAACATACCTTACCGACGGTTGAAATTCTCTCCCAAAACGAACCGCACTTTTCGCGTTCGCCATTTATTTCTCATGCGCCAATTCGTGCCGGACCGGCATTCATTTAGCCTCGATTGTCTTACTTATTCCGTCGTTTAATGTCATTAAACGATTTCATTTATCTGTTTTTAAAAAAGAAAGAATTATGCTTAGAACTATTGCAACTAAAATTTTTGGCAGCCGTAATGACCGTGTTTTGCGCCGCCTCAATAAAATCGTCGTCAAAATTAATAAACTTGAGCCGGAATACGAAGCGTTAAGCGATGAACAACTCAAAGCCAAAACGGCAGAATTCCGTGACCGTTTAGCACAAGGCGCAACCTTGGAAAGTTTAATGCCGGAAGCATTCGCGACCGTGCGTGAAGCCAGTAAACGTGTGCTTGGCATGCGTCATTTCGACGTGCAACTTATCGGCGGTATGGTGCTTAACAGCCGCTGTATCGCGGAAATGCGTACCGGTGAAGGGAAAACCTTAACCGCGACATTGCCTTGCTATTTGAACGCGTTACCGGGCAAAGCCGTGCATGTGGTTACCGTGAATGACTATCTTGCCCGCCGCGATGCGGAAACCAACCGTCCATTATTCGAATTTTTAGGTCTAACTGTCGGTGTCAATGTGCCAGGCATGTCACCGGAAGAAAAACGCGCAGCATACGCAGCGGACATTACTTATGCCACCAACAGTGAGCTAGGTTTTGATTATTTGCGTGACAACTTGGCGCACGCCCCGCAAGAGCGCTTTCAAAAAGATCTCTACTATGCGTTAGTGGATGAGGTGGACTCCATCTTAATCGACGAAGCGCGTACGCCGTTAATCATTTCCGGTCAGGCAGAAGACAGCTCCGAACTGTATATTGCTATCGACAAGTTGATTCCTGTCTTAATTAAACAAGACAAAGAAGATACCGAAGAATATCAAGGTACAGGCGATTACACGTTGGATTTAAAAACCAAACAAGCTTACCTGACCGAACGTGGGCAAGAAAAATGCGAACAATGGTTAATTGAACATGGGTTCATGAAAGACACCGAATCCCTTTATTCACCGTCTAAAATTTCTTTGTTACACCACGTTATGGCGGCATTGCGCGCTCATACCTTATTTGAACGTGATGTGGATTACATTGTAAAAGATGGCGAGATTGTTATCGTAGATGAACACACCGGTCGTACGATGGCAGGTCGTCGTTGGTCGGACGGCTTACACCAAGCCATCGAAGCCAAAGAAGGGGTTCGCATTCAAAGCGAAAACCAAACTGTCGCCTCTATCACTTACCAAAACTACTTCCGTTTATACGAGAAATTAGCGGGGATGACCGGTACGGCGGATACGGAAGCCTTTGAATTCCAAAAAATTTATGGCTTAGAAACCGTCGTCATTCCGACCAATCGTCCAATGATCCGTGACGATCGCACTGATGTGATGTTTGAAACAGAAGAATACAAATTCAACGCCATTATTGAGGACATCAAAGATTGTGTGGCCCGTAACCAACCTGTTTTGGTCGGGACAATCTCCATTGAAAAATCCGAATTACTCTCTAATGCGTTGAATAAAGCTGGCATTAAGCATAATGTATTGAACGCCAAATTCCACGCACAAGAAGCGGAAATCGTCGCCAATGCAGGGTATCCGGGAGCCGTCACTATCGCCACCAACATGGCGGGGCGTGGTACCGATATCGTGCTGGGAGGTAACTGGAAAGCGGAAGTGGATAAATTGGAAAATCCAACGCCAGAACAAATTGAGGCAATCAAATCCGCATGGCAAGAACGCCATAACATTGTAAAACAAGCCGGTGGTTTGCACATTATCGGTACTGAACGCCACGAATCCCGTCGTATCGACAACCAGTTGCGCGGTCGTTCCGGTCGTCAAGGGGATCCAGGTTCTTCCCGTTTCTATTTATCCTTAGACGATGCGTTAATGCGTATTTACCTCAATGAAGGCAAACTTAACATGATGCGCAAAGCCTTCAGCCAACCTGGCGAGGCCATGGAGTCTAAATTATTAGCGAAAGTGATTGCCTCTGCACAGGCAAAAGTGGAAGCGCACAACTTCGATGGGCGTAAAAACTTACTCGAATTTGATGATGTGGCAAACGACCAACGTCATGCGATTTATGAACAACGCAATGAATTGTTAGAAAATGACGATATTTCTGAAACTATCGATGTGATTCGTCAGGACGTATTCAACAGCGTTATCGATCAATACATTCCGCCACAATCACTGGAAGAACAATGGGATGTGCCGGCATTGGAACAACGTTTAAAACAAGATTTCGCGCTGGATTTACCTATCACCAAATGGCTGGATGAAGACAATCATCTGCATGAAGAAACCTTGCGTGAGCGTATTATTCAAGCGGCTACGGATGAATATAAACGCAAAGAAGAATTGGCCGGTGCACAAACCATGCGCAATTTTGAAAAAGGCGTAATGTTACAAACCCTAGATGAACTTTGGAAAGAACATTTATCTGCGATGGATCACCTACGCCGTGGTATTCATTTACGCGGTTATGCACAAAAAGATCCGAAACAAGAGTACAAAAAAGAGTCTTTCCAAATGTTTACCGAAATGTTGGATGCCTTGAAATTAAGTGTGGTCACCACCTTAAGTCGCGTCCAAGTTCGCACACAAGAGGAAATGGAAGAAGCAGAACGTTTACGTCAAGAATTGGCGCAACGTGAGGCGGCAGCAATGCAGTATCACAATGAAGAATCACAGGATGAACAAGGCGCTCAAAATGCGGTAGAAGAACACCATAAAATCGGGCGTAATGAACCTTGTCCATGTGGTTCCGGTAAAAAATACAAACATTGCCACGGCAGTCGTGCCAAACATTAATTGGAAATAAATAAAAGTGCGGTTAGAAAAACAATGAAATTTTTAACCGCACTTTTTTCATGAATATTCAGTGAAGGATGGAAAAATGAGGAAACCGCTTGTACAGGTTGCAGCCGGGATTATTCGTAACGAATTTGGACAAATTTATTTAACTCAACGCTTGGAAGGACAAGACTTTGCCCAGTCCCTAGAGTTTCCTGGCGGTAAAGTTGATAAAGGGGAAACACCGGAACAGGCATTAAAACGGGAACTAGAAGAAGAAATCGGTATTGTGGTACTCAATGCACAGCTGTTTGAGCGTTTTGAATTTGAATACCCAACCAAAGTGATTTCTTTCTTTTTTTATCTGGTAGAAGAATGGGTTGGCGAGCCCTTTGGGCGTGAGGGACAAGAAGGTTTCTGGTTGGCACAAAACGAACTGAATGCAGGTCAATTTCCACCGGCAAATGCCAAACTCATTCAACGTTTATTAGCCGAATCTTAACTCTCGCCCATAAAAAAGACCCAACAATTATTGGGTCTTTACGAAAAACAAAAAGCTTAATTATTTTCCCATTGCTGCTTTAGCTTGTTTTAATTGTTCAGTTGCTTGGGAGCAAGCTTGCTCTTGTGCAGCTTCTGGTAAAGCAGATAATTGTTGTTTGCTTGCGTCATATTGTTGTTTCATCATCGCTTGTTGTGCTGCAGGTACTGCACTCACAAAAGAATCGATTTCAGCAAAATATGTTTCGCAGCTTTTAGATAAGCCGGCAGATGCGGACATTGCAAAACCGGATAATAATACTGCAACTAATAGTTTTTTCATTTTTTTCTCCATAATGGTTTGAAAATATCGCCTCAAGTCAGGCGACAGCCCATTATTAGACATTTTGCTCGGGAAAGAAAGTAAGAATTGAAAAACTAAAGTGAAATGGCGCACCCGAAAGGATTCGAACCTTTGACCGCTCGGTTCGTAGCCGAGTACTCTATCCAGCTGAGCTACGGGTGCGTAGTTGACGTTTAATTTGCTCAGACCATTTTAAACAATAGAGTCGATTTAAAATGGCGCACCCGAGAGGATTCGAACCTCTGACCGCTCGGTTCGTAGCCGAGTACTCTATCCAGCTGAGCTACGGGTGCGAGACAAATTAAACAAATGGCGGTGAGAGAGGGATTCGAACCCTCGATGGAGTTTTTGACCCCATACTCCCTTAGCAGGGGAGCGCCTTCAGCCTACTCGGCCATCTCACCACAATCGGTTTGTGGGCGGTATAATACGGATTTATGACAATAAGTCAAATTATTTTTTCTGAAAAGTGCTTAAAATCAAGTTAGTTGTGCGATTTCTCAACAACTTCAAATATTACCTTCACAGATTATTTCCCGCGTAAAATTGCCCGTAAATTGGCGATATGGCTTTGCGTTTTCGCCTGTTGCTGTTCCACACTTAACGGCGGTTTGTCTCGTTCCCATTGCAAATCATCTTCCGGTAATTCTAGCAAGAATCGACTTGGCTCCGGACGAATCAATTCGCCGAACTGACGCCGTTCCTTACATAAGGAAAACCACAGATTTCGTTGCGCACGAGTAATGCCCACATACGCCAAACGGCGTTCTTCCTCCACGTTGTCTTCGTCAATACTGGTTTGATGCGGCAAAATGCCTTCTTCCATGCCGATTAAAAACACATACGGAAATTCTAGCCCTTTGGAGGCATGAAGCGTCATTAATTGGACTTGATCACTGTCATCGTCCTCTTCGCCCCGTTCCAGCATATCGCGTAAGGTTAAGCGGGTGACGATTTGGTTCAGATTCATCGGCTCGTTAAACTCATCACCTTTTAACATGTCAGCGACCCAATCAAACAACGTTGCCACGTTTTTGCTCTGCATTTCTGCCGCTTTTGGGCTGGTGGCGTATTCGTATAAATATTCTTCGTAATGTAATGAAGTCAGCATGGAACGCACGGCGCGTTCAGGTTCGGAACGTTGTATTTCATCATTCAATTCGACAATCCAACGGGCGAATTTTTGCAACGCATCATAGGCTTTCGGGGTGACCCGTTGAATCAGCTCAAAATCAAAAATCGCTTCAAATAAGCTGACATGTTTTTCTTGTGCCAGTGAACCCAATTTTTCCAGTGTTGCCGTACCGATTTCCCGTTTTGGCGTGTTCACAATGCGCAAAAACGCTGCATCATCATCTTGATTTACCACCAAACGCAAATACGCCATCATGTCCTTAATTTCCGCGCGGGAGAAAAAGGATGTGCCGCCGGAGATTTTGTATGGAATACGGTTTTGCATCAGAATTTTTTCCAGCAAGCGTGATTGGTGGTTGCCACGATACAAAATGGCATAATCGCGATAATGGGTTTTGGCGATAAAACGGTGAGCAATGAGTTCGCCCACGACACGTTCTGCCTCATGTTCTTCATTTTTCGCTTCAATAATTTGTAACTTTTCCCCTTCGCCTAAATTGGAAAAGAGTTTTTTGTCGAAAACATGATCGTTGTTATCAATGAGGATATTGGCGCAATGCAAAATGCGTTGGCTGGAACGGTAATTTTGTTCCAGTTTAATCACCCGTAACGCCGGAAAATCATCGCGTAACCGCACCATATTCTGCGGGCGAGCACCACGCCAAGAATAAATAGACTGATCGTCGTCACCCACCACCGTGAAACGCGCACGATCACCTACCAACAACTTAATCAACTCATATTGGCTGGTATTGGTGTCTTGGTATTCATCTACCAACAGATAGCGAATTTTCTCTTGCCATTTTGACCGCACTTCGGCATTCTGTTTGAACAGTAGGGTCGGTAACATAATCAAATCATCAAAATCCAAAGCATTGTAGGAACGCAGTTGTTTGTTATAGCGGTCGTAACAATGAGCGAAGGTTTGTTCTTGCTTATCACGCGCCAATGTCATTGCTTGTTGCGGGCTACATAAATCATTTTTCCAGTTGGAGATACGATTAATTAGCGTACGTAGTAACTCTTTGTCTTCCTGCAACAGATCAGCAGTGAGCTCTTTTAACAACGCCATTTGATCATGTTCATCAAACAGCGTCATGTTCGCTTTAAAACCTAAGTGCTTGTATTCACGCTTAATAATGTCAAACCCGAGGGTGTGAAAGGTGGACACAATGAGCCCTTTGGAGGATTCCTTACCAATGGACTGTGCCACACGTTCTTTCATTTCACGTGCGGCTTTATTGGTGAAAGTGACGGCGGCGATTTGCTTTGGAAGATAACCGCACTTACCAATCAGGTGAGCAATTTTGTTGATGATGACGCGCGTTTTCCCAGAGCCTGCACCGGCTAAAACGAGGCAAGGGCCGGACACATATTCCACGGCTTGTTGTTGTTGCGGATTGAGTTTCATAGTCATTGATTATTCACTTTGCGACCAGACATAAGGCAAAAGTGCCGTATCCAACAGAAAAGACAATGGCACATCCAAAATCGGTAAGCCCCAGCGCTTTGCCATCTCGAAATCGTATTTCGTGCCGGCATAAGCGCGATAAGGCTCTGTCGGATCCACCAGTTTTACCACGGTGCCACAGGCGCTGGTGGTGAAAAGTGCGGTCGAAAAAAACAGTGTTTTTAGGGGTTGAAATTTCATAAGCAGGCGAATTTTACACCAAATAGGAAAGGATAGGGCAAGGTTTCCGTAAGATTGCACAGGCAAAAAAATTGCGCCGTTGGTTTTCCTTCGGCGCAATCTCTTTAAAATGCATTCAAATTAGAAACGATAGGTCGCGCTTGTGCTGAATGTATTGCCTTTAATGTTCGTGCTTTCAAAGCGATGACCGGTGCGTAAATATTCAACGCCAAGTTCAAAGTTTGGCACAACGGCGGCTTTCACGCCGGCACCGAAACCATAACCTAAGTTCGTATCGCTGGCACTGTAGCTGCCATCGTGAGCATATTTTTTAAATTTCACCACTTCGCCACTGAGTTTCGCATAAGGCAAAATAGACGGTGCAACTTTATAACCTAGCAAATAGCCTACGCCTAAACGTCCTCGTTGTTCAAATCGGCCATAAGCGTTGTCTTGTAATTTGGAATCATGCGCTTTTAATTTTCCTTCCACGATACCCACGACATTTTCATCAAGTTGGAAACCGTAATCAACGATAGCATCAATATTGGCAATACGTTTTGCACCTTCATATTTTGTTGTACCCACGCCAACCCCAATACCTAAATCAGTGAAATTAACATCGGAGGCGATTGCCGTTGTTGATACGATAGCCGCGCTAAGCGCTAAAAGTGTGAATTTTTTCATAAGATCCTCTGCTGGATTGTGTTAAAAACGACCTGAGTATAGGCATTTTCACCGTCAGGATCAAGATCCATCAGCGATTTCACCGATCAGACAAGACAAAGTGCGGTGGGGCTTTTAGGTGTTTTTTAATCCCTTTTTTCTGGGGGATTTCCCCATGCGCCCTTGGCTGATTTTCGCTATAATACGACAACATTTTATCAACATCATGAGATGATTATGGCTCAAATTGCTGCAAATCCCCTTGTCCTCGTGGACGGTTCTTCTTATTTATACCGCGCTTTTCACGCCTTCCCTCCGCTTACCAACTCCAACGGTGAACCGACAGGCGCCATGTATGGTGTGCTGAATATGTTGAAAAGCCTGATTTCTCAAGTGCAGCCAAGCCACATTGCGGTGGTGTTTGATGCCAAAGGCAAAACTTTCCGCGATGAAATGTTTGAGCAATATAAATCTCATCGTCCGCCGATGCCGGATGATCTACGTAAACAAATCCAGCCCTTGCATGACATGATCCGCGCATTGGGGATTCCGCTGTTGGTGGTGGAAGGTGTGGAAGCGGACGATGTGATCGGCACATTAGCACGCCAAGCGTCGCAAAACGGGCAGAAGGTACTTATCAGTACCGGTGACAAAGACATGGCGCAGCTGGTGGATGACAACATTATGTTGATTAATACCATGAACAACAGCCTACTGGATTGTGATGGCGTGATTGAAAAATACGGCATTCCACCGGAGTTAATTATTGATTACCTGGCATTGATGGGCGATAGCTCCGACAACATTCCCGGTGTGTCCGGTATTGGCGAAAAAACCGCATTAGGGCTTTTGCAGGGAATCGGTAGCATGGCACAAATTTATGCCAATCTGGATAAAGTCGCCGAACTGCCGATTCGTGGTGCGAAGAAACTCGGTGAAAAATTGCTTGCTGAAAAAGACATGGCAGATTTGTCCTACGCGTTGGCAACCATCAAAACCGACGTGGCATTGGCATTTTCCCCGCAAGAACTTGCCCTAGGTGACAGCAACAATGACGCCTTAATCGAATATTTCGGGCGGTATGAATTCAAACGCTGGCTAGGCGAGGTGATGAACGGCACCAATTCTGTAACGCAACCGACGCATTCAGTGAAAATTAATCACTATCAAGCGACGCCGGCAGTCAAAACCGATGAAAGTGCGGTTGAAAATGCCGTTAAATTTAACATCGATCGTAGCCGCTATGAAAACATTCTGACTGAAGCGGATTTAGCCCGTTGGGTGGAAAAATTAAGTGCCGAGGAACTGATCGCGGTAGATACGGAAACCGACGGGCTGGATTATATGTCCGCCAATTTGGTCGGCGTGTCTTTTGCGTTAGAAAATGGCGAAGCGGCGTATTTACCGTTGCATTTGGATTATCTCGGTGCGCCAAAAACGCTCGAAAAAAGCACCGCACTTGCCGCTCTCAAACCCATTTTAGAGAACCCGAATATCGGTAAAGTCGGGCAGAATCTCAAGTTTGATATGACCATTTTCGCCCGCAACGGCATTGCACTGCAGGGCATTGAATTCGATACCATGTTGCTTTCTTACACCTTGGATAGCACCGGTCGGCACAACATGGACGACTTAGCGAAACGCTATCTCGGACACCAAACTATCGGCTTTGAAGACATTGCCGGCAAAGGGAAAAATCAGCTGACATTCAACCAAATCCCGCTGGAACAAGCGGGCGAATACGCGGCGGAAGATGCCGACGTGACCATGAAATTGCAACAAGTGTTGTGGGAAAAACTTCAGTCGCAATCCAGTTTGGTAGAACTCTATCAATCCATCGAATTGCCCTTGCTCGGTGTATTGTCACGCATGGAGCGTTGTGGTGTACTGATTGATTCTGATGCGCTGTTCCTGCAGTCCAACGAAATTACCGAAAGATTGACCGCACTTGAAATGCAGGCGCACGAACTGGCGGGACAACCGTTCAATTTGGCGTCCACGAAACAGTTGCAAGAAATTCTGTTCGATAAACTCGGTTTGCCGGTGTTGCAAAAAACCCCGAAAGGCGCGCCGTCCACTAATGAAGACGTGTTGGAGGAACTCGCGTACAGCCACGAATTGCCGAAAGTGTTGGTGGAACATCGCGGTTTGAGCAAACTGAAATCCACTTACACTGACAAATTGCCGCAAATGGTGAACCCGCAAACCGGGCGCGTGCACACCTCTTATCATCAAGCCGTAACGGCAACAGGGCGACTTTCTTCCAGTGATCCGAATTTGCAGAATATTCCGATTCGTAACGAGGAAGGCCGCCGTATTCGCCAAGCCTTTATTGCCCGTGACGGCTATAAAATTATCGCCGCCGACTACTCGCAAATCGAGCTGCGCATTATGGCGCATTTGTCCAACGATGCAGGTTTGATTAACGCGTTTGCACAAGGCAAAGACATTCACCGTTCCACCGCGGCGGAGATTTTTGGTTTGCCGTTGGAACAGGTGACGAGCGAACAGCGTCGCAACGCGAAAGCCATTAACTTCGGGCTGATTTACGGTATGTCCTCTTTCGGGCTTTCCCGTCAGCTTGGGATTTCCCGCGCGGATGCGCAACGTTACATGGATTTGTATTTCCAACGTTACCCGGGCGTGCAAACCTTCATGCACGACATCCGTGAGAAGGCGAAAGCGCAAGGCTACGTAGAAACCTTATTCGGACGCCGTTTATATTTGCCGGAAATCAATTCCTCCAACGCCATGCGCCGCAAAGGCGCGGAAAGGGTGGCGATTAACGCGCCAATGCAAGGTACCGCCGCCGACATCATCAAACGCGCCATGATTAAGCTAGATGAAATTACGCGTGATAATCCGGATATTCATATGATTATGCAGGTGCACGATGAATTGGTGTTTGAAGTGCGGTCAGAAAAAATCGCGTTTTTTAGCGATCTCATCAAACAACACATGGAAGCGGCTGCTGAGCTTGTGGTACCACTGATTGTGGATGTGGGCGTGGGCGAAAACTGGGACGAAGCACATTAAAACGAAGGAGAGAATATGTCACACAAAATTATCCGTAGCGCAAATTTCACCGCCACCCGTGCATGGGGCGGCTTGGATATCACCGAAATGAATGGCATCAGCGTGCGTTTGCATTGGACAAATGAGCCTTACAAATGGCATATCAATGATGGCGAGGAAGTCTTTGCCGTAATGGACGGCGTGGTGGAAATGCACTACAAAGAGCGCGGCGAAGCCAAAAGCGTATTGCTAGAAACCGGCGATATTTTTTATGCCGGCATCGGTACCGAACACGTCGCCCACCCGCAAGGCGAAGCGCGGATTTTGGTGATTGAAAAGTCGGGAAGTGTTTGATCAATAAAGAACTTAACTGTTTCAGAAACATAATAAAATATGACCACTAAATCCGCCTAAAAGGATTTTTATTTTACAAAACACTGGCGGATACAAAGTTATCAAGTGAGGTAATTTTCGTGTCCACCGCAACGTTTTAGTTTTCTAAGAGAGAAGTCATTAGCAAAAGTGCGGTAAAATTTAACTGTCCTTTTATAGGCTTCCAAGATGCAATAAACAAGGAGATCACCATGAAACTTTGGTATTCCACCACAAGTCCCTTTGTGCGCAAAGTGATGGCTGTGCTTAAATATCATAAATTGGACGAACAAATTGAATTATTACGCGTGACATCCGCGTTCGATCCCAATTCACCACATAATCAAGACAACCCGCTCGGACGCATTCCGGCGCTACAACTTGATAACGGAGAATGGCTGTTTGGTAGTTTATTAATCAGTGAATATTTCGATTCTATCGGACACAGTAAATGTTTATTTCCACAAGGAGAACAACGTTGGCAGGTGCTGCAGGCGCATTCTTTGGTGGATGGCATTTTAGAAAATACCATTCCAATGCTTGCTGAACGCATGCTTCGCCCACAGGAAGAATGGTGGACGACACGGCATGAACAACTCAATGAACGTAATTGTCGTAGTTTTATTGAATTGGAAAAGTATCTGACAAAATTTGGTGAGCAGTTAAATATCGGTACGATAAGTGCCGTCTGTCTTATCGACTGGTGGGCATTACGTCAAACTCAAATCGGGTTAGATTTAAACAAGATCTCCCCAAATTTAGTAACTTGGGCAGCGCGCATGAATCAGCATTATGATTTTTTAGCAGAGACCAAACCAAGATAAAACACCTAGGAAAATAACCGCACTTTTATGCTAAAAATATACTGACTTTATGCTACAAAAAAATAACAATCCGCACGTAAATGTGCGGATTGTTATTTCTAAATCACATATCAATTAACTAAAAGTTCTTGGCGTATATATTCTAAATTCATTAAAAATACCGCATTCGTTTTTTACTTACTTTAGGAGATCCTATGCTTTTAACAGGGTTATTTTGTGGTATTTTGCTTGGTTTTGTGATGCAACGTGGGCGTTTTTGTATCACCGGTGCATTTCGTGATTTATATGTCACCAAAAACAACAAAATGTTTGTAGCATTACTTATTGCCATTACGGTGCAATCTGTCGGTTTCTTTTTATTAAAAGAAATAGGTGTGTTGAATGTTGATCCAGCTGAAAACTTTGCCTTTTTGGCTGTATTAATCGGCGCATTTTTATTTGGTATCGGCATTGTGTTGGCTGGCGGTTGTGCTACAGGAACTTGGTATCGTGCAGCAGAAGGTTTAGTCGGAAGCTGGATTGCACTTTTTACCTATATGCTGTTAAGCGCAATGATGAGAACCGGCCCACTCGGTGATTTTAATAAAGCATTGCGCGATATTAATATCGAACAACGCAATATTTACGATACCTTCGGCATTTCACCGTGGTGGTTGGTCGCATTACTTAGTTTGATTACCGGTTATTATGTGTACAAACATTTAAGCAAACCGGCGCCCAAATTAGCGACGCTTAAACCAAGAAAAACAGGCTTAGCCCATTTGTTATTTGAAAAACGCTGGCATCCTTTTGTGTCTGCCGTGTTGGTGGGATTCATCGCCTTGCTCGCTTGGCCTTTAAGCGTAGCAACAGGACGTGAATTTGGCTTAGGTATTACCGGCCCTTCTGCCAACATCATGCAATACTTGGTTACCGGCAATGACAAATTTATTAACTGGGGTGTGTTCCTCGTCCTAGGGATTTTTATTGGTTCATTTATTGGGGCGAAAGGAAGCAATGAATTTCGCGTTCGCGTTCCTGATGTCACGACCATTTTGCGTAGCGCACTAGGCGGGATTTTTATGGGCATAGGTGCAAGCCTTGCAGGCGGTTGCTCTATTGGTAATGGCTTAGTTGAAACCGCTTTCTTCTCATGGCAAGGCTGGGTTTCTTTGCCACTAATGGTGCTTGGCACTTGGGTTGCCGCTTACTTTACCATTATCCGACCGCAACGATTAAAAACCGTCACAGCTTAATTTTAGGAGATAAAAATGATTGTTAAATTACCTACACTCGGTTTAGTTTGCCCTTTCCCATTGATTGAAGCCAAAGAAGCCATGGTGAAACTCAATAAGGGCGATGGGTTAGAAATTGAATTTGACTGCACACAAGCCACAGAAGCCATTCCTGCATGGGCGGCAGAAGAGGGTTACGAAGTAACTGATTTTGAACAAATCGATGATGCTAAATGGAAAATTACCGTCATTAAATAAGATATAAAAGTGCGGCTCGATGTCTCGAAATTATGTGGCTGCTGCACAAAGCTAAAATGACCTCACAAAATAGCACCCCCTGATGGCGCAAGTGTCCACGCTTGTGCTATTTAATAAAAACATTGCGAATTTTACCCATAAACGTTGGGAGAACCAATGTTCAAAATCCTTTGGATTTTGTGACCGCACTTTTAGTTGATAGGCACAAGCGTGGACGCTTGCGCCATCGTAGAGGTGAACAAAGGTCGTTTGAAAAGCCAAACAAGGCCTCAGACGGCCTTTTAAAAATAGGAGTTAATCTTTTATCATTTGATAATCAAAAGATTGTCGAATCAGCCCCATAACATAAGTCAAATCATCAAAATTATCTAAGAGGACTTCAACATCTCCATTACCCCATTTCCCTAAATTTGTAATATCTCGACACAGCCCGCGTGGGTCTTGAATATCGGCAAATCGCATATTTAAAACTAAACGTAATCGTTTAGCCTGCGGGATAATATCCACAAAATTGGTTTCTGCTTTATAGGCGACATACAATTTTAAAAACTCCTCGCTGACACATTCGTCAAATGCCAGAATTTGTTGCCGTAATGTTTAGAATAAAGTGTGCATTGCCGCATTCAGCATCAGGTGTGGATGGTCTGTAATATTGTATGTCGTTTCAGTGTTCTTTTGGGGTTGATAATGAGAAAGTCGTTCTTGTGTTAAATAAGGAATAGACCAAATTTTGGCTGCTAAAACGGATAATCGCTCTGCACGCAGATTAATTTGTTCTTCATTCCAATATTCCTTTGGCAAATTTTTATTTAAGTTTAATGGACTAGATGACAAACCGATAGCGTTACCGTCTCCATCTTTTACTTGGTCTCGTTTGTAAACATAGGGACGATCGCTGTATTCGCTGTTATAGGCGGTTAAGGTTAAATTTCCCAATGTATGCAAATAAGTCTGTTGAACTTTCTGCCAATCACTTCCTAAATCTGCCTGCCATTCGTCAGATAAATTCGGGTTTTGCGGCATGATATGTTCAATAGTGTACTCATTGACATTGACTTTTTCTTTACGTCCGTAATTTTCAAGCTTGCGTAGCAGGTAAATCCGGCGGGCAAAATTGTAGGAATCACGAATTTTAATTTCACGCAAAAATTCTTCATCAGATGGAAAGCGGCGGTAAGATGGAAGAATGAGCAGTTCGGCTTGCAAACTTTCCACATAATTTGTTTTATCCAGATTTCTGGCAAGTGAAGCAAAGGTTTTATTAAGCGAGTTAGTAGGGATATTACATACCGCGCGGCGGAAAACATAGCTTTCCACTAAACGCACAATTTGGCACATTTCGTCAGTACTTAAACCTTCCTGTTTGTAAGTATGGTAGGCATCTAATAAAAATGGATAGGCAACATCGACTTTCAATTCACGCAAGTCGGTAAATGTTTCTTTTAAAGCCGGATTGGTTTCTTTGTTTAAAGCAAAGGCACAATAGTAACCTGCATAAGTATAAATATCGGCAACCAGCTCTTTTACATTATTGGAAAAATGGGTATGAGCAAAAAGTTTAAATTCACTGTAAACCTGACGGATATTCGGAATATTTCCTGTTTTCGCAGTCAAATAATGACGCATAAAATCATCAAAATATTGACTATATGCTTCTTGCCCGAAAAGTTGTTCCATTTTACGCCAATAATCGCGATATAGTTCGGCTTGTAGGTCTGGTTCTAATCCCATCAGAATATAGTTACGGATTAAGTCTGCTTGACTAAGCTCCAAACCTGTTGAATTCATACTTTCAAAAATCAGTTGTGGATTGTCTTGCGTTCGATCAAGCGCGACTTCCACAATAACCAATTTATCTAAACCTCGGCAAATTTGTTCCAATTTGTCTTGATTTTCCTGAATCAGTTTTTGGAATTGTTCGTAATTTTCTTGAATTCTACTGCTGAATCGTTCTGGTTGTGGCGTATTTTTCAATATGGCAAGAAGGGTATCTTTATCAGTTTCAGACAAAATCAATTTAAAGTGTCTTTCGCCTTCTTCCTCAGGATTGGTTAAGTAATAGTTATGCAGTTTTTTAGCGGAAAAACTATTTAACAATTCAGGGATATTATATTGCTCAAAAAACTCAGCCAATGCTGCAATGAGTAGGGTGCAAGTAGTTAAACGCTGCTGCCCGTCAATTACTAGTAAGGATTCCTGACTGCTTACGGTGGATAGTGCGCGCTCAACATAAACGATAGAACCGATGAAGTGTGCGTGAATACGTCCATCAGTCCCTGTCCGCATAATATCATCCCACAGTTGGGTACACTGTTTGTCTGTCCAAGAATAGTTCCGTTGATAGATAGGAATGATGAACTGGGATGATTTTCTCAAAAATTTAAGCAAATTAGCTGCTAATGCTCTCATTGATGCTTCCTCTAAAAAAATAACTTGTGCATTATAAATTTTTTCATCACTAACTTGTACCCATCCCCGATGGCGCAAGCGTCCACACTTGTGCCAATTTTTCTAAGGATTAATCAATGAGCAAACGCCTTACCAAAACCCTCTTACGTTGGAAATGTCGCAGTATCCGGTGATTGCGTAATTGCGTCCTAAAATGCGCTATTTTCTTATTACGATAAAAAACTGCGGTCAAAATTTTCGATATTTAAGTTGGAAAAACGCACAGAAAAATGACCGCACTTTTGCGCTAAAAATACACCGACTTTATGCCACAAAAATGATAAAGGGTCTGAAATAACATCAGACCCTTTTGATTGTTTATTTTACTCTTTAGAACGGAATATCATCATCAAAATTATCCATCGGCGGTTCGGCTGCCGGTTTGCTTGCCGGGGTGGCACGTGGTGCAGTTGGCGCGCTTGGTGCTTGGCTTGGGTAGCTTGGCTGTGCTGCCGGCGCGTAGCCGCCAGATTGACGATCAGAGCGGCTGTCTAACATTTGTAAAACATCGCCTTGAATTTCTGTGGTGTAGCGATCTTGGCCATTTTGATCTTGCCATTTGCGGGTTCTTAAACGCCCTTCAACATAAACTTTAGAGCCTTTGCGCAGGTATTCGCCCGCCACTTCCGCCTGACGACGATAGAACACAATGCGGTGCCATTCGGTCACTTCACGACGTTCGCCGGTGTTTTTATCATTCCAGCTTTCACTGGTGGCAACGGTAATGTTGGCAACCGCTTCGCCGTTCGGCATGGTACGAATTTCAGGATCGTTACCTAAGTTACCAACAATAATGACTTTATTTACTCCAGCCATAATATCCTCTTCTTTATTCAATTTTGCTGTAAAAAAATTTGCTCTATTCTGCCTGAAAATTCGGGATAAATCCACGCTTTCAAGAAAATTAACTGGATATTTGCACAGTTATTTAGGAATATGCGATAATTGTCGCATATTTACACTTCTTTCATTTATAAAATCTATTATGGATACCATCGACATTCGTGGGGCGCGAACCCACAATCTGAAAAATATTAACTTAACCATTCCCCGTGATAAATTAATTGTCATTACCGGTTTATCTGGCTCAGGCAAATCTTCTTTGGCGTTTGACACGCTGTATGCGGAAGGGCAACGCCGTTATGTGGAATCCTTGTCCGCCTATGCGCGGCAGTTCCTCTCGTTAATGGAAAAACCGGATGTGGACCATATTGAAGGGCTTTCACCAGCCATTTCTATTGAGCAAAAATCCACCTCGCACAACCCTCGTTCAACGGTGGGTACCATTACCGAAATTCACGATTACCTGCGTTTGTTGTTTGCCCGCGTGGGCGAGCCGCGCTGTCCTCATCACAATGTCCCGCTCACGGCACAAACCATCAGCCAAATGGTGGATAAAGTGCTTTCCCTGCCTGAAGAAAGCAAAATGATGTTGTTGGCGCCGGTGGTAAAAGAGCGCAAAGGTGAACACGTTAAATTATTACAACAAATCGCCGCGCAAGGTTACATTCGCGCCCGTATTGATGGTGAGATTTGCGATTTATCCGATCCACCAAAACTGGAATTACAGAAAAAACACACTATCGAAGTGGTGGTGGATCGCTTTAAAGTGCGGTCGGATTTAGCCACAAGATTGGCGGAATCCTTTGAAACCACGCTCGAGCTTTCCGGCGGCACGGCGGTCGTCGCGTATATGGACGATCCGAAAGCGGAAGAACTGGTGTTTTCTGCCAACTTTGCCTGTCCGCACTGCGGCTATTCCGTACCGGAACTGGAACCTCGTCTATTCTCCTTTAATAACCCCGCCGGTGCGTGCCCAACTTGTGACGGTTTGGGCGTACAACAATATTTCGATGAAAAACGCGTGGTGCAAAATCCGAGTATTTCCCTTGCCAATGGCGCTATTAAAGGCTGGGATCGACGTAATTTCTATTATTACCAAATGCTCACGTCCCTAGCGAAACACTACCATTTCGATATTGAAACGCCTTTTGAAGAACTGCCAAAAAAAATCCAACAGATTATTTTGCACGGTTCCGGCAAGGAAGAAATCGAATTCCAATACATGAACGATCGCGGCGATGTGGTGTTGCGCCACCATGTATTCGAAGGCATTTTGAACAACATGGCGCGCCGTTATAAAGAAACGGAATCCATGTCAGTGCGGGAAGAACTTGCCAAACACATCAGCAATCGCCCTTGTGCTGATTGTGGCGGTTCGCGTCTGCGTCCCGAGGCGCGTAACGTTTATATTGAGCAAACCAATCTGCCTGATGTCTCGGAGAAAAGCATCGGGGAAGCCTTGAGCTTTTTTGGAGAGCTACAGCTGAGTGGGCAAAAAGCACAAATCGCCGAGAAGATTCTGAAAGAAATTAAAGAGCGGTTACAATTTTTGGTGAATGTGGGCTTGAATTATCTTTCCCTTTCCCGCTCCGCCGAAACCCTTTCAGGCGGTGAAGCGCAACGCATTCGTCTTGCCAGCCAAATTGGTGCGGGCTTAGTCGGTGTGATGTACGTATTGGATGAACCGTCCATCGGCTTGCATCAACGGGATAATGAACGCTTGCTCAATACCTTGATTCACTTACGAAATCTCGGCAATACTGTGATTGTGGTGGAACACGATGAAGATGCGATTTTAAGCGCCGACCACATTATCGACATCGGCCCGGGCGCAGGTGTGCATGGTGGTAATGTCATTGCCGAAGGCACGGCACAACAAATCATGCAAAATCCAAACTCTCTTACAGGCAAATTCTTATCCGGCGTAGAAAAAATCGAAATACCGAAAAAACGTACCGCACTTGATAAGAAAAAAATGCTCAAGTTGTTTGGCGCATCAGGCAATAACCTGAAAAACGTCAACTTAGAGATTCCGGTCGGTTTGTTTACCTGTATCACCGGCGTCTCTGGTTCAGGCAAATCCACGTTGATTAACGATACCTTGTTTCCGATTGCTCAAAACGCATTAAACCGCGCGGAAAATGCAGAAGCAGCGCCGTATAAATCTATCGAAGGTTTGGAGTTTTTCGACAAAGTTATCGATATTGACCAAAGCCCGATTGGCCGTACACCGCGCTCTAACCCGGCAACCTACACCGGCGTGTTTACCCCGATTCGTGAGCTGTTCGCCGGCGTACCGGAAGCCCGAGCACGCGGCTACAACCCTGGACGTTTCAGTTTTAACGTACGCGGTGGACGTTGCGAAGCCTGTCAGGGCGACGGCGTGATCAAAGTGGAAATGCACTTCCTGCCGGATGTGTATGTGCCTTGCGACCAATGTAAGGGTAAACGCTACAACCGCGAAACCTTAGAAATTCGCTACAAAGGCAAAACCATTCATCAAGTGTTGGATATGACCGTGGAAGAAGCGCGCGAATTTTTCGATGCAGTTCCGATGATTGCGCGCAAACTGCAAACCCTAATGGACGTGGGCTTGTCTTACATTCGCTTAGGTCAATCCTCCACCACCCTTTCCGGTGGAGAAGCGCAACGAGTGAAATTGGCAACGGAACTCTCTAAACGGGATACGGGTAAAACCCTGTATATTTTGGACGAACCTACTACCGGGCTACATTTTGCCGACATCAAACAGCTACTTTCTGTGTTGCACCGTTTGCGCGATCAGGGTAATACCATCGTGGTCATTGAGCACAATTTAGACGTGATTAAAACCGCTGACTGGATTGTGGATCTCGGCCCGGAAGGCGGTAGCGGCGGCGGACAAATTATCGCCACCGGTACGCCGGAGCAGGTCGCTAAAGTGGAAGGCTCGCATACCGCGCGCTTCCTGAAAGGGATTTTGGCGAAAGGTTAAAAACGTTTTATTTTTCCACCGCACTTTTGCGCACGTTGTCTGGGTAATTTTGCCTTATTCGTGCAACAAGTTGCACGCTACATTGTCTGGGTAATTTCGCCTTGTTCGTACAGCACGTTGCACGCGACGTTGGTTCAATCACGTTTTTGATTCTCGTAGCGTGCATCTTGATGCACGAAATACCTTTCCGTTCATTTTGGTGAATGGGTAAAAACGTCCCCAAAAATGACCGCTCGTTTAAGCACATCGTTTGGTTAGTTCCATTTTTTTCGTGCAACAAGTTGCACGCTACATTATCTGGGCAATTTTGCCTTGTTCGTACAACACGTTGCACGCTACATGACGTTATTTTAATCGTGCAATACGGTATGTTACATGGGCAAAATTTGTAAAAAAAAAGACCGCACTTTGATTTTGTCATTCAAAGTGCGGTCAGAATTTCAGGCGTTTTGAGAGATTATTCCACGGTAACCGCTTTCGCTAAGTTACGAGGCTGATCCACATCGGTGCCTTTAATTAAGGCAATGTGATAAGCCAACAGCTGCATCGGCACGGTGTAATAAATCGGTGCGGTAATATCATTTACCGTTGGCATGGTGATGATTTTCATGCCTTCCGCTTCACTAAAACCGGCCTCTTTATCGGCAAACACATACAATTGACCGCCACGGGCGCGCACTTCTTCTATATTGGATTTGATTTTTTCCAGCAATTCATTGTTTGGTGCGACCACAATCACCGGCATATCGGCATCGATTAATGCTAACGGACCGTGTTTTAGCTCACCGGCGGCATAGGCTTCTGCGTGAATGTAGGAAATTTCTTTTAACTTTAATGAGGCCTCCATCGCAATGGGGTAGAACTCGCCGCGACCTAAAAATAACGCATGGTTCTTTTCGGCAAAATCTTCCGCCAAAGTTTCAATGTGTTTATCGAACGCTAAAGCCTTTTCAATCTCCGCCGGCAGCGATTGCAATGCTTTCACAATGTCCTGTTCTTTCTCAGTGGAAAGAGTCTGTTTGGCTTTACCAACCGCCACGACTAACATTAACAATGCGGCTAATTGCGTTGTAAAGGCTTTGGTGGAGGCTACCCCGATTTCCACGCCGGCGCGGGTCATGAATGCCAGATCCGATTCGCGCACGAGGGACGAGCCGGCTACGTTACAAATCGTCATCGCCGCCATATAGCCTTTTTCTTTCGCTAAACGTAAGGCGGCTAGGGTATCCGCCGTTTCACCGGATTGGGAAATCGTAATCAATAAACTGTTTGGGCGTACGACAAATTTGCGGTAACGAAATTCAGAGGCAATTTCCACATCACAGCTCACGCCGGCCACGCTTTCAAACCAATAACGAGACACCATCCCTGAATTGTAAGATGTACCACAAGCCACAATTTGAATGTGTTCCACTTTTTCGAGAATGTCTTTCGCGCCGTTACCGATCGCTTCCACCACCACGTTGTTGTGGGTTACACGACCTTCCATCGTGTTGATAAGTGCGGTCGGTTGTTCGTAAATTTCTTTTTGCATGAAGTGACGGTGTTTGCCTTTTTCCGCCGCATCGTTTTCTAAATTGGAATCATGCGCCTCACGCTCGACTTTATGACCATCGCGATCGTAAATATCCACGGAACGGCGAGTAATTTCTGCAATGTCGCCCTCTTCTAAGAAAATAAAGCGGCGGGTAACGCTTAACAAAGCAAGTTGATCCGAAGCAAGGAAGTTTTCACCGATGCCCAAACCGATCACCAATGGACTGCCGGAACGCGCTGCCACGAGATGTTCCGGATGCATACGATCCATCACGACCATACCATAGGCGCCGGTTAATTGTTTTACGACGTTCTGCACAGCTTCCAATAAACTGCCTGCGCTGCGCATTTCCCATTCGACCAAATGCGCAATGACTTCCGTATCTGTTTGAGAGGTAAACACATAACCACGCGCTTTCAACAATGCACGTAATTCTTCATAGTTTTCGATAATACCGTTATGCACCACCGCAAAATTGCCGGAAACGTGGGGGTGTGCGTTATCTTCGGAAGGCGCACCATGGGTTGCCCAACGGGTATGCGCAATGCCGGTGCCACCGATAAGCGGGGATTTTTCCACTGCCTCATTCAACGCTTTCACTTTGCCTAAGCAACGTACACGTTGTAATTCATGTTGTAAATTGACTACCGCCAATCCTGCGGAGTCATAACCACGGTATTCAAGGCGATGTAATCCATTAATTAAAATTTCTGCCACATCACGTTGTGCAACGGCACCAACAATTCCACACATAACTTTTTGCTCTCCTGAAATAAGCTAAAAAAATATTATTTAAAATAACCGCACTTTTAAGCGCAAATGACGTCTACGCCATGGGCTTCAATGCGTTTTTTACTGTCTTCTGACAACAAATTATCGGTAATCAATACATCAATTTGCTGCCACACCAATTCAACGTTAGGCATCTTTCGCCCAATCTTTTGAGATTCCACCATCACAATCACTTCGCGCGCCACATCGGCCATCACTTGGCTTAAGCCAACCAATTCGTTGAATGTGGTCGTTCCCCGATCAAAATCAATTCCATCAGCACCGATAAACAGCTGGTCAAAGTTATAAGAACGCAATACTTGCTCCGCTACTTTACCTTGAAAAGACTCTGAAGCTTTATCCCATGTTCCCCCCGTCATTAATAAGGTGGGTTCATTTTCTAGGGAACGCAGTTCATTCGCCACATACATAGAATTGGTCATCACCACCAATCCTTGCTTGTTGTTCAACTGTTTAATCAACGCCGCCGTGGTGGTGCCACTATCAATAATAATACGGTTGTGATCTAAAATACGTTCAGCTGCCCGTTTAGCAATGGCCAACTTTCGTTCCGAAAGAAAATCTTCCTGTTCGTCCTCAATGAGTTCTTGCGGCATTAAGATCGCGCCACCGTAGCGACGCACTAAGAAACCATTGTTCTCTAACACCGTTAAGTCTTTACGAATCGTGACTTCCGAAGTATCAAACAGCTGAACAAGCTGATCAACGCTCACCTCTCCGCGTTCCAGCAATAATTGCATGATGCCGTGACGACGTTGTTGGGTATTGCGAGGCTGAATGTGTCGTTTAGTCATTTCCAAACCCAAATAGTTCCAGTTAAATTTCGGTTCGAAAGTTTATAGCGATTTAGAAAGGATGTAAATAAAAAGATAGGTAACAAAAAACCCTGTTTATCATAAACAGGGTTTGAAGATTAAATATCAGAACTAATTATTTAACAGCATCTTTTAATGCTTTACCAGAAACGAATGCTGGCACTTTAGAAGCCGCAATTTTAATTTCTGCACCGGTTTGTGGGTTACGACCGGTACGCGCTTTACGCTCATTGATTTTAAATGTGCCGAAACCGATTAATTGTACGGCATCACCTTTTTTTAAGCTTTCAGTGATTGCATCTAAAGTTGCTTCTAAAGCAGCTTTAGCTTGTTTTTTATTTAATTCGGCTGCGCTTGCAATAGCATCAATTAAATCTGTTTTGTTCATAGATTAGTACCTTCTATTTTTTTAAATTTACAGTGGTGAAATAAATAATATTATCATTACTCATTCAATAAACTGAGCTCACTATAATCAGTGCAGGCAAAGCTTAATCTAAGTTGCACCGAAAGCAAAGCATGAATTATGATTTTTGTGGAAAATATCACATTACTGTTCTATTTTTATACAAATATTCGAAACCGCCTCTTCACGCAACGCATTTTTTAAATCAGAAATCAGTTCAACATCATGCCTTTTCGCCTCTTTTAATGCGCGATACAGTTGCCATTGCACATCTAATTCTTGCTGGATTAAATCCGATTCCTTCAGTTCCACCTCGGATAAGGTGCGATCATATTCCGTTTCTAAATAACTCGCCACCGTTCCCAATGACAGTTGACTTACTTTCACCGCTTGCTCCAATGACGCGCCGGCAATGATGGTATGCAACACTTCCGCTAGCCCTTCACAAGCATCTAATGCCGGCACAACACCGTAAAAATCATAGTCATTCACATCCGGAATAATGTTTTCCAGTTTTTCTAACTGATTTTCAAAATTAATGTTGACCTCTTTAACCGTTAAATATTCCCACACTAAATTCAAAATATTGTGATACACCTTAGCGTTTTGTGGCTGTTCTATGATTTGGCAGAATAAATGGTAGTTGGGATACATTCGTTCGCATAGGCACGCCATAAAAGTTAAATGCTGCCAAGTGGCGAGATTTTCTAAACGTTTATGAATCGGATTTCGCATATTATTTTTACCGCACTTTAGAGATGATAAGGCTTGGATAGCTGGTGTACCGCATCCACCAACACTTTCGGGCTTTCTTCCGGCACGTCCTGATGAATGCCATGCCCAAGGTTAAATACATGGCCGCTCCCTTCACCAAACGCCGCCAAAATCGACCGCACTTCCTCTTCAATTCGACCGGCTGGCGCATAGAGTACACTCGGATCCATGTTGCCTTGCAATGCCACTTTATGCCCAACGCGACGACGTGCCTCCGCAATATCCACCGTCCAATCTAATCCCACGGCATCACAGCCTGTGTCAGCCATGGCTTCTAACCACAATCCGCCACCTTTGGTAAATAAGGTAACCGGCACACGGCGTCCTTCATGTTCACGAATCAAACCGTCCACGATTTTGTGCATATAACGCAAAGAAAACTCCGGATACTCACGATGCGCCAACACGCCGCCCCACGTATCAAACACCATAACCGCCTGCGCACCGGCTTTAATTTGCGCATTTAAGTAAAGAATTACACTGTCTGCCAGTTTATCTAACAAGGCGTGTAATAAGTGCGGTTCGCTATACAGCATTTTTTTAATTTTCGTAAAGGCTTTAGAAGAACCGCCTTCCACCATGTAAGTAGCCAATGTCCACGGACTCCCGGAAAAGCCGATAAGAGGCACTTCACCATTGAGTTCACGGCGAATCGTGCGCACCGCATTCATCACATATTGCAGCTCCTGCTCCGGATCCGGAATAGGTAAATTTTCCACCGCACTTTTGCTGTCAATAACCCGTTCAAATTTCGGCCCTTCACCGGCGCCAAAACTTAAGCCAAGCCCCATGGCATCGGGAATCGTTAAAATATCGGAAAATAAAATTGCCGCATCTAATGCATAACGGCGCAACGGTTGTAATGTCACTTCACAGGCTAAATCTGCATTGCGACACAAGGACATAAAATCACCGGCTTGCGCACGAGTGGCTTTGTATTCCGGCAAATACCGCCCGGCTTGGCGCATCATCCAAATCGGCGTCATATCCACAGGTTGACGTAAAAGGGCTCTTAAATAGCGGTCATTTTTTAATGTGGTCATAAAATCTCTCGTTATTATGATGTTGTTGACACAATGCCAGTGTCGCTTCAATAAGTTTGCGCGCAATCGTGCCATGGGGTGGCAGCTCAGGCAACGGCTGGTCATAAGCAAACCATTGCGCGTCATGAATTTCTTCCGGCTGAATTTGAATCTCACCGCCGGCGTAATCGGCTAAAAACCCGACCATTTGCGAATTGGGAAATGCCCAAGGTTGGCTACCAAAGTAGCGCAAATTTTGCACATGAATATGGGTTTCTTCGTAAACTTCTCGCCGCACGGCTTCCTCAAAGGTTTCCCCCACTTCCACAAAGCCTGCCAGCGTTGTGTACATACCGCCTTTATGGCGACTATGATTGGCTAACAAAATTTGTGAACCACGCCGAACGGCAACAATAATTGATGGGCAAATGACAGGATAAGTCCGAAAGCCGCAAGCTTGGCATTGTACTGCCCATTCATCCGACATTTGTTCCGTTTTTCCACCGCACTTGCCGCAAAATTGATGCGTTTGGTAAAAATGATTGAGCTCCACACCACGGCTGAGCAAATTAAATTGTTCCAACGGCAATGATAGCTGATCACGCAAGGAAAAATACGCACGCCCATCATCCGTTTGGGATTCCACCAAATACAGTGGTTGTCCTGCCCACTCGCCAATACGCATGGCGTGAAGTCCGGTTAATCCTAACTCATCAGCACGACCAAAAGGAAGTTTGCCATCCACCCAATGAATCGATGACGCTTGCGTAAAGAGCCAAAAGCCCTGTTTGTCAGGCTCAATTAGTTTCATTTTTAACACCTGTTGCAATACGCAGAAAATACGTCCATTTTCTACCGCACTTTGTGGTTCCGAGAAGAAAAAAGTGCGGTCATTATAAAAGGTATTTGTTCATTTAGCGAATGATCCCCATAAAAAAACCCGAGACTTAGCTCGGGTTTCTTCTTGCAGAAATATTATTCTGCGTGATCGTCTTCTTCTACCATATTTAACATTTCAGCTAAACTGGCCTCGGCATCCTCAGAGGTCATGACGAATTCAGAAGCGATCTCTTCTTCATCCATCGCCGATAGTCTTACCGGCACCTCTTCATCTGCGATAACTGACGCGTTTTTATGACGATTTTGGTGATACGCAAAACCGGTACCCGCCGGGATCAAACGACCTACGATGACGTTTTCTTTCAAGCCGCGTAATTCATCGCGTTTACCTGCCACTGCAGCTTCCGTTAACACACGAGTGGTTTCTTGGAAGGAGGCCGCAGAGATGAAGGACTCGGTGGCCAAGGACGCTTTGGTAATACCCAATAATTCGCGTTCAAATTCCACCGGCGGTTTGCCTTCCGCTTCACGTTTACGGTTAACGATTTTCACGCGTGCCACTTCCACTTGTTCCCCTTCAAGGAATTCGGAGTCGTAAGCTTTGGTAACAATCGCTTTACGCAACATTTGGCGTACGATCACTTCGATGTGTTTATCGTTAATTTTTACCCCTTGTAAGCGGTAAACTTCTTGGACTTCATTCACGATATATTCGGTTACCGCGTGTACACCGCGTAAACGTAAGATGTCATGTGGTGTTTCCGCACCATCGGAGATTAAATCACCGCGTTCAACCATTTCACCTTCGAATACGTTCAATTGACGCCATTTTGGAATCATTTCTTCGTACACTTCACCTTCTGCCGGAGTAATCAACAAGCGGCGTTTACCTTTGGTTTCTTTACCGAAGGACACGATACCGGAGATTTCCGCCAAAATCGCAGGCTCTTTCGGCTTACGCGCTTCAAACAAGTCTGCCACGCGTGGAAGACCACCGGTAATATCTTTCGTTCCCACGGATTCTTGCGGAATACGCGCTAACGGATCACCGATATGCACTTCTGCGCCGTCATCTAAGGTCACGATAGCTTTACTTGGTAAGAAGTATTGCGCCACTACGTCAGTACCCGGAACAACAACATCGTTGCCTTTGTCATCTACCAGTTTGATTGCCGGACGCAAGTCTTTACCTGCTGTTGCACGCTCACCCACGTCTTGCACCACGATAGAAGAAAGACCGGTTAATTCGTCGGTTTGACGGGTAACAGTTAAACCATCCACGATATCTACGAATTTTACAAAACCGCTCACTTCAGAGATAACCGGCATAGTATGCGGATCCCAGTTGGCGATAGTTTCACCGGCATTCACCTCTTGGTGATCGCCTTTGTTTAGAATCGCACCGTAAGGCACTTTATAGTGCTCTTTGGTACGACCGAAGGTATCCACAACGGTTAATTCGGTATTACGAGAGGTTAGCACCAATTTACCTTCGTTATTTGTAACGAATTTCGCATTGGCTAAACGCAATGTACCGTTGTTTTTCACTTGTACGCTAGACTCTTTGGCTGCTGCAGATGCCGCACCACCAATGTGGAACGTACGCATGGTTAACTGTGTACCCGGCTCACCGATAGATTGTGCCGCAATAACGCCCACGGCTTCACCTTGGTTAATCAAGTGACCGCGCGCTAAATCACGACCGTAACATTTCGCACACACACCAAAGTCGGTATTACAGGTTACAACAGAACGTACCTTCACGCTGTCCACAGAATTTTCGTCTAATACGTCACACAATTTTTCATCTAATAAGGTATTGCGTGGAATTAATACTTCTTCTGTACCTGGTTTTAAGATGTCTTCTGCCGCAACACGACCTAAAACTTGTTCGCGTAGAGGCACTTTTTCATCGCCCCCCTCAATTAACGGGGTCATCACGATACCTTCGTGTGTACCACAGTCATCTTCTACGATAACGAGGTCTTGTGCGACGTCAACCAAACGACGGGTTAAGTAACCGGAGTTCGCTGTTTTCAACGCAGTATCCGCCAAACCTTTACGCGCACCGTGGGTAGAAATAAAGTATTGTAAAACGTTCAAACCTTCACGGAAGTTCGCGGTAATTGGCGTTTCGATAATGGAACCGTCCGGACGTGCCATCAAGCCACGCATACCCGCTAACTGACGAATCTGTGCTGCAGAACCACGCGCACCGGAATCCGCCATCATAAAAATGCTGTTGAAGGACGCTTGTTTTTCCGGTTTACCTTCACGGTTAATGACTTCTTCCGTAGAAAGGTTTTCCATCATGGCTTTAGCAACACGTTCGTTGGCTGCCGCCCAAATATCGATCACTTTGTTATAGCGTTCGCCTGCAGTCACAAGACCGGATTGGAATTGTTCCTGAATTTCAGCCACTTCTTCTTCCGCGGCAGAAATAATTTCGTATTTCTTCGCCGGAATCACCATATCGTCAATACCAACGGAAGAACCGGAACGTGCCGCATAAGCAAAACCGGTGTACATGATTTGGTCAGCAAACATCACACTGGCTTTCAAGCCTAAACGACGATAGCTTTCGTTAATTAACTTAGAAATCGCCTTTTTGCCAAGGGTTTGGTTAAACAAGCTAAACGGCATTCCTTTCGGCGCGATCATCCATAAAATGGCACGACCGATAGTCGTATCTGTTAATGTGGTTTTTGATTCAAACTCACCGGCTTCGTTTTTCACATACTCGGTAATACGAACTTTCACACGAGAATGTAATTCTGCTTGACCGGTACGATAGGCTTTTTCTGCTTCGCGTGGGTCTTGCAATAACATGCCTTCACCTTTACCGTTCACTTTTTCACGGGTCATGTAGTAAAGACCCAACACCACGTCTTGTGATGGAACGATAATCGGATCGCCGTTTGCCGGAGAAAGAATGTTGTTGGTGGACATCATTAACGCACGCGCTTCTAATTGCGCTTCCAACGTTAACGGTACGTGTACCGCCATTTGGTCACCGTCGAAGTCCGCATTAAACGCCGCACAAACAAGTGGATGTAACTGAATCGCTTTACCTTCGATTAAGATCGGTTCAAAGGCTTGAATACCCAAACGGTGCAATGTTGGCGCACGGTTTAACAAAATTGGGTGTTCGCGGATAACTTCAGCCAAGATATCCCAAACAATCGCGTCTTCACGCTCCACCATTTTCTTCGCGGCTTTAATCGTGGTTGCATAACCACGGCTTTCTAATTTTGCATAGATAAACGGACGGAATAATTCCAATGCCATTTTCTTCGGCAAACCGCATTGATGTAAGTGCAAGTATGGACCTACGGTAATTACAGAACGACCAGAGTAGTCAACACGTTTACCCAACAAGTTTTGACGGAAACGCCCTTGTTTACCTTTGATCATATCCGCCAATGATTTTAACGGACGACGGTTAGAACCTGTAATTGCACGACCGCGACGACCGTTATCTAACAACGCATCAACAGATTCTTGTAACATCCGTTTTTCGTTACGCACGATAATATCCGGTGCGATTAAATCTAATAGACGTTTTAAACGGTTGTTACGGTTGATGACACGACGATATAAATCATTCAAGTCGGAAGTCGCAAAACGACCGCCATCTAACGGCACTAACGGACGTAAATCCGGTGGAAGTACCGGTAATACGGTCATCACCATCCATTCCGGTTTGTTGCCGGATTGTAAGAAGGCTTCTAATAATTTTAAGCGTTTAGTGATTTTCTTACGTTTGGTTTCGGAATTGGTTTCTTGTAATTCTTCGCGTAAATTTTCGCATTCCGCTTCCAAATCGATACCGCGCAATAAGGCTTGAATAGCTTCCGCCCCCATTTTGGCTTCGAATTCATCTTGCCAACGGTCTTCGGCATCAAGATATTGTTCTTCGGTTAACAACTGACCTCGCTCAAGATCGGTCATACCCGGTTCGATCACAATGTAAGATTCAAAATAAAGCACGCGTTCAATATCACGCAACGGCATGTCTAACAATAAACCGATACGGGACGGCAGGGATTTTAAGAACCAAATGTGCGCTACCGGTGAAGCCAATTCGATATGCCCCATACGTTCACGACGAACTTTGGTTTGGGTGACTTCAACGCCACATTTTTCACAAATCACACCGCGGTGTTTTAAGCGTTTGTACTTACCGCACAAACATTCGTAATCTTTTACCGGTCCGAAAATACGGGCACAGAAAAGACCGTCACGTTCCGGTTTAAAGGTACGATAGTTGATTGTTTCAGGTTTTTTAACTTCACCGTATGACCAAGAACGGATCATGTCAGGTGAGGCTAAACCGATTTTAATCACATCAAAATCTTCAGCGGTTTTTGATTGTGCTTTTAAAAACTTAACTAAGTCTTTCACAGATTTGCTCCTGTCGGAGTTAAACTTATTCAAGTGCGGTCGTTTTTCAAAACGTTTTTAAAATCGACCGCACTTGGGCTCAATAGGGGTCAATACCCTGACTTATTCTTCGTCCAAGTCGATGTTGATACCAAGTGAACGGATTTCTTTCATGATTACGTTGAAAGATTCCGGTGTGCCCGGATCCATTTGTTGGTTGCCGCTGACGATGTTTTTATACATCTTCGTACGACCGTTCACATCATCGGATTTCACAGTTAACATTTCTTGTAAGGTATAAGCCGCACCATAAGCTTCAAGTGCCCATACCTCCATCTCACCGAAACGTTGACCACCGAATTGCGCCTTACCACCCAACGGTTGTTGAGTAACAAGACTATAAGAACCGGTTGAACGCGCGTGCATTTTGTCATCAACCAAGTGGTTCAATTTGAGCATATACATGTAACCTACTGTTACCGGACGCTCGAATTTCTCACCTGTACGACCATCATAAAGGGTAATTTGACCGGAAGTCGGTAAACCACCAAGCTCTAATAAGCCTTTAATTTCTTTTTCATGGGCACCGTCGAATACCGGTGTCGCAATCGGCAAGCCTTTACGCAAGTTTTGCGCTAAACGCATCACTTCTTCGTCAGTAAAGGTGCTGAGATCCACTTTTTGTGAACCGCCGCCAAGGTCATAGGCTTTTTGCATGTATTCACGCAATTTCGCGATAGATTGTTGTTGTTTAATCATCGCGTTAATTTGATCACCGATACCTTTTGCCGCCAAACCTAAGTGAGTTTCTAAGATTTGACCGATATTCATACGGGACGGAACGCCCAGCGGGTTCAATACGATTTCAACAGGTTGACCGTTTTCATCGTATGGCATGTCTTCCACAGGGTTAATTTTTGAGATAACCCCTTTATTACCGTGACGACCCGCCATTTTATCACCCGGTTGAATTTGACGTTTCACTGCCAAGTACACTTTAACGACTTTTAACACGCCCGGTGCCAAATCGTCGCCTTGGATAATCTTGTTGCGTTGAACTTCTAATTTACGTTCAAATTCTTTGCGTAATTCTTCGTGTTGTTCCGCTAATTGCTCTAATTGGTGTTGTTTTTCCTCGTTATCTAAGGTTTGTTCCAACCATTTAGTGCGGTCTAATTTATCTAAGGATTTCGCATCGAAACCACCGGATAACAATAGGTTGCGGACACGCATAAACAAGCCGGCTTCCAAGATCTCAAACTCTTCGCTCAAGTCTTTTTTCGCTTGTTTTAACTGCATTTCTTCGATTTCTAACGCACGTTTGTCTTTTTCTACGCCATCGCGGGTAAACACTTGTACGTCGATAACGGTACCGGAAACGCTGTTTGGTACGCGTAAAGAAGAGTCTTTCACATCAGACGCTTTTTCACCGAAGATCGCGCGTAATAATTTTTCTTCCGGGGTTAATTGGGTTTCACCTTTTGGTGTCACTTTACCGACCAGAATATCGCCGCCCTTCACTTCTGCACCGATATACACGATACCGGATTCGTCCAATTTGCTTAATGCAGCTTCACCGACGTTAGGAATATCTGCGGTAATTTCTTCCACACCTAATTTGGTATCACGCGCCACACAAGAAAGCTCTTGAATGTGAATAGTAGTGAAACGATCTTGTTGTACCACACGTTCGGAAACTAACATGGAGTCTTCGAAGTTATAACCGTTCCACGGCATGAACGCCACGCGAATATTTTGACCGAGTGCTAACTCACCTAAATCGGTAGAAGGACCATCCGCCAAAATTTCACCACGCTCAACCGGCTCACCTAATTCCACACAAGGAATTTGGTTAATACAGGTGTTTTGGTTAGAACGGGTATATTTGATTAAGTTATAAATATCAATACCGGCTTCGCCCGCAACGGTTTCGTCTTCATTGACTTTCACCACGATACGGGAAGCGTCCACGTATTGAATCGTACCACCGCGTTTTGCAACAACCGCAACACCGGAGTCAAGCGCTACCGCTTTCTCAATACCAGTACCGACCAATGGTTTGTCTGCGCGTAATGTTGGTACTGCTTGACGTTGCATGTTCGCACCCATCAAGGCACGGTTCGCATCGTCATGCTCTAAGAATGGAATCAAAGCTGCCGCCACAGAAACCACTTGTTGGGTAGAAACGTCCATATAGTGAATTTCTTCAGGTTTATAAAGACCTGATTCACCATGTTCACCACGACAGGTAACAAACGCATCGGTGAAACGGAACTCTTCATCAAGATTTGAGTTCGCCTGTGCGATAACGTATTTACCTTCTTCAATCGCAGAAAGGTATTCAATTTCTTCAGTCACTTGGCCATTGACGACTTTACGATATGGTGTTTCTAAGAAACCGTAGTCGTTGGTACGTGCATAAACAGAAAGCGAGTTAATCAAACCGATGTTCGGACCTTCAGGGGTTTCAATCGGACACACACGACCATAGTGAGTTGCATGTACGTCACGCACCTCAAAACCGGCACGTTCACGAGTTAAACCGCCCGGACCCAATGCAGAAATACGACGTTTGTGTGTAACTTCTGATAACGGGTTGTTTTGGTCCATAAATTGAGATAATTGAGATGAACCAAAGAATTCTTTCACTGCAGCAGAAATCGGTTTCGCATTAATTAAATCTTGTGGTGTAACCGCTTCCAGATCACCTAAAGACAAGCGCTCTTTCACCGCGCGTTCAACACGCACTAAACCGATACGGAATTGGTTCTCTGCCATTTCACCCACTGAACGAATACGACGGTTACCCAAGTGGTCGATATCATCCACTTCACCACGACCGTTACGAATTTCGATCAATTTCTTCATGACATTAACGATATCTTCGTTACTTAATGTGCCACTACCGGTAGTTTCTTCAATGCCTAAAGAGCGATTGAATTTCATACGACCTACCGCAGATAAATCATAACGGTCGGAAGAGAAGAATAAATTCTCAAATAACGCTTCAGCCGCTTCTTTTGTCGGTGGCTCGCCCGGACGCATCATGCGATAGATTTCGACTAGCGCACTCAAACGATCATAAGAAGGGTCAACACGTAAGGTTTCAGAAATATACGGACCATAATCAAGATCATTCGTAAACAAAGTCTCAATTTGTGTATAACCGGCTTGTGCCAATTTAGCCAATAACTCAAGGGAAAGCTCCATATTGGCAGGGCAAACCAATTCACCGGTTTCAAGATCCACATAATCTTTTGCTGCAACTTTGCCAACAATATATTCAGTCGGCACTTCAACTTGTGTGATGTTGTCTTTTTCTAAAGCTTTAATATGACGTGCAGTGATGCGACGACCACGTTCAACATACACTTTGCCATTAGCTTCAATATCAAATGCTGCCGTTTCACCACGTAAACGTTCAGGCATTAGATTCATCAGCAATTTATTATCTTTAATTTCGAAGACAACTTTATCAAAGAAAAGATCTAGGATTTGTTCAGTGGTGTAACCTAACGCACGCAAGATAATGGTTGCCGGTAATTTACGACGACGGTCAATACGCGCATATAAGTTATCTTTTGGATCAAACTCAAAATCCAACCATGAACCACGGTAAGGAATAATACGTGCGTTATATAGCACTTTACCTGAAGAGTGCGTTTTACCTTTGTCACTATCAAAGAATACACCCGGACTACGGTGTAATTGAGACACGATAACACGCTCGGTACCGTTAATCACAAAAGTACCGTTATCGGTCATTAAGGGGATTTCCCCCATGTAAACTTCTTGTTCTTTAATATCTTTGATCGTACCCGGTGCAGCGTCTTTGTCATAACTTACTAAGCGTAATTTCACGCGTAATGGTGCTGCATAGGTGGTGCCACGGATTTGACATTCACGCACATCAAATACCGGCTCGCCTAATTGATAGCTAACATATTGTAATTCGGTATTTCCATTGGTACTGACAATAGGGAATACTGAACGGAAAGCGGCCTCTAAGCCTTGCTGACCATCCGGATCTCGTTGAATAAATTTCTCAAAAGAATCAAGCTGGATTGTTAATAAATAAGGAATATTTAAAACTTGCGGACGTTTGCCGAAGTCTTTACGAATTCGTTTTTTCTCGGTATAGGAGTAAACCATAGGGTTCCTCTGTTTGCTGTTCAGTGACCCACAATCAACACACAATAATTTGGGCAAAAATTGGTGATAACATATTAGATACCGTTTTAGATGACCGCACTATGAACCTTACTTCTTGAGTGGGTGACTCAAATTAAAATGCTGAATTTAATCTGAGGAAACAAAAGTAATTAAACGGCAAATTTACTTCTGTTTTTGATAGCACAAAATGGCTGATGGTCACCCACCAGCCATTTAGCCTGAGAAACAGGACAAAATAAAATCAAAATTATTTGATTTCTACTTTCGCGCCAGCTTCTTCTAATTCTTTCTTAAGTGCTTCTGCTTCTGCTTTAGCGATGCCTTCTTTCAATACAGCCGGTGCAGATTCAACTAAGTCTTTAGCTTCTTTTAAGCCTAAACCGGTTGCACCACGTACTGCTTTGATTACTGCTACTTTGTTAGCACCCGCTTCAGCAAGAACTACGTCGAATTCAGTTTTTTCTTCTGCCGCTGCTGCTGCACCACCTGCTGGCGCTGCTGCTACTGCTGCCGCTGCGGAAACACCGAATTTTTCTTCCATCGCTGTGATTAATTCAACGATTTCAGTTACAGATTTAGAAGCAATCGCTTCAATGATTTGTTCGTTAGTTAATGACATAACAATCAATTCCTAAAGTAAATAAAGTTAATTGGATGAAGAAACGCTTGATTAAGCCGCTTCTTGTAATTTGTCGCGTAATGCCGCAAAAGTGCGAACAAGTTTGCCTGCCGCAGCTTCTTTCATTGTGCCCATTAAACGTGCAATTGCTTCGTCGTAAGTCGGTAATGTTGCTAAGAATTCAACATCTTGGATCTTACCTTCAAAGGCTGCACCTTTAAGTTCAAACTTATCGTTTGCTTTTGCAAATTCTTTGAACAAACGTGCTGCAGCACCTGGATGTTCAGTAGAGAATGCGATAAGTGTTGGACCGGTAAATGTGTCTTTCAAACATTCGAATTCAGTGCCTTCTACCGCACGACGTAATAAAGTATTACGAACAACGCGCATAGAAACACCGGCTTCGCGTGCAGATTTACGCAATTCGGTCATTTTGTCTACTGTAACACCACGGGAATCCGCGATCACAGCAGAAAGGGCACCTTTGGCTGCTTCATTTACTTCGGCAACAATTGCTTGTTTGTCTTGAAGATTTAATGCCATTGGCTTTTAGCTCCTGAATACACTCCGATTGCTCGGAATTTAAATACCTAATAAAACGACTATTAGGACGAATTCGGTGCACAGAAGCAAGAAAATTCTTATTCTGTTCACCATCTACGTAGGATAATTAAGATTGCTCCCCTACGGTCTTGGACGGGGCTTGAATGAGGTCAAGCACCAACCAGAAATACTAAACCGCAAATAAACTACGGTCTAAAAAGGTCAAAGATTATAACGGTCGAAATATCGTTTGTAAATGCTCGATGACAAAAAATCACCACTCAACAATGATAAACACCAGAAAAAATAACCGCACTCATAAAAGTGCGGTCATATTTCATTGTACTTTGATGAATTACAGTGAAACTTGATCGATAGCTACACCAGCACCCATTGTCGTAGAAAGACTGACTTTCTTAATGAAGATACCTTTAGAAGTTGCAGGTTTTGCTTTAGTTAAAGCGGCTAACAACGCTTGAAGGTTTTCTTTTAATTGTGCTTCAGAGAAGTTTGCTTTACCGATAGTGGTGTGAATGATACCGTTTTTATCATTACGGTAACGAACCTGACCGGATTTCGCATTTTTAACAGCATCAGCAACGTTTGGTGTCACAGTACCCACTTTCGGGTTTGGCATTAAACCACGTGGGCCTAATACTTGACCTAATTGACCAACAACACGCATTGCATCAGGAGAAGCGATTACAACGTCAAAGTTCATTTCGCCTTTTTTAACTTGCTCTGCTAAGTCTTCCATACCGACTAAATCAGCGCCCGCTGCTTTAGCTGCTTCTGCGTTCGCACCTTGGGTGAATACAGCCACGCGAACTTCACGACCTGTACCATGTGGTAACACAGTTGCACCACGAACGTTTTGGTCAGATTTACGAGGATCAATACCTAAGTTTACTGCAACATCAACACTTTCAACGAACTTGGCTGTTGCGAATTGTTTTAATAACGCGATTGCTTCGTTGATTTCATATGCTTTAGTAGAATCTACGCCAGCTTTGATTGCTTTCATTTTTTTAGTCAATTTAGCCATCGTATTATTCCTCCACCACTAAGCCCATTGAGCGAGCAGTACCAGCAATTGATTTCATTTTGGTTTCGATCGTCGCACCAGTCATATCTGCTGCTTTCGTTTCAGCGATTTGACGAACTTGATCTAAAGTGACTTTACCCACTTTATCTTTATTTGGTTTACCAGAACCAGATTTGATACCTGCTGCTTTTTTCAATAAAACTGCTGCCGGTGGGGTTTTTGTAACGAACGTAAATGAACGGTCTGCATAGACAGTAATAACAACCGGAATTGGTAAACCTTTTTCTAAGCTCTCAGTACGCGCGTTGAATGCTTTACAGAATTCCATAATGTTCACACCTTGTTGACCTAATGCCGGACCAACTGGTGGTGATGGGTTTGCCATACCCGCTGCAACTTGCAACTTAACGTAGGCTTGGACTTTTTTTGCCATTTTAGTTTCCTCTAAATGGGTGATAACGCTATTACTAGCTCCCCTGTTGATAAAAAGGGTTGCATTCTAATCAAAGGCAACCGGTTTTTCAAGTAAAATACTTGAGAAAGTCACCGCACTTTATCCTAGTTGATTTAAAGTGCGGTCAAATTTTTGAACATTTTTAACTAGCTATTCTTTTCCACTTGACCAAATTCAAGCTCAACCGGTGTCGCACGGCCAAAGATAGATACAGAGACTTTCAAGCGGCCTTTTTCGTAGTCGATTTCTTCGACTGTACCGTTGAAATCCATAAATGGTCCTTCAGTGACGCGGACTTCCTCGCCCGGTTGGAAAGTCGTTCTTGGTTTTGGTTTATCGCTATTTTGCTCTAAGCGATTTAGAATAATATCCGCTTCGCGATTGCTAATTGGTGCCGGTTTATCCGGTGTACCACCAATGAAACCCATCACACGTGGCACGCTACGCACCAAGTGCCAAGTATCATCGTTCATTTCCATTTGTACTAACACATAACCCGGGAAATATTTACGTTCACTTTTGCGACGTTTACCTGCCACATTTTCCACGACTTCTTCTGTCGGCACTAACACTTCACCGAATTGATCTTCCATATTGTGAAGTTTGATATATTCACGCAATGTGGTCGCAACACGCGCTTCAAAACCAGAGAAGGCCTGTAACACATACCAACGTTTTTTACTTGCGGTTTCGGTCATTTTAGAATCTCCAGTCAGTTAAGAAGGTAATGATACTCACGATAATTGAATCTAAGCCCCAGAGAATTAAAGACACAAACACAGTTACACCCACAACAATGAAAGTGGTTTGCGTTGCTTCCGGGCGGCTTGGCCAAACAATGCGACGTAATTCAGTGCGAGCATCTTGGAAGAAACCAAGTGCTTTTCGTCCTTGGTTAGTCATTGCCGCTATCCCTAAAGCAATCAGTAGCAATACAACAACAGCAACAACACGGATCGGCGTGGAATATTGATCCTCGAAATAAATATTACCGAGAGCTGTTGCAGCAATGATCACAACTGTCAACAACCATAAAAAAGTATTTAATCCTTTAGACTTTTCTTCAGGAGCCTCAGGCGTATGTTTCTTTTTTTCTATGTCTAATGCCATAAATTTAATCCATCGTAATAACGTAAAATAAGGAATCTTGTTGATAAGGCGCGAAATTATAACAACTAATTCCTCAGTTAGCTATAAAAAGTTCCCACTGCAAAACAAGAGATGGCAATACAAGAACATCGCTCGGCAAAGTAATTAGCACTGATCAGAGGCGCAAGATATGGTCTTTTTTGTATTAAGCGCATCCTCATTGCTACCCATTGCATCCATCAATGATTGCATTTTGCGTAAAATCATATTGAGAACAATGCCATAGGCCGGTACGAACAATAGAACACCAATAAAGAGTTTGAATAAATAATCGACAAAACCGATTTCGACCCAGTGTTCCGCCATAAACGGATCGCTACTGGCATAAAAAGCTATCGCGAAGAACAAATAGGTATCTGCCATTGAGCCAAATACCATAGAGCTAGTCGGTGCAATCCACCACGTTTTCAGTTGACGGAGTCGGTTAAAGACCACAACATCCAGCAACTGCCCAAAGACATAAGCACAGAAACTGGCTACCGCAATACGAAAGACGAAGACGTTAAATTCACTTAACGCAGAAAATCCTTGATATTGGCTTTCTGAAAAGAGTGTAGAAACTAAATAACTGATAATTAACGCAGGAATCATGACAATAAAAATAATCCAACGCGCTTCTTTTGCACCAAATACCCGCACGGTCAAATCGGTTGCTAAGAAGATAAACGGGAACGTGAGTGATCCCCATGTGCTGTGAAACATGAAATCTTCCTGTGCACCAAACAGGGTTAATGGCACATGAATTTCAAAAGGAATTTGGACTAAGTAGTTGCTGGCAGCAATGATAAAAATATGAAAGAAACTGAGCAGAACAAGCGCTCGACGTTTTTGGCGATCGTTGAAGATCGAAAATGCCTGTGTCATTTTGTGTTACCTTTTTAGTTTAAATTGGGGTTAGGGAACCCAGTGAATATGTGATTCTGCAAAAATTGCAGGGCGCAAATAATACTTCATCAAAAAAATAATTCAACCGAAATATCGCGCACTTCAAAAGGTCAAGATTTTTCTGTATCATGAAAAAGAATCATTCTTAATATTAAAAAGGACCTTTATGAAATCATGCATTAAACTTTCTCCTATTAGTTTAGCTCTTTTTTCTGTTTTCTCGACCCAAACATTCGCAGAGGAAACAAATACTGAGGCATTAGCACCTATCGTTGTCACCGCCGCCGGTACTTCTCAAGATTTAAAAGATGCACCTGCCAGCATCAGCATTGTGAATCAAGAACAGCTTAAACAACACCCATCCAATCGTTTAGAAGAGGCGTTACAAGATATTCCGGGCGTAAATGTCAGCGGGAGTAATGTGAATAAATCAGATATTTCTATCCGTGGTTTACCCGCTGATTACACATTAATCATGGTTGATGGTCGTCGTCAAAATACCCGTGAATCCCGCCCAAATGGTAACGGCGGTTTTGAAGGTGCATTTATCCCGCCGGTAAATGCAATTGAGCGCATTGAAGTGGTGCGTGGGCCGATGTCCTCTCTATATGGTTCTGATGCCATGGGCGGCGTTGTCAACATTATTACTAAAAATGTTACCAAAGAATGGACAGGATCTGCCTCTGTCGGCTTTACCGCACATGATAAAAGCACTTTTGGTAACGGGCATCATGGTAATTTCTTTGTTTCAGGTCCATTAGTTCAAGATAAGCTAGGGCTGCAAGTTTACGGCGGAGCAGACTATCACCCTGAAGATAATATCATCGGCGGTTCTAATCGTAATAAAAACCGAAATATCAATGCTAAACTTTCCTTTACACCAACTGATAAACAAACCTTTATCTTAGAAGGTGGTCGCCACTTACTCGAAAAACAGGAAACACCGGGAAAATCCTTAGCGTTAACCACAACACGTGGTGCCAGTATTGCACACAATCAACCGGGAGCTACGCACGCCATCAGAAATCACTGGTCTTTAACCCATCAAGCCGATTGGGATGTGATGAGTTCCGAATTGAGTTTATATCAAGAAAAAGCCAAACGTGAAGTAAGCACAAATGGCGTGGTAGATTCTCGTAAACCGGAAATCACAAACACCGTATTTGATGCGAAATTCATGTTACCTGTGGCAAACCATTTCTTCGTATTTGGTGGTCAGCATCAAAATGCCAAATTGGAAGATGATTCCGTTACCAAAGTCAATCGAATGACAAGAACAGTGAATGGAAAAACGCAAACACGCTCAGTGCCTATTTATAAAAATACGAAAAATAACGTTCACCAGTATGCATTTTTCCTTGAAGATGAAATTAATTTCACCGATAAATTCCTATTAACCCTAGGAACACGCTTGGATCATCACCAGAAGTTTGGTACGCATTGGAACCCAAGAGCCTATGCGGTTTACCATATTGATGATAACTTCAGTGTAAAAGGGGGGATCGCGAAAGCTTTCCGTGCACCAAGTATTCGTGAATTGAGCGAAAGCTATGTTACTGCGACAGAAGCGGGCGCCGGTGTCATTTACGGTAATCCAAACTTAAAACCGGAAACCAGCGTCAATGAAGAGGTGAGTGTTGTTTACAATCACGATAGCGGTGCCAATGCCACAGTAACCTTGTTTAATACAGAGTTTAAAAACAAACTGACCAGCCATTACACCGGCAATCCGGATCCTATTACTGGTGCTAAACTTTATAAATATAGCAATGTTGGTCGCGCCAATATTAAGGGGGTTGAAGTGAGTTCCCATATTCCGTTTGACGAACACTGGAACGTAGATTTGTCTTATACATACCAGCATTCAAAACGTAAATCGGATGAAGACATTTCAGCTTCGGGCGTAAGTTTAAGAGGATTGCCATTGGATAACACACCTAAGCATTCCGCTAGCGGAAAACTAAATTGGATCGTAAATGATCGCTTAAGCGCCTATACTCGCGTGGCTTATAAAGGCAAACAAATTTGGGCAAATCCGCGTAATGGGGACAACCGAAATGCCTACCGTACCCGCGGCGGATATACCACGGTGGATTTAGGCACAACCTATAAGGTTAATCCAAATGTCTCCCTTAACTTTGCGGTATTAAATATTGGTAATGAAATTGGTGAACGCGTAGATACCAACGGCGGAAGCTGGACGGTAGAAGATGGTCGTCGTTTCTGGACAAACCTTAACATCACATTCTAATCCAATCACAATAAGGCACATTTGGTTTCTAAAATGTGCCTTTATTCTCCCACTCAAAGTGCGATCAAAATTGACTTTAAATGCTATAATTCAGGCTCATTTAATACGTTAAGTAACGCTAAACGTTTACGATAATTTTTCAAGACACAATCGATATGTGACTGTGGCATAAATGATTGCGAATAAATCCGCTCGACCTTCTCTCTTTCTTGTGTAATTTCAGGAATGAATTTTTGAATAATCACATTCTTACTTAATCCAATATTTTCCCCCTCACGAGCGGACTAAATTGCGCATAGCGAAACTCCCAATGTTTGAGCAACAAGAAAAACGGTGGTAAATCGAATTTGACTTGGATCTTGAAATAGGCGATTTAGCGTAGAAATAGACACGCCGGTTTGTAACTCCAACATACTTAGCTCAATACCAAGTGATTTCCGTTTATCATTTAACATTTTTCCAAATGCCTTGAGATCGGTAATCTTCCCGGCATAAAGCTGTTGCCTTTGTGCTTGCTCATAGGCAATCACAGCTTGTTGAAGCTTTTTCAACTCATCAATTTGACTCTCTAATTGTGCACTAAGATGATTCATTCAATCGAGCTCACAACGATGCCGTATCAGCGCAACATAAAAATACAGAATAAAGTTGTACTGTGTGGCAGTTTATGAAACAATTCGCTGTTATTTAGCGTGAAAAATAGAACAATTTAAGGGATACGATAGTGATCGATTTCGATGGCTACCGTCCGAATGTAGGCATTGTGATTTGTAATAACAAAGGGCAAGTGCTGTGGGCGAAAAGATATGGACAGAACTCTTGGCAATTTCCGCAAGGGGGCATTAATGATAACGAAACGCCTGAACAGGCGATGTTTCGGGAATTATTTGAAGAAGTCGGGCTAACGCCTAAAGATGTGCGTGTGCTATACGCCTCTAAACAGTGGTTACGTTATAAATTACCGAAGCGTTTATTGCGTCACGATTCCAAGCCCATGTGCATCGGACAGAAACAACGTTGGTTTTTATTGCAGTTGGTGACTGATACCAAGAATATCAATATGCAGTGCAGTAAAACGCCCGAATTTGACGGGTGGCGTTGGGTGAGTTTTTGGTATCCGGTGCGTCAAGTGGTGTCTTTTAAAAAAGAGGTTTATCGTAAAGCCATGAAAGAGTTTGCGGCGGTGTTATTTGAGGAAAACAGTAAAACTTTGTCGCAAACTGAAACCGCAACATTCGGCGATAAGAAACCTGCTTTCTCTTCTCACAAGCAACATTATTCCAAACCATCCAAACGTGCGCCGCATAAATATAGAGGATAAGTATGTTAACCTTCTTTTTCTTTTGCTTGCTTGCCGGTTGTGTTGCCGGCTTCTTGTCAGGGCTTTTTGGTATTGGCGGTGGTATGGTGATTGTGCCGATGATGGTATATTTACTACCAATTGTGGGCGTGCCGGATTCATTGCTCATGTCCACCGCACTTGGCACATCTTTTGCCACCATCGTGGTTACCGCGTTTTCTTCCGCACAACGACACCATAAACTTGGTAATGTGGTTTGGTCAACGTTGAAATATTTTGCACCCGCGTTAATGATTAGCGCATTTATTTCCGGGCAATACATCAGTAAATTGCCACCTGAAATTTCCGGTAAGTTATTTGCCTGCTTAGTCACCTATTTGGCGATTAAGATGATTCTGTCCATTAAACCGAAAAATCTCGATCCGAATAAAAAAATCACGCCGTTATCCTCAATTATCGGTGGTGCTTTAATCGGTATGATATCAAGCGTTGCCGGTATCGGCGGTGGCGGATTTATCGTGCCGTTTTTAAATTCACGCAATGTGGACATTAAAAAAGCCATCGGCACCTCCGCATTTTGTGGCATGTTAATGGGCATCGCCGGTATGTTAAGCTTTATGCTGAGCGGTTGGGGAACACCGGGTATGCCGAATTATTCCCTCGGTTTTGTGTACCTTCCTGCCGTGTTAGGCATTACCGTCACCTCATTTTTTACCTCCAAACTCGGTGCCAATATGACCAACCGATTACCGGTGTCGACCTTGAAGAAAGGATTTGCCGCCTTCTTAATTGTGGTGGCGATTAATATGTTATTGAAATAAGGAACGTTATGAATTCAGACTATTTGGTTTTACCCCATTTCGACCCGGCGATTTTTGAATTTGGTCCAATTGGCCTGCGCTGGTACGGTTTAATGTATTTACTTGGTTTTATTTTCGCCCGCTGGCTTGGCGTACGTCGTGCCAAACAGCCAAACAGCGGTTGGACGGTAGATCAAGTGGACTCTTTGCTATTTAACAGCTTTATGGGGATTTTCTTCGGCGGACGAATCGGCGATGTTTTCTTTTATAATCTTGATCGTTTTTTACAGGATCCGCTGTATTTATTCCGCGTTTGGGAAGGGGGAATGTCTTTCCATGGCGGTTTAATCGGTGTGATTATCGCCATGATTATCACCTCTAAAATTCAAAAACGCCGCTTTTGGGCAACGGCTGATTTTATGGCACCCTTAATTCCGTTCGGGCTAGGTATGGGGCGTATTGGTAATTTCATTAACCTTGAATTATGGGGGCGTCAAACTGATGTGCCTTGGGCGATGATTTTCCCAACGGATCCGCTGCTCTTGCCGCGCCATCCGTCTCAGTTATATGAAGCTGTGTTGGAAGGTTTAGTGTTATTCTTGATTCTCAATGGGTTTATTCGCAAACCACGTCCGACAGGTTCTGTGGCTGGGTTATTCCTTATCGGCTACGGTTTTTTCCGTTTTATCGTTGAATATGTGCGCGAACCGGATGTAGAACTTTTCCTCAATGTGATCACGCGCGGGCAGTTACTTTGCGTACCTATGATTGTGGGGGGCATTGCCATTATGCTTTGGGCATATCGCAAAAGTGCGGTGCAAAAATCCGTTAAATAATGCCTTTGGCATGATTTCATTTTCTTCATGTTATTGCATAAACGACCGACTTCTGATTAAAAGTCGGTCGTTTTGCATTCGCTTACCTATGCACCAATCCATGCTAGAAACTCCTCCTCACTCAACACCTGCACGCCTAATTCTGCTGCTTTGCTGAGTTTGGAACCTGCCGCTTCACCGGCGATAACATAGTCGGTTTTTACCGAAACACTGCCACTGACTTTGGCGCCGAGTTGTTGTAATAGCGCTTTGGCATCGTTGCGTCCCATTTGGGAAAGGGTGCCGGTGAGTACCACGGTTTTGTCTTTGAACGGATTTTCTTTCACTTCCTGTACTTCAACAGTTTCCCAATGTACGCCCTGGGCGATGAGGTCATTCACCACCGCAACATTATGTTCTTCACGCCAGAATACAAAAATGCGATTTGCCACGACTTCGCCCACATCAGGCACTTGTTGCAGCTGTTCTAAATCGGCATTTTGTAAGGCTTCTAAGGTTTTGAAATGGTTTGCCAGATTTAATGCCGTGGCTTCACCCACATCACGAATACCCAACGCAAAGATAAAACGGGCGAGGGTCGTGTGTTTGGCTTTTTCTAAGCTGGCTAACGCATTTTCAGCCGATTTTGGCCCCATACGTTCTAAGCGGGTGAGCGTGGTTAAATCCAACTTGAACAAATCTGCCGGGGTATGAACCAATTCGCGATCCACCAGTTGCTCAATCAGTTTGGCACCTACACCGTCAATGTCCATGGCTTTGCGTGAGACGAAATGTTTTAGCGCTTCTTTGCGTTGTGCCGCGCAGAATAACCCGCCGGTGCAACGTGCCACCGCTTCGCCTTCAATGCGTACGATTAAGGAATCGCATACAGGACAGTGCGTTGGAAAGACAATTTGGCGCGCGTTGGCCGGGCGGCGATCGTGTACGATGCCAATAATTTGTGGAATCACATCGCCGGCGCGACGAATAATCACCGTATCGCCGATAGCAATGTTGAGACGCTCGATCTCGTCGCCGTTATGTAAGGTTGCGTTACTTACTGTTACACCGGCAACGAATACCGGTTGTAGTTTAGCCACAGGCGTGATGGCACCGGTTCGACCGACTTGGAATTCCACGTCATTTAATACGGTGAGTTCTTCTTGGGCAGGGAACTTGTAAGCAATTGCCCAACGTGGTGCTTTGGAAATAAAGCCCAGTCTTTGTTGCAATTCAATGTCATTGACTTTTAATACCGTGCCGTCAATGTCATAACCCAAGGCACTGCGTTTTTCCATCATAGTGCGGTAGAAATTTAAAACGTTTTCAACGCCATTACATAAACGGATCTCGCTATTTACCGGCACACCGACGGATTTCAACCATTGTAGGCGTTCATAGTGTGTTGGCGGCAAATCTACGCCTTCGGCAATGCCAATGCTGTACGCATTAAGCATTAATGGACGTTGGCTAGTGATTTTCGGATCCAATTGGCGTAAGGAACCTGCTGCCGCATTACGCGGGTTAGCAAAGGTTTTTTCTCCTTGTTCCAAGGCGCGTTCATTTAGGCGCTCGAACCCCTCGTGCGGCATAAACACCTCACCACGCACTTCTAAGCGTGCTGGCGGATTATCCGTGAGTAGCTGCAACGGAATGTTGCGAATGGTTCGAATGTTTTGTGTGATGTCTTCACCTGTTGTGCCATCGCCGCGCGTTGCTGCTTGGGTCAGCACACCATTCACATACAAAATACTGACCGCCAATCCGTCCAATTTAGGTTCGCAACAAAATGTCAATGGTTCTGGCACAAGTCCTAAACGATCTTGAATACGTTTCACGAACGCCAGAAATTCCTCATCAGAAAAGGCATTATCCAATGAGAGCATCGGAAGTTCATGTTTAATTTGCGCAAATTCTGACAAAGGCCGCGCGCCTACGCGTTGGGTCGGCGAATCGGCGGTGATCAGTTCGGGATGTTGTTGTTCTAAAGCTTTGAGCTGATGAAAAAGGCGATCGTACTCGCTGTCGGGAATCTGCGGATCGTCTAACACATGATATTGATATTCGTGATAACGCAGGTTTTTTCTGAGATCGTCAATTTGTTGTTGGATTGAAATTGTCATTGTTATTCCATAAAAATAATCGAAAAAACGACCGCACTTTAGGGCGGCAAATTGAAGAGGGCAATGTGGCGCGCCTCTTCCAAACCATGGCGCGAGGACATCAAGCCGTTCAATGAAAAATACGGCACATTATAAGGGAAAACCACGCTAACCAAGCAGCACTAATCAAATTTTCCACTGACTTTTTAGGCGATTTTTTTGTTCTACGGCGTTATTGTGCAAACTTCTACGGCGGATTCTGATAGAATAGCCCGACTTAAATCAATCGATAACCCATGAACCCATAGGAAAAATATGAAATTTATTGATGAAGCTTTGATTCGTGTCGAAGCCGGTGACGGAGGCAATGGTTGTGCCAGTTTCCGTCGTGAAAAATATATCCCGAAAGGTGGGCCAGACGGTGGCGATGGCGGCGATGGCGGCGATGTCTATTTAATTGCTGACGAAAATTTAAATACCTTAATTGACTACCGCTTTGAAAAACGTTTTGCTGCCGAACGCGGCGAAAACGGTCGTAGTGCAAATTGTACCGGACACCGCGGCAAAGACATTACGTTACGCGTGCCGGTGGGGACGCGCGCCATTGATAACGACACCCAAGAGGTCATTGGCGATTTAACCCAAAACGGTATGCGATTATTGGTTGCCAAAGGCGGTTATCATGGGCTTGGTAACACGCGTTTTAAATCCTCTATCAACCGTGCGCCGCGTCAAAAAACCATGGGCACACCCGGGGAAAAACGCGATTTATTATTAGAGCTTATGTTGCTTGCGGATGTGGGTATGCTGGGTTTACCTAATGCCGGTAAATCCACCTTTATCCGTGCCGTTTCCGCTGCCAAACCGAAAGTCGCGGATTACCCGTTCACTACCTTGGTGCCAAGTTTAGGCGTGGTGAAAGTGGACGACAACCGCAGCTTCGTGGTAGCCGATATTCCGGGCTTAATTGAAGGCGCCTCCGAAGGCGCAGGCTTAGGCATCCGTTTCCTAAAACATTTGGAACGTTGCCGTGTATTAATTCACTTGGTAGATATTCACCCAATCGATGAATCCGATCCGGCGGACAACGTGGCGATTATCGAATCGGAATTGTTTCAATACAGCGAATCCTTAGCAGAAAAACCGCGTTGGTTAGTCTTCAATAAAATCGATACCATGAGCGATGAAGAAGCCCATGAACGCGCAGAAGCGATCGCCGAACAGCTCTGTTGGGAAGAGGATTATTATTTGATTTCTGCCGCTACCGGCAAAAACGTGCCACAGCTTTGCCGTGATATTATGGACTTCTTGGAAGCTAACCCACGTGAAACAGAAGTCGTAGCAGTTGAAAACGAAGAAGTGAAATTCAAGTGGGAAGAGTATCATCAAGCGCAATTGGAAAATGCCGATTTTGATGATGAAGACGATGACGACTGGGATGACTGGTCGGAGGAAGACGAAGAAGGCGTAGAAATTATTTATAAGCCCTAATCCGATATAAAATAGGGAGAGCCTAGAGAATAGGCTCTCCCTATTGTCAATTTTTCGACAGACAGTTTAAACATGCCTACTGTGAAACGGTATTCTGCTGACTTGCTAAAATATTCCCTAAATTCATTTCCAACCAATCCACCAACTCAAACATTTTATTGGACGCCTGCGCGCCAAATTCCGTCAAGGTGTAATCCACTTGTGGCGGCACCGTGTTGTAGGATTTGCGAATTAACATGCCGTCCGCTTCCAACTCCTGCAAGGTTTTTGTCAACATACGTTCACTCACACCATCAATCGCACGGCGAAGTTCACTAAAACGCTTGGTGCCGGAATGCAAACTCACTAACACCAATGCCCCCCAACGGCTGGTTAAATGCTGCAAAATTTGCCGGGAAGGACAGGCAGAGGCTAACACATTGCCACGCTCAAAAAACTTTTCCATTTTTAATTCCTTAAAAATCAATTAATTAAAAATTATTTTCAAAAAATCTCAAAACTTACGTTTATGTAAGTACTTCTCAAAAGTAAGTTTTGAAATATAATACGTCACATCAAGCGAACAAGCAAATGTTCAAACATCATTTCAACTTAACGAGAAGGAAAACATCATGACAACGAAAACTATCGCAATTACCGGTGCAACAGGTCACTTCGGCACAATCGCGTTAAATTTATTAAAAGCAAAACACGCAAACGTCATCGCACTTGTGCGTTCTCCGGAAAAAATTTCCGGTGTAGAAGCCCGTAAATTTGATTATTCAAAAACAGAAGGGCAAGTAGAAGCGTTACAAGGCGTGGATACGTTAATTTTGGTGTCAAGTAATGAAATCGGTCAGCGTTTTGTACAACATAACAACGTAATTGAGGCCGCGAAAAAAGCAGGCGTGAAACACATCATTTACATCAGCTTACTCGGCGCCACCAACGACAATACGGTGAAATCCCTTGCCGGTGAATACGTTGAAACCGAAGCCGCCTTAAAAGCCTCCGGTATCACTTACACCATTTTACGCAATGGTTGGTATACAGAGAACTATACTGCGTCCATCCCGGCGGCGTTGGAAAATAATGCTTTCTACGGTTCAGCAAAAAACGGCAAAATTTCCTCTGTACTTCGTGCAGAACTTGCTGAAGCTGCAGTCAATATCGCACTGGGTGAAGGCCATGAAAACCAAACTTACGAGCTTGCCGGATCAACCAGCTGGACATTAGCCGACCTTGCCGCAGAAATCAGCAAACAAACCGGCAAAGAAATCCCTTACGTGGATATTCCGGCAGAAGATTACGCTGCTGCGCTTGTACAAGCCGGTTTAGACGCGGGCTTTGCAGGCTTAATTGCACAATGGGATGTAGATGCGTCAAACGGTGCATTATTCTCAGAAGACAAAACCCTTGAGAAATTGCTTGGTCGCCCAACAGCAGGATTGGATATAGCAGTGAAACAAGCTTTATCCCACTAATAACATTTGACTAAAACAAGGTGCGGTTATTATCGCACCTTTTTAAATGGCGTTTGTTTATTCGGGGAGTAATAAAAATAAGGAGAATGATCTGCCCCCAAAAAAGTTAGACTGACTTAGTTCAAGGACTGAGTTCTGTAATTCACAGGGCTGAGTCCTTTTAGTTTCCCCTGAATACGCTCATGGTTGTAATAGTGAATGTACTCGAGGATTGTTTTTCCAGTTGTTTGAACGTCTCAAATAGTTTACCGTAATAATATTCCGTTTTTAATCGGCCTTTTGCTTCATGATTCTGTCCCTCATATCAAATATTGTCTTATTTTAGCACCTCACCAAAAATTTTCGGAATAAATATTGACTTTAACCTTAGGTCAAAGTTTATGATTCGTGCTCATTCAGTTATCACATAGGAGAAAAACATGAAAAAACTTATGACTTTTATCACACTTAGCGCTGCTGCAGTTTCAATTTATGCCCAAGCTAATGAACAACCGCATCAAGCACACATGAATATGCCAATGTCGACAGATTCTGCAATGCAACAAGAATTAATGCAAGGTATGAATCAAATGCATCAAGACATGATGGCAGCTGCGCAATATAAAGATCCTGATGTTGCTTTTGCAGCAGGTATGTTGCCACACCATATTGGCGCAGTAAAAATGGCGGAAGTTGAATTAAAATACGGAAAAGATCCTGAGATGCGTAAGCTTGCTGAGAATATTATTAACGCACAACAAGCGGAAATTGAACAAATGCAAAAATGGCTTAAAGCACACAATAAAAAAGCTCCGTAAAATGATCTGACCCTAAAAGTTAGACTGATTTAGTTCAAGGACTGAGTTCTGTAATTCACAGAGCTCAGCCCTTTTAGTTTCCCCTGAATGCGCTCATGGTTGTAATAATGAATGTACTCATGAATCGTTTTTTCCAGTTGTTAGAACGTCTCAAATCATTTACCGTAATAACATTCCGTTTTTAATCGTCCAAAGAAGCTTTCCATCACACTATTATCTAAACAATTTTCCTTCCTTGACATACTCTGTTGAATGCCATTCTCTCGTAAAATCGCCTGATAACCGACCATTTGATACTGCCATCCTTGGTTAGAATGCAAAATGATTTTTGTGCCTTCAAGCCTTGTTACAGCTTGTACCACGTTAAGTTTAAATTCAGGTGAGTAATTTCACTTCTTATCCAGCGCTGTTAACCTATTGATTCTACTATGATTAAATTGGTTAACCCAATATTCTGATGTTGTTTCGGCAAGTTGAAAATGCCTGCGGGTAAGTGAACGATTTTTACCATTTTGAAGATAAAATTCGATGACTTGTTGTTTGAAAAGAAAATTGTATTTGGTCATAAAAAATCTGCACCTTAGTTAGTTGGTTGTTTAGTCCAACTGTTGGGGTACAGATCATGTTTTGAATTAATTAATGCACAAGACAAATTAGAAGCTACAGGCAAGGCAAAAATCACGCCGGCGTTTAATTTACCATCTAAATTTGTGTTACACACCGTCGGACCAATTATCTACGAAAACGTCAATGAAACTGACCGCACTTTGCTTGCCGATTGCTACCGTTCTTGCTTAGAACTCGCCAAAATAAACGATCTAAACTCTGTCGCATTTTGTTGTATTAGCGCAGGCGAATTTCGTTTTCCAAATCAATTAGCAACAGAAATTGCGGTAGAAACCGTGCGAGCATTTTTGGACAAAAATCCGAAAATGAAGGTGGTGTTTAATGTGTTTAAAGAGGTAGATTGGGCGATTTATGAAAAACTATTGGCAAGATAATCAAGAAAGTGCGGTTGATTTTAAAAATGTTTTATACCAACCGCACTTTTTATTTTCAAATACTTCCCGCCTTTTCAATCACAAAAATCCGTGCTTCTCCTTGCGGTTGGGCAACGTGTTCGGTGCCAATACCGGCACAGAATCGTAGCGTGCAACTTGTTGCACGAAATCGTAAATGCCTGAAAGGATTAAATAACGTTCCGTGCGTGGCTTGGTCGTGCATCAAGATGCACGCTACGCATGAAATCATGAATTACGCATTGAGATTAATCATTCGTGCAACAAGTTGCACGCTACGCGCGAAATCATGAATTACGTATTAAGGTTTAATCCTTCGTGCATCAAGATGCACGCTACACATGAAATCATGAATTACGCATTGAGGTTCATCATTCGTGCAACAAGTTGCACGCTACGCATGAAATCATGAATTACGCATCGAGGTTCATCATTCGTGCATCAAGATGCACGCTACGTACGAAATCATGAATTGCGCATTGAGGTTAATTATTCATGCAACAGATAGCCAAACTTTGGCTGGCTATAAGAAAAAAGTGCGGTCAAAATTTACCGTGAATTTTGACCGCACTTGGTGGGAAAGGATTAGTGGGTTTTTAATTTGCTCCAATATTTTTCATAAATATCGACAGCTTCGCCCACATCGCTTTGGATAATGCCTTTTTCCACTTCCTCAGCCGGTGGGAATAAGGTTGGGTTTTCTGCCATAGCCGGTGTCAACAAAGCTTTCACACCATTATTTGGCATGGAATAGCCCAATCGTTCTAACACCACTTTGGCGTTTTCCGGACGCAATAGGAAGTCGATGAATTTATAAGCGTTTTCGACATTTTTTGCGCTTTTTGGAATGGCATAATTATCCATCCAGAAAATCGCACCCTCTTTCGGATAAACAAAGGCAATTTTGTCGTTCTCTTTATGCGCTAAATAAGCGGAACCGTTCCAAATCATGCCTAATGCCACTTCGCCTTGCACATAAGGCACTTCCGGTGAGTCGGAGTTAAACACCGCCACATTTGGCAGAAGTTTCACCAAACGTTCATAAGCGGCTTTGATGTCCTCTTCATTCGTGGTATTTGGAGACTTGCCGTCTAACAACAACGCAATATGAAACACTTCGCGCGCATCACTGGTCAGCAATACTTTGCCTTTATATTCCGGATTCCATAAATCTGCCCAGCTGGTGATTTTGCTTGGGTCAATATCTTCGGAATTCACCGCTAATCCCGTTAAGCCGTAAACATAAGGCAAGGAATACTCGTTGTTCGGATCGAAGTCTTTATGCAATAAATTGTCCGGAATTTGTTTGAAATTGCTTAACTTACTGTGATCGAGCTTTTGCAACATGCCGTCTTTTGCCATTTTGTTCACATAATAGCTTGACGGAAACACCAAGTCATAACCGGCGTTATCGGAAATCAGTTTGAGTTTGGCATACATTTCTTCGTTGCTTTCAAAGGTGGAATAAATCACTTCAATACCGGTTTCTTTGGTAAATTCAGCAACGAGACTGGAAGGGACGTAATCGGTCCAGTTATAAACGTACAGTTTTTCTTGCGCAAAGGCGGTGGTGGAAAGGAGAGTCAGCGTCAAGCCGAGGGATTTAAGCGTTTTTGCAAACAAATTTTTCAATTTATTGTCCTCCAAAGCTAATCATAGCGAGTGGTTAATTTTCAGAAAAGAATTGAGTAAAAACTCGGCGGGCAGTATAGCAGATTTTTAGGTTTTGTCCTGCTCTTTCAGGTGGAAGACGTTAAGCAGAAAAATGCCTTCATACAAAACAGACCGATATGCACGCTTCCGCATTCGGTCTGTTTTCGGGATCGGTAATCAAATTAGTGTGAATTGAAGATTGTCAAACCAAACCCTAATCCTTGCAAAAAGCGATGTTCAAGCAGCAGTTCGTTTTTGATTAATGGGTTATGTTGCAAGTAATCCGCTGAAAATTGCAACGTCCAATGATGCAAAGTGCGGTCGATTTTTAAGGTGATTTCTTCCGTCTTTTCTGTGGCTTGGCGGGAACGATTAAGAATAATCGCCAAGCGTAAGATCCGAATTAACGCCAACACATCTTTTTCATGATAACGGGAGAATTTGAACATTTCCGGCAATTTAAAATTCCCCATATGGTAACGTACCAAGGTGGAGAGAAGACGATGCTGTTCGTTGTCGTAACCCGGTAATTCGGTGTTATATAAAATATACGCAGAGTGTTTTTGCAGGTTCTTGTGATTGATCACAATGCCCACCTCATGCAAGCGTGCCGCCCAAAACAGAACATCTTGCATGTCGTCAATCAGTTCCGGATTTTGCCAGCATGCATATTGCCCGAATAACAATGCCGCTGTTTGATACACCCGCTCCGCCTGCGCTTGATCAATATTAAATTGTTCCGCTAAGCCTAACGCGGTGCGCTCACGAATGTTATTGACCTGAAAATTCTTTTCTAGGCTATACATCACGCCTTCACGCAGTGCACCGTCGGAATAACGCATTTTTTCAATTTTGAAATTCTCAAATATCGCTTTTAAAATCGCCAAGCCAGGCACAAACACATCGGCACGATCAGGGTTTAAGCCATGAAATTTCAGTTGTTCAAAGTGAGAAAACAGCAAGGTTTGCTGAATAAGGTGATCCAACCGTTCTGCGGTGATAATACCGTCCGGATCGATATTTTCACTGATTACTTGATGCACGGTTTTAATCGTCCCCGATGAACCCAGCACCGACTGCCAACCCAAGTTGCGATATTCCCATGCCAAATCTTCGATTTTATTCACCGCACTTTGTTTGGCTAAACGGAAATTTTCTTCAGAAATTTCGCCATTCGGGAAGAATTTTTTGGCAAAACTGACACAGCCCATGTGGCGGCTTTCATAAATTAAAGGGGTAAAATTATCGCCAATAATCATCTCGGTGGAACCACCACCAATATCAATGACAAATTTTCGCCCCATTTCCGGTTGAGTGTGGCAAACACCGGCATAAATGGTTTTAGCTTCGGTTTTGCCGCTGATGATGTTAATCGGATAAGGAAAAACGGTGGCGGCTTGACGTAAAAATTCCTCGTTATTAATAGCACGACGTAGCGTGTAAGTGCCAACCACACTGACATTCTCCGCCGGAAAGCCTTGCAAACGTTCGGCAAACAATGCCAAGCAATTTACCCCGCGTTCAATCGCCGCTTGGCTTAACACTTGATTTTCATCCAAGCCTTCCGCTAATTGTACTTTTTGTTTCAATCGCGATAACACTTGCAATGTGCCGTTGACAATGCGGGCAACGATCATATGAAAGCTGTTGGAACCGAGATCGATGGCGGCGATTTCGCGCACCTCGCCTCGTCGTGCGTGCAGTTCACCGGCTTTGCTCAGTAAGTTTTCGTTATTCATATCGTTATTGGCTAAAATTCAAATTGATAGAGGAAGTCAAAGGCCTGATTGACGCCTGACACGGATTGTACATAAAGTTGTGGTAACAAGCGATAACGCAATGTCACTTCAGCTAAGCCGTCAAATAGTCCAACGCCGTATTTTACTTGCAATCGTGGCGTGATGCTGCCGCTTACCACCACTTTTGAACTGTCACCTACACCTTGCGTACCAAGATTCAAGTCATTGATCCCAAATGCTTTTCCGATACCGCCGACCACCTTGCCTGTTTTTGCCAATCCCATGCCTAACAAAGCGGCACCGACAGAACCGCTGGATGTCGAATCACTGCTGTTTTCTAATGAACGACCGGTTAAAATATAAGAAAGCGCCTGATCTTGTGGCATGCCCGGCTCAGCGAAAATCGTCACACTTGGTGCGCTAGCGATACCGGTGACTTTCACCCCGGCGGTCACATGGCTGTCTTCCATGGCTTCAGGATTGCGAATGGCTTCAATGTTTAAAGACGGTTGCGACGGCTGTCCCACGAAACTGATTAATCCTTTGCGAATCAATAAATCTTGACCAAAAGAGGCATAGCGCCCGTTTTTCAAATTCACTTCGCCATACAATCCCAAATTGCCGCGTTCTTGCTTCACGGAGAGTAAACCGTGCAAATTCGTATTCAATCCGTAAGCATTTAAACGGACATCATCACCGATTTTAATTTTAAGATCTGATCGGATTTCCATCCCGCCTCGTGTTTCCGATGGGATCGTTTTTGGCAAGTCCTTTGCAGCTTTTCCATCTAAAATAACCTCATCGGCACTCACTTCTACAGCGCTGTCCGGCAAGGACTCAATCGCAATTCTCGCCCATGGAATATCCACATTACCGGACAAGGTCAATAATTTCGGTGAGGCGCGGATTTCCACATCCGGGCTGATTTTTAAGCTCGCCATAGACGGAATATTCACTTTAAATTGATCCGCTTGTGCGCGTAAATGAGTGCGCCAATCGTTGATATTTTTCCAGTTGGCATCACCGCTAAGATGAAGACGACTCTCTGCCGTTTGTAGATGACCTTTGAGCGTGGATTGCGTTCCGTTAAAGTGTAATGCCAGTTCACCTTCTTTAATATCAAACGGCAAAGAACGCATTTTGGCGGTGAGTTTATCTAAATTCACGCGTCCATTTAAGGTTGGCGCATTCAGGTTACCGCCTAATGTCAGATTCGCCTTGAGTTCGCCATCAACCTTTTCATCGCTGGCTAACAATTGATTGGCAAGACTTAAATTTAAGTTGTGAATATGAAAAGTTCCACCAAGTTTACGTGCGTTAGCAATATCTTGTAAGGTTAAATCGGTGCTGATTTTGCCTTGATTGTGAATGTTCACTTCCGATTTAAGCGCCAAATTATTATTGGCTAAATTTCCGTTGAGGCTGATTTGCGGAAAATCCAATTTGAGTGTGCGATTCTCCAACTTTTGCGTCAGGGAAAGATGATTGCCTTTCACTTGCAGTTCCGCCAACATCGGTTTATCACTAAACCAAGCCACGCGCCCCTTGCCGGAAAGATGACCGGTGAGCATCTCCTGCGTCAAGATTTTATTCACTAACGCGAGGTCAAAACGTTTAATCTCAAACGGCACATCGCCATTCGCCCCTACCTTGAACGTCTGTGGAAAGCAAAGATCCGTGTTGCTGTGCATCCAACAATGGGCGGAAATTGTCGTTTCCGCCGTTTTATTATCAAAGGTTATCGCCACGTTTTGGTTGGTTTGGATATTACCAAATTCCGATTTAATCATGGCTTGGCTTAACGTGCCTTGCCAACGCTGTAAAGTGCGGTCGAAATTGCCGGTTAAATTCAGGTTTGCCGCCACCGGCTTGCCATCAGAAGTCAGGTGCAGCACGTGTTTTTGCTCATCGCCCGAGGCAGCAAGTTTCAGCTGGTTAATACTAATATCGTTATAATGAAAACCGTTAAGGTGAATATCCAGTTCGCCTTTTACGCGTTCTTCGCCGTTAATTTGACCTTTTATCATCGCTTGATTTAAATGCATTTGCTGAAAAGCCACGTGGTTCGCTGTGAGATCCACATCCACCTGCGGACGCATCACATCGCCGTTTAATTTTATGTGACCGGCAACCCCTGCAGATAAATCCGCCCATAACCCACGCAAATTCGGTGCGTTAATGTTTAAGGTGAAATCCGATTGTTTCCCCATCGAGCCTTGCGCATGGATCTTATTTTCCCCATAAGTCAACACCAACTGCGGAATCGTTACCCCCTGTTGGTCGCCAGCCGTTAAACCGCCCTGTAACGCAAGAGAATGTTGTGCCAAGGTGCCTTGAATATCCACTTGCGGCACCGCCACTTGCCAACCTTTTTGATTAACCTGACCTTGTGAGCTTAACTCGCCCGATAACACCGCAGGAAACGCAGATAAATAACGACCAAGATTCATTTTGGCTAACTGCAAATGGCTATCCCATTCCACCCCATCACGCCAATTCACATCGCCTTTCAGTTCGGCTGAACCCTCTAAGGCGTTAAGTTTTAAGTGGTGTATTTCAATGTTGGATAAATGGCCGACTGCCTGTAAATCAAGACTATTGGCAGGAATGCCCATGCCGTTGACAGCGCCTTTTAACTCAATTTGAGAGGTCAATATATCGCCGTTAATCGTTAAATTAACGTCTTTTATGCTTAACGGATCATTGCCGTCAAAAGGATATTGACCTCGAGCTACGGCTAATTTGATATTTAACGGTGTTTTCGGCGCGGTCAGCTGAGTTTCTGCGCTAAGCTCAGCATCTAATGCACCTTGTGTTTGCAACAAAAGTGCGGTCTGTTTTTTTAGCATTCCTGACAGCGTTAAATTCGCTTTCGTTGCCGGCAACAGCACCGTCTCTTTCTGTTTTAAGGTGTTTAAATCGGCGTTGATATTCAGTTGGAGCGGAAAATCTGCTTGCAGCTGGATTTGCCCCTTGGCTTGCACTTCGCCAAGTGAGCTTTTCACCGACAATGTTTGTAATTGCACGTTATCACCGGTGGCATCCGCCAACAAATCGGCAGCACTGACTTGAATCGCAAATTCACTTTCGCCTTTTGTGTTAATGGCTTGGTATTGCCAGTTTGTGCCGTGAATGCCTTGAATATGCATATCAAAAGGCAGTTCGATTTGCTGCCCTAAATCAGCGAGAAGCGGTTGACTAAGCGTTTGTTCTAACGCCGCCCAATCAATCGGGTTATTAGGCGCGGCTTGTGGCTGTGGCTCATCTTCCGAGGTATCGCCGATTTTATGGATAAAGGCAAAATCCTGAATGGTTGTGGGCGCTAATGTTAAACCGCTTGCATGATTGAGAGATGCCGCCGTTTGAAAAGTGCCCAATGTTATTTTCTGCTGATCAATGATGAGGCTCAGATCATGAATGGCAACCTGATGAATGTCTATGCCGATAGGCAGTTGAATACGCTTCATGGGTGCGCTGTCGGTGTCCGGTTTATCTTCCGAAGGTGGCAATAACGCGGTGTCAATTTGAATGGAAGGCTTTTGCAAGCGAATGTCGTCAATGCAAATATCTGCCCGCCATAAACAACTTAATTGTAGTTGCAAGCGGGCTTCCGCCACTTGCGTATCGACACCGGCTGTTTGGAATCTGAGGTTTTTTAGCACCAGCCCTTCGCTCAAATTCCCTTCGACCTGTTCAATCGAAAGTTCATCAAGCAAGGCATCTGTCCATTGGATGAGTTTATGCTGTCCGCCTTGTGTCGCGAGTAGCCCGAGCAGCGTAAAAACAGGCAAAAAAATGACCGCACTTGATACGCATCCAATGCGACACCAAAGGGATTTTTTCTGTTTTTGGGGTTTAGGCGCTTCAGGCGCTTGTTCCTTGTGTTCTGTCATTATGGTATCCGTTCGACTGTTTAGATTTCGGCGCCAAGCCCAATATAAAATTGAATATTTTTGCTGTTGTCTTTGTCATGTACCGGTGTAGCAATATCGAATTTAATCGCGCCCACAGGCGATGCCCATCGCACGCCAACGCCGGTGCCATAGCGTAATTCGTCCGGATCAAACGTATTGGCTGCCAATCCGCTATCCACAAAGGTCGCCAACCACCAATTCGGATAAACCTGATATTGATATTCCAGCGTACCGGTCAGCAAGCGTGAACCGCCGATAAGTTTGCCGTTGCGATCTTTCGGTGAGATTTTTTTGTATCCGTAACCACGTACACTACGATCGCCACCGGCAAAAAAACGTAAGGCAGGAGGAAGGCGGTGAATATTGGCAGTATTCAATATGCCCACATCCAAACGGGTCAGAAAACGGTGATTTTGCGCATAGGTGCGAATCCACGCGGTAGAGCCTTGAATTTTCCAGAAATTCACATCCGATAGCCACAGTTTACGTCCGAAATCTGTCGTAATGCGTTGCGAATCACCCCAATCAGGAAAAGCCCCACCGCGTAAACGGGTACGGCTTAAGGAGGCTGTTGGATAGAGTAATAGCGTGCTGTCGGAAATATCCGCTTGGGTAAAGGAATCATGGCGCATCCGCAAACCGAGCGAATATTGCCAGCCGGTCGGGTGATTCCAATAACGCAAGGCGGCAACCGTCGTGGCGGTGGTTTGAGTGTCGTTTTTATTTTCACGCTCAAAACCTGCCGAATATTCATAGTAATAATTCAGCGGATTTTTTAACAATGGCTGTTTATAGGTTAATTCAAGGGTTTGTTTCGGAGAAGAAAGATACAGATTGCTGCGAATACTGTGCCCGCGATCATTAATCCAAGGTTTGGTCCAACTCCATTGTAAACGAGGTCCAACATCGGTGGAATAGCCTATCCCGACGCTCATAATGTTTTTCTTACGCGGGTAAAGTAGCACATCTAAATCCACCGTTTTTGTCTTCTCTTTGAGGTGCGGTTGCAATAACACGGAGCTAAACCAACTGGTGGAAGAATAGTTATTATTCAGCGTGGAAAGATCACTCAATAAATAGTCTTCGCCAGACTTAACATTGAGCATATTGCGTAAAAATTCTTCACGAATTTGGGCGTGCAGAAAGTTAATTTTTCCATAGCGGTAACGTTTTTGGCTATTAAAGGCGAGTTTCCACCATGCCTCATGGGTGGATTTCATGACTTCCAAACGGGAAGTCTCAAATGCTGCATCAAAATAACCACGGGTGAGCGCCAGTTGTTGTAGTTGGCTTTTATAGTCCTCATACACTTCATGATTCAACACCGTGCCAATTTTCGGCAGTTGCGTCTTTAGCTTGAGAAAAAACGGATCCTGCTCGGCATCACCGCGAATCATGACCTCCGTTCCGGCAAGTTTCACCGGCGCTCCCGGCGATACGTGCGCAATGAGCAAAGGGGTTTTGCCTTCACGGGGTTTCAGTTTAAACTGAATCGTCGAATCATAATAACCTAAGGCGCGCAATCCCTTATCAATCGCAGCGCTGACCACATCCTGATAGCGTGCAATATCCGTTGTATCATATTTCTCAACAGCATTGAGGTGAAGTCGAATATTTTCATCCAAGGCATGATTTTTAACGCCTTCAATGCGTAATTCCACCGGATTTTCCGCCCAAGCAACGGTAGATCCAAACAAGCCGAAAGAAAGAAGCGCACACAGGCGCCATGTCGTGATATTGCTACTCAGTTGCTTCATACTTACCCCAAAATTAAAGGCTTGTAGTGTACCGTTTAGACCATAGCCCTGCAATGTAAAGTGCGGTGAATTTTTAAAAAATTTCCGGAACTCGGTAACAGTGAAAAAAACAGAAAAAAATAGCCGGAAGAAACCGGCTATTGCAGAAAGGAAAAACATTATCCGTTTTGATGTTTAAAATATAACACCGTGGCAGCAACGCGCGAATGCACGTTCAATTTACGCAACAAATTGCGGATATGTACTTTAACGGTTTCTTCCGAAATAAATAATTGTCCGGCAATTTGTTTGTTGGAAAGTCCGGTGGCAATTAAACGCAACACATCCATTTCACGATCCGTTAAAGAATAAATCGGCTCTTGAGAAGATTGGCGTTCAATCAGTAAATCTTTAATGGAATCACTTAAAATCACTTCCCCTTGCGCAATGCGTTTAAGCTGAGAAAGCAGGGTATCCGGCTCGGTGTCTTTGAGTAAATAGCCATCCGCACCGGCATCAATTAAGGTGAAAATATCACTTCTCGCATCAGATACGGTTAAGATCACAATACGGGCATCCACGCCTTCCGATCTTAACGCTTTTAGCGTATCCAAACCGGACAACCCTTTCATATTCAGATCTAAAATGATGAGATCCGGTGACGTTTGTAATGCCAAGCTAATGCCTTCGCTGCCGTTCCCTGCACCACCGACGACTTCAAAACCCTCTTCCAATTCAACAAGTTGTTTGATGCCTCGACGCATTAACGGATGATCGTCAATAATTAATACTTTTAATTTATCAGTCATGTGACCCCCTTAAGATAAGGCTAGGCGACTATGAAACGGCACAATAGTCATCCCGTCTTTTGTCGTTAATAGCTGGTAAAATTGTGGATAATTGAAATCACGTTGCACGATTTTATACGGATTGTTATTTTCATCCAACCCTGACGCTTGATAAATTCGGTTAATTTCGTGAATTTTTTTCTCTTTTGTGCCATCACAGTTACGATAAATCTCAATGCGATTGAGCTCATCTAAGATGTACACATTGAAACTCCCGTTCGGATTATCTTCAAAAAAGAATTGCAAGAACCCTTCACTGGCAAAGGCGTCAATTTCACGTGGGTATTTATGATGTTTCACCACGGCAGGATAAGTCGGATTGACTTTGTAGCTAAGAGCGGTGTCAATTTGACTGGTTTTAGTGAGTTTCGCATTATGAATTTCTTGCAAACTAATGCCGCGCTCTTCAAAGAAAAACTGCCAGTTTTTCCCTGCCACGCGCAATAAATTATTTTTCGGTGGTTGGGATGCACCGACTTGAATGCTAATGCATTTATTAATCAGAGTCGTCACAATGCGGCGTAAGGCGCGGCGATAATACCGACTGTAACAAAACACCTGCACCGACTTGGGCAACGGCGCACCGCGATAAATTTTGTTGGAAAGCACTTTTAACGCCAACAAAATAGCATTCGGCCCTTCAAAATGCAACGTCCGCACTTCGTTCCAAACGTTGCGATACGTGAGATCAATGCTGCCGACTAAACTTTCTTCGTTCGCGCCGAAACTAAATAAGTCGCTCGATTGAATACTTGACTTGATGTCGGTTAAATGTGCGGTCGGATCTTGGGTCAAATTAATAATGACCGCAAGACTACGAATCTCACAAGGGTGGCTCAGGTCGGAATTGCTGGCAGAGGCGTTGTCGATAGGAAATGTCAATCGCAAATCCGTCACAAACTGGCGCAACGTGTTAAGCTCGACATTTTTACTGGCAACAAAGAGCTCGGTATTTGCCGTAAGCAAACGATTGAAATACGCCCACGCCACTAATTTATTCAGGCTTTGGCTATATTCTGTATAACGCGGACGACAAAAACCGTGAATGTCCGGCGTCTGGTTAATCATATACCAACCATCCTTAAACTGACGGTTATTACGCACTTCAATAAACGTTAGATAGCGTTCCGATAAATCCACAGCAAACTGTGGATTCAGCAAGGTCACTTTGCCCGGCAATTCTTCAAACGTCGTGTAAAGTTTACGGGTTAATATGCTCATATCTTGCGGCATAATGCTGACATTGACCTGATGTTTGCGGGCAAACTTCACTAAGTTACGATAACTCAACATTAAAAACTTAATCAGGTCATTATGCATTTTTTCGGCTTGCTTAATTTTCCATTGTTGGCGCTGGTTTAATAATTCCACTTGCCCACAATGCCAGCCCCATTGTTGCGTCAGCTTAAGTAACGCATCCAATCGCCAGTTACTTTTATTTACCTCTGCTTCGTTCTCATGCACTTTGATATAAAAGCAACAACGTACAAAATCCAGCCGTTTATATTCTTTTCGTTCGGTCAAATAAGCAGTTACCCGTTGCAGCATCGCCAAATAAGGATCAAATTGATGAGCAACGTTCAATTCACCGGTTAATAAGGCGTGTTTAAATTCACGAGAAATCAAATACGTGTTTGGATAACGCCAAGAATAGGTTTCTAACAACAAAATTTTCAGCAACGATTTATAAGGGTAATCAATCCCTTTATACAGCTGCCATAAGGTCGCACCAAAATACTCATTGGCGGACAAGGTGCCTAACCCCCCGAAATCCACCCAATCATTTAAATCCAATTGCTGCGTTTGCGTTAAGCGTTCGATTTCTGCCTCGTAATCCGCTTCATTTTCAATCAGCAAATGCAGCCACAATAACGGTTTTCCGGCAAGGCGTATGGCTGAACGGTAAAATTCATCCAGCAACAACATATATTGTGCCGAACCGCAATTCTCGGCAGTCATTGGCTCAACATAACGAAAACACCGAAACCGTCTTTGATCCATTAAATAGAAATTCATTTCTACGTGAACACGCTTTGCCCATTGTTGAATACGCTCGACTTTTTGCTGTAAAAGTTCACGTGCTGATGGACTCAAATCTTCTCGATGACACAGCCAAATATCTAAATCAGATTGTGGCGTTTGGGCAATAGAGGCGATGCTGCCCATCACATAGACGCCAAGAATGGCTTCCGATTCAAAAGTGCGGTGTTTTTTGAGGAAGTTTTTCACGCTTTCATCTGTCAGCGTATGCGCAAGATATTCCTGTTGGAATGGCGTTGGGGAAAAATGGGCAATGCCGGTGGGCGCATCGGGAACATAGCCCGGCAAATCGGCATGATTGAAATGAAGCAATAACGGGATAAGTTTGAAAACCTGTTGAAAGGATTCAGGCGTGTCGGATAAAGCCCGCTGGATACGCAACCTATCTAAATCGTCCACACGTTGTTTAGCTTTATCGAGATCAAACTTCAAGTAATATCCTGTTTTTTACGACGGTCATGCTTCGCTGGTGGCTACTCTATCACCAGTATTGACGGAAAGCAAAAAAATTAAATGAACACTGACTTTTGAAGTTAACAGTGATAGGATAATCCCTCATTAGACCTGATCAATATGTTGTTATTATGCTTGAAAAAACCTTAAAAATTGCGACTCGCCAAAGCCCGTTGGCGTTATGGCAGGCAAATTATGTGAAAGACCGTCTGCAACAGTTATATCCCGATTTAACCATTGAATTAGTGCCAATGGTAACTAAAGGCGATGTGATTTTAGATTCACCACTGGCGAAAATCGGTGGCAAAGGCTTGTTTGTTAAAGAATTAGAAAATGCCTTGTTGAATAAAGAGGCGGATATTGCCGTGCATTCCATGAAAGATGTGCCGATGCAATTTCCCGAAGGCTTGGGATTAGCCGTGATTTGCCAACGCGAAGATCCGCGTGATGCCTTTGTGTCTCATTCTTACCGCACTTTTGCAGAGTTGCCGCAAGGTGCGGTGGTCGGGACATCAAGTTTACGTCGCCAATGCCAATTAAAAGCCCTGCGCCCTGATTTAGATATTCTCTCCTTGCGTGGCAATGTAGGAACACGTTTAAGCAAATTAGATAACGGCGATTATGATGCCATTATTTTAGCTTCTGCCGGCCTCATTCGTTTGGGCTTAGCAGATCGTATCGCATCTTTTATTGACGTTGAACAATCCTTACCGGCGGCCGGACAAGGTGCTGTCGGCATTGAATGCCGTACCGATGATATACAAGTGCAGGCCTTATTAGCACCGTTAGCGGATGCGGAAACCACGTATTGTGTACGGGCAGAGCGCGCCATGAATAATCATTTACAAGGCGGTTGCCAAGTGCCGATTGGCGGTTATGCCGTATTACAACAAGGGCAGTTGTATTTAAGAGCCTTAGTGGGCGACATTGACGGCAGTCGCATTATTCGCGCGGAAGGTAAAAGTGCGGTGGAAAATGCCGAAGTTTTAGGCGTACAAATTGCCGAACAGCTTTTAGCGCAAGGCGCTGACAAAATTTTGCAAGCAATTTATTCATAAATCGTGGGGGCACAATGGCTGTTTTGGTAACTCGCCCTGATGAACGTGGGCAACAACTCGTGGAGATGCTGGCAAAAGCCGGAATCGTCGCCATTCATTTGCCTTTATTTACCATTGAAGCCGGTGCAGAACTCAATGAGTTACCGAATAAATTTGCCAAATTAAAAGCGGATGATTATGTCTTTATCGTCTCCAAAAGTGCGGTAGATTTTGCCGACAAAGCCTTAAAAGATACCGGTTTTGCATGGCGCGATGATTTGCACTATTTCACCGTAGGGCAAGGCACCGCACAGTATTTTGCCGCCACAACCGCTACGGCTGTGCATTATCCGACAAGCCAAGAAAACAGCGAAGGCGTATTACAACTTCCTGCAATGCAAAATTTACAAGGTAAAACCGTTTTGATTTTGCGCGGTAATGGCGGACGCGAACTCCTCTCAGAACAAGTGCAACAACGCGGTGCTAACGTTGAGATTGTTGAATGTTACCGAAGAGAACCGCTTGTTTATAATAATGTGGAGCAAACCAGTCTGTGTAAGCGTGCCGGTATTCAAACCATTGTGGCGACCAGCGGGGAAATTCTGACGCAACTGCTGGATTTTGTCCCACGAAATGAACATAATTGGCTAAAAAGTTGTCAACTCATTACCGTCAGTGAGCGAATTTCCCATTTGGCGCAGGCATTGGGCTGGCAGAATGTGATTGTTTCACCTCGTGCGGATAATCAAACATTATTACAAACCTTATTACAATGTCGTTAACGCAACATGTCTCTTTTATAGGTAATCAATATGGCTAACAAGAAATCGAATCATCTGGAAAATCATGCAGAAATTGAACACGAAATTGATGTGAATAAGGATCTTGATTTAGCAAAACAAGACACCACAGAAAATGAACACGTTGACCCCAAGGTAGAGGATAAACAAGCAACCATGCAACATAAAGAGAACGAAAATAGACAGTCTTCCGCGTCCACTCCACACGAAACCGTTATTGTGAAGAAAAACGGTTCTGCGTTGAGCGTATTAGCGATTTTGATTGCCCTTGGCTTGGGCGGTAGCGGTTATTATTTCGGGCAGCAACAGGTTGACGAAATGCAACAAAAACTGACCGCACTTCAAACGCAACTTCAGCAAAAAAAGACGGCTGAACCCGTCAATCTCCCAAGCTTTGAAGCAGAAAAAACTCAGTTGGCGAAGTTAGCCGAGTTTTCTCAAGTGGCGAGCGACCAAATCAGTGCCTTGAATCAAGAATTAGCCGCCAAAGAACAACAGTTATCTGCGTTGCAACAACAAGTCCAGCGTTTGACCAATCAAAGCAAAGCGGAACAACCGAACGATTGGTTGCTGACCGAAGCAGATTTTTTATTAAATAATGCCTTGCGTAAATTGGTGTTGGATAACGATGTGGACACCAGCGTATCGCTATTAAAAGTGGCTGGCGAGACCTTGTCCAAAGTGGCAATGCCGCAAGTCGCCACTGTTCGTAGCGCAATTAATGCAGATTTGAAGAAACTGTTATCCCTCAACAACGTGGATCAAAACGCTATCATGCAGGAATTGTCTCAATTGGCAAATGACGTGGATGAGTTGAACGTATTGAATGTGAATTTTGATGAAGATCCAAACACGGACAAACTCACCGATTCTTTGGAAGATTGGAAATCCAACGCTGAAAAAAGTGCGGTCAGTTTTTTAAATCATTTTATTCGCATCACGCCCAAAAAAGCGGATAACAAAGCCTTATTAGCACCAAATCAAGACATTTATTTGCGTGAAAACATTCGCTTACGCTTACAAATTGCGATTTTAGCCGTGCCACGTCAACAAGATGATTTATATAAACAATCTTTAGAAACGGTGGCTTCTTGGGTTCGTACCTATTTTGATACCAGCACGGAAGTGGCACAAAACTTCCTCAAAAAACTGGATGAATTGGCAGAACAATCCATTTACGTGGATGTACCGACCCAGCTTAGCAGCTTAAATGCCTTGGATAAATTACTGAATAAACAACCGCAAGAAGTGCAAAAAATCACGCTTTCCGCTGACAAAGATTTCGATCCGGAAAATGCCAAAGCGACAGAAAACCATGCCACAAGCCCTGCAGAGCAAGGAAATGGCGCGGATACAAGCACCGCCCCGAATCAACCTGAACAACAGGAGAAATAGACCATGATAAGATCACTATTTTTAATGTTGCTATTATTAGCCGGATTGCTTGCCGGTCCGTATTTATCCGGCAAACAAGGTTATGTCCGTATTGAAACCGCCGACAACATTGTTGAAATGTCTCTTACCACATTGGTGATTTTCTTTGTGATTTCACTGGCGGTGGTCTATAGCATTGAAGCGGCAATCAGCCGTTTTTGCCGTTTAAGTAATAACACTTACAGTTGGTTTTCCCGCCGTAAACGCGTCAAAGCGCAAAAACAAACCTTGGAAGGGTTAATGCGTATGGATGAAGGCGATTATTCCAAAGCGGAAAAACTCATCGGCAAAAACGCCAAACATTCTGACGAGCCGGTGTTAAATTTCATTAAAGCGGCTGAAGCGGCTCAACAACGTGGCGATGAATTCAGCGCCAACCGTTATTTGATTCAAGCGACGGAAATTGCCGGCACCGACAGCCTGATTCTCGAAATTGCCCGCACCCGCATTTTATTACAACAAAACAAATTACCTGCCGCGCGCAGTTCCGTAGATAGCCTATTGGTCATGGCAGGTCGCAATAAAGAAGTCTTGAAATTAGCCGTAGATATTTATTTAAAATCAAATGCTTACCAAGCCTTGGATAATATTCTTGAACAGGTGGAAAAATCCGGTCTCTATACCAATGCTGAGCTCGAACAACTCCAACACCAAGTAGAAGACGGCTTGTTAGATGAAAAAATTAACGAAGAAGGCGTAGATGGTTTGCTGGCATGGTGGAATGAACAACCGCGCCAACGCCGCCAAGATGCCTATGTGAAATTAGGTGTGATTCGCCGTTTGATTGATGGCAATGATCATGAATCTGCCTATGAATTAACGTTGGAATTGGCGAAAAAATTAGAGACCGACAGTCCGCTAATGCAACCATTATTTAAACAAATTAGCCGCTTACAACCAGAAGATAACAGCAAATTAGTAAAAATTGTTACCAAGTGGCTAAAAACCGCCAGCCCGTCAATACAATGCTGCGCCCAACGCGCATTGGGGTATTTGTATGTGCGCAACAACGATTTTACTCATGCCAGTGAAGTGTTTAAAGAACTGATTGCCCATAAAGATCAATTAGATCCTAATGACATTCACATGGCCTCTTACGTCTTCGAACAAGTGGGAGATAACGAGACGGCACAGAAATTACGCGAAGAAGGGTTGAAATCCGCCATGTCGGTAGCCACCTTATCCTCGGAAGAAACATCGGAAAAATCCACCGCACTTTAAGCGTAGCCCAATCACATAACCCTCATTAATGCGCCAGAACACCAAACCAGAGCTGGCGCATTTCAATATGCAAAACCGACATCACATACAACTTGTTGGACAAACAAATCATTCCCTTAAAAAGTGCGGTGGTTTTAGCGCGTATTTTTGGCGTATGCGTTCAAATTCAATGGGGTTCTATTTCATGCATCTAGATGCACGCAACCGTCTCAAGGTAGCATGCAACTTGTTGCACGAATAAGACCGATCACTCTCTTAATAAAGTGCGGTAGTTTTGGGGCGTGTTTTTAGCTTATGCGTTCAAATTCAATGAGGTTTCATTTCGTGCATCAAGATACACGCAACCGTCTCAAGGTAGCGTGCAACTTGTTGCACGAATAAGATAAAGCTATTTCCGTTTCTCTTGCAACGCCTTTAACACCATCGGTGGGACAAGTTGACTCATGTCGCCGTTGTGTAAATAAATTTCACGAATCATGGTGGAAGAAACGTAAGACCACTGTTCCACCGGAGGGAAAAACAGGCTTTCCACGCCATGGGTAAGAAGTCGGTTAAGATGGGCTAACTGCACTTCATATTCAAAATCCGTCGTACTCCGTACCCCACGAATAATGGCTTTGACGTCATACTCCGCGATGGTATGCGCAAGTAAATTATTAAACCCAATGACCTTAACATTCGACAAATGCGCCACCGATTGACGTACCAACTCGACACGTTCGTCTAACGTAAACAAAGGCTTTTTACTTGGGCTTTCCGCCACCGCCACCAAAACGTTTGAAAAAATCACCGCACTTCGCTCAATAATATTCAAATGCCCGTTCGTAAGCGGGTCAAATGTGCCGGGATAGATTACCGTTGTCATTGCTTCATCCTAGTTCAAATAAGGTTTTAATAAATTCATTACACGTTGTAATGCGCCGCGATTTTCATTTAACACGGCATAACCTGCCTGACCATAACGTTTGCCAAGCTCAGGCGACCGCAAAAAGGTTGCCACCGCTTTAGCCACGGCTTGCGGCGTGTCTTCCGTGATTAACACACCTTGCCGTTCAATTAATTTTGTGAAAATCTCAGGAAAGTTAAAGGTATGTTTTCCGCTGATCACCGGCAATTTGAATACCAGCGGTTCTAAGGGATTATGCCCGCCGTGCGCCACCAAGCTGCCACCAACCAACGCTACCTTTGCCATACCGTATAACAACATGAGTTCGCCCATGGTATCACCGAGCAAGACCTGCGTTTCTTCTGTCGGTATTTCGTGGCTGCTACGCCGCATGAAACCAAAGCCCTCTTGTTCAATCAGTTGAGCCACCGAACTAAACCGCTCAGGATGGCGCGGCACCAAAATCAACAACAAATCAGGATATTGGCGCAATAAAGTGCGGTGACTTTTTAAGATGATTTCATCTTCGCCTTCGTGTGTGCTGGCGGCAATCCAGATAGGCCGTTGCGTATTCCATTGTGCCTTTAATGTTGCAATCTGATGAAGGAGTTCATCGCTCACATTCAAGTCATATTTGATATTGCCGGTTACGACCAATCGTTCGGGTGCAATGCCTAATTGCGCATAACGTTGCCCACTCACGTCATCTTGCGGGGCAATCAACGTGATGTTATTCAACAGCGGTTTTAACGGTTCTTTAAACCAACCGTAACGCGTGGCAGAACGTGCGGATAAGCGAGCGTTCACAATGACAAAGGGGATACTGCGCCGTGCAAATTGGTGAATCAAGTTAAACCAAAGTTCCGTTTCGATAACAATGCCGACGCGCGGTTGTACAAATTCAATAAAACGGGACACAGCACCCGGCAAATCATAGGGCAAATACACATGGGTCACTCTGTCGCCAAAAACCGCTTTTACCCGTTCGGAACCGGTAGGCGTCATTGTGGTCACTGTGATCGCCAGTTGCGGATAATCTTGCTGAATCCGCTTAATTAAAGGAACGGCGGCAATCACCTCACCAACAGACGCGGCGTGAAGTAAGACACCGTTCGGCGAAGGAGATTGCGTGTTACCATAGAAGCCATAACGCTCGGCGAGACGTTTACGATAGTGGGGCGCACGAAAACTGCGCAAGACCATAAAAAGGCACAGTAGCGGCTGAGCAAGATACATCAAACAGGTATAGAAAAAACGTAACATAGCAAATGTGTCGGCTTATGCTAGAATTGCAAAATTAATCAAGACAAACAGGTGTTTAGTATAAGCGTTTGTCACTCATTCACAAAGGATAAAAACGATGCCGACTCTTAGTGTTGCAATGATTGTTAAAAATGAAGCCCACCACCTTGCACAATGTTTGGACACGGTAAAAGCGTGGGTGGATGAAATAGTGATTTTAGATTCAGGCAGCACCGATGCGACCCAACAGGTTGCTGAACAATACGGCGCAAAATTCTACCAAAATACCGACTGGCCGGGATTCGGCAAACAGCGACAATTAGCACAACAGTATGTCACCTCCGACTATGTTTTATGGCTCGATGCAGATGAACGGGTAACCCCAGAGCTACGTCAATCTATTCAAGCAGCTATTGCTCAAGATGCGCCGAATACCGCCTATAAAATCCCACGATTAAGTGAAATTTTTGGTCATAAAATTCGTCATTCCGGCTGGTATCCGGATTATGTTATTCGGTTATATCGTAAAGATTTTGCCCGTTATGGCGATCAACTGGTGCATGAAAAAGTAGAGCTGCCAACAAACGCCAATATCCAAAAATTACAAGGGGATTTGTTGCATTATACTTACCAAAATATCCACCATTACCTAGTTAAATCCGCAGGCTATGCCAAAGCGTGGGCTGACCAACGAGAAAAAGCCGGTAAAAAAGCGACATTATGGCAAGGCATCAGCCATGCTGTAGGCTGTTTTGTCAAAATGTATGTGATTCGCTTGGGATTCTTAGATGGCAAAGCCGGCTTATTACTGGCGATTCTTTCAGCGCATTCCACTTTTGTAAAATATGCTGATTTGTGGGTAAGAACACAAAAATCAGGCTTATAAAAAACGCACCTTAGCAAGGTTACTTACTAAGGTGCGAATTATTTGGATGTGACGGAATCCGAGGAATTACATCATTCCGCCCATACCTCCCATGCCGCCCATACCGGCAGCACCGAGGTCAGCTTTGTCATCTTTTGGTAATTCGGTCACCATACACTCGGTGGTGATCATTAAGCCGGCGACAGAAGCGGCAAATTGCAATGCGGAACGGGTCACTTTAGTCGGATCCAAAATACCCATTGCAATCATATCGCCGTATTGCTCGGTACCTGCGTTATAACCAAAGTTTCCTTCGCCATTTTTCACCGCACTTGCAACCACAGAGGCTTCTTCACCTGCGTTCGTCACGATTTGACGTAATGGCGCTTCCATGGCGCGAAGGGCAAGTTTAATACCCACGTTTTGTTCTTCGTTGTCGCCACGTAAATCAGCAACTTTGCTGGCCGCACGAATTAACGCTACACCACCGCCGGCAACCACACCTTCTTCTACTGCGGCACGGGTAGCGTGTAAGGCATCTTCAACACGCGCTTTTTTCTCTTTCATTTCTACTTCAGTTGCTGCGCCGACTTTAATCACCGCAACACCGCCGGCGAGTTTAGCCACGCGTTCTTGTAATTTTTCTTTGTCGTAGTCGGAAGTGGATTCTTCGATTTGTTGACGAATTTGAGTCACACGACCTTGGATTTGCGCTTCATCGCCGATACCGTCGATGATTGTGGTATTGTCTTTATTGATGACAACGCGTTTTGCTTGACCAAGATCTTCAAGAGTCGCTTTTTCTAACTCCATACCGATTTCTTCGGAAATCACCGTACCTGCAGTTAAAATCGCAATGTCTTGTAACATTGCTTTACGACGATCGCCAAAGCCCGGTGCTTTCACCGCAGCTACTTTCACGATGCCGCGCATGGTGTTCACGACCAATGTTGCTAACGCTTCGCCTTCTACGTCTTCCGCAATAATTAATAACGGTTTACCTGCTTTTGCAACGCCTTCTAATACCGGTAATAATTCACGAATATTAGAGATTTTTTTATCGACTAATAAAATGAATGGGTTATCTAATTCTACGGTCGCAGTTTCCGGTTTATTGATGAAGTATGGGGAAAGGTAACCGCGATCAAATTGCATCCCTTCAACCACATCCAACTCGTCTTCTAAGCCGGTGCCGTCTTCTACGGTGATGACGCCTTCTTTACCCACTTTTTCCATGGCTTGTGCGATTAATTGACCCACAATACTGTCGGAGTTTGCGGAAATGGTGCCCACCTGTTCGATTTCTTTAGAGGTTTCGCAAGGTTTGGAAAGGGATTTAAGTTCGGCAACCACGGCAGTAACCGCTTTGTCGATACCGCGTTTTAAATCCATTGGGTTCATGCCTGCCGCTACGGCTTTTAAGCCTTCGTTCACAATGGCTTGTGCTAGAACCGTTGCTGTGGTTGTACCGTCACCGGCGGCATCATTGGCTTTAGAAGCAACTTCTTTCACCATTTGTGCACCCATGTTTTCAAATTTATCTTCTAATTCGATTTCGCGTGCTACAGACACACCGTCTTTAGTAATGGTTGGTGCGCCGAACGATTTGTCTAATACTACGTTACGGCCTTTTGGACCAAGAGTGACTTTTACTGCGTCAGCTAAAATGTTTACACCTTTTAACATTTTCACGCGTGCGTCGTTACCGAATTTTACGTCTTTTGCTGCCATATTTAATTTCCTTTTATTTTGTTGCGTGAGATTGCTCTCACCATGATCTATTTTGTTTAAAGTGCGGTGGTTTTTCAGCGCGTTTTTGCTTATTCAACAATCGCTAAAATATCGCCTTCGGAGAGGATGAGCACTTCCTCACCATCAATTTTTTCTGTTTTTACACCGTAGCTGTCGCTGAAAATGACGATGTCGCCCACTTTTACGTGCATTGGGTGAATGCTACCGTTTTCTAATAAACGACCAGGGCCGACCGCTAACACTTTCGCGCGGGTAGATTTGGTGGCTGCAGAACCGGTCAATACGATACCGCCGGCAGATTTGGTTTCCACGTCTTCACGTTTTAAAATCACTTTGTCGTGTAATGGACGAATATTCATCTGAAATTTCCTCTATTTCTTAAATTAATAAAAAAGCTTTTTCTATATGGGAATCATTTTTACGCTTTCAAGGGAAAGGCAAAATTATTTTAACCGTTTATTTTCATCCGCTTCCTTTTCAAATTCCGCCTCAAAAATTTCGCTATCGTTCTGGCGATTGCCTTGGGACGAATAAAAAGTGCGGTCGGTTTTAAAGATGTTTTGTTGGAAGAACACGAATCGGCTACGAATGAATGTATTTACTAGGTAACGACCGAGCGGGCTTAACAGCACGCAAGCGAGAATGTCAGTCACAAAACCGGGAATAACAAAAAGGATGCCGGCAATAAGCCAGCGCAGCGAGCCAAAAAGTGCATCAGTGGGCAATTCGCCTTGTGTTAGCTGCTGTTTCACCCGCGTGAGGCTGTACCAACCACGAGCGCGTATGATGACAATGCCCAGTAACGAGGAACCAATCAACAACAAAATGAGCATGAGGATACCCAACTGGCTTCCTAGCCAAACCAGTAGACTCAGTTCCACATAAATAAATAGAAAAACAGCGAAAAGAAAGATGATAAACGGCATGTTTCGCTCCTTAAAAATACGTTGGATGTGCATATTACCCGCTTTATTCTGCGGTGCAACTTTTATTCATGGCTACATCTTTCAGGTTAGAAAAACTAATCTGAAAAATAAAAATAACTCTTAAATGCGTATAAAAATCTGTGACTTGGATCAATTTAATTTTAATCGAATTTTCTATAATTTAGACAATTCAACCAAACGTGTTAAGCATAAAGGAGAACGCAAATGACACAATATAGAAAGGAAGTGGATTTGTTAGGTGAACGTGAAGTTCCTGCGGATGCTTACTGGGGTATTCACACCTTAAGAGCGGTGGAAAATTTTAACATTTCGAAAGTAACGATTTCTGATGTACCGGAATTTGTCCGCGGCATGGTGATGGTGAAGAAAGCAGCAGCATTGGCAAATGGTGAGTTGGGCGCTATTCCTAAAGCCATTTCCGAAGCCATCGTCAAAGCCTGTGATGAAGTGTTGGTAAACGGCAAATGTTTGGATCAATTCCCATCTGATATTTACCAAGGCGGTGCAGGCACATCTGTCAACATGAACACCAATGAAGTGATTGCCAACTTGGCGTTAGAAATTTTAGGTCACAAAAAAGGGGAATATAAATACCTCGACCCAATGGATCATGTAAACGCCAGCCAATCCACCAACGATGCGTACCCTACCGGTTTCCATATCGCTGTGTACAACAGTGTTGTTAAACTGCTTGAAAAAGTCACTTATTTACAACAAGGTTTTGAAAATAAAGCGAAAGAATTCGAGAAAGTCTTGAAAATGGGACGTACCCAATTACAAGATGCGGTGCCAATGACCGTTGGTCAAGAATTCAAAGCGTTTGCAGTGTTAATGGCAGAAGAAGTGAAACACTTAAAAGCGGCAGCGGCACACTTGCTGAAAGTCAACATGGGTGCAACCGCAATTGGTACCGGTTTAAATACCCCGCAAGGTTATGTACCAACTGTGATTAAATATTTATCACAAGTCACCGGATTACCTTGCAGTGGCGCAGAAAACTTAATTGAAGCGACTGCTGACTGCGGTGATTATGTTTCCGTGCATGGCGCGTTAAAACGCACTGCCGTGAAATTGTCAAAAATCTGTAACGACTTACGTTTACTCTCTTCCGGCCCGCGTGCGGGTATTAAAGAAATCAACTTGCCTGAATTACAAGCCGGTTCTTCTATCATGCCGGCAAAAGTGAACCCGGTTGTGCCTGAAGTGGTAAACCAAGTGTGCTTCAAAGTGATTGGTAACGACACCACTGTGACTTTTGCGTCAGAAGCCGGTCAATTACAATTAAACGTGATGGAGCCGGTGATTGTACAAGCCATGTTTGAATCCATTGAGATTTTAGGCAACGCTTGCGTGAACTTGCGTGATAAATGCGTTGATGGCATCACCGTAAACAAAGAAACGTGCGAAAACTATGTTTACAACTCTATCGGTATTGTCACTTACTTAAACCCATTTATCGGCCACCACAACGGCGACTTAGTGGGTAAAATCTGTGCGCAAACCGGTAAAGGCGTGCGTGAAGTCGTCTTGGAAAAAGGCTTGTTAACCCAAGAACAATTAGATGACATCCTTTCCGTAGAAAACTTAATGAATCCGACTTATAAAGCAAAATTAAATAAATAAAAAGTGAACAAATCAGTAAATTAGTTATCGAATAGTTAGCTTGTTTATTTAGTCAAAATCAGCGTCCTAATGGATTAGGCGCTGATTTTTTTGTATGCCGAAATAAAAATGACATGAAAAAACAAAGCGTAAATTCCTTTCATATCCCTTGAATTCTCTCAATTAACCTCAATATAGTTTGCATATTTCTGTTTTATAAAGGACAACATTATGACTACGATTGTAAGTGTACGTCGCAACGGCAAAGTGGTTGTGGGCGGTGATGGACAGGTTTCCCTTGGCAATACGGTGATGAAAGGCAATGCGCGTAAAGTGCGTCGTTTGTATAACGGCAAAGTATTGGCGGGTTTTGCGGGCGGCACGGCAGATGCCTTTACGTTGTTTGAGCTTTTTGAGCGTAAATTAGAAATGCACCAAGGGCATTTGCTGAAAAGTGCGGTGGAATTGGCGAAAGATTGGCGTACCGATCGTGCGTTGCGTAAATTGGAAGCGATGCTAATTGTGGCGGATGAAAAAGAAAGCCTGATTATTACCGGTATCGGCGATGTAGTGCAACCGGAAGAAGATCAGATTTTGGCTATCGGTTCCGGTGGCAATTATGCCTTATCTGCCGCTCGTGCGTTAGTGGAAAACACCGAGTTGTCGGCGCGTGAAATTGTAGAAAAATCTCTCAAAATTGCCGGTGAAATTTGTGTGTTTACCAATACCAATTTCACTATTGAAGAATTGCCGAATTAAAAAATTATAAGGAATAAACCATGTCTGAAATGACGCCTCGTGAAATAGTTTCTGAATTAGATCAACATATTATCGGTCAAAGCGATGCCAAGCGCGCAGTGGCTATTGCCCTGAGAAACCGTTGGCGCAGAATGCAGCTGCAAGAGCCAATGCGCCATGAAGTGACCCCGAAAAATATTCTTATGATTGGGCCGACCGGTGTGGGGAAAACGGAAATTGCCCGCCGTTTGGCAAAATTAGCCAATGCGCCGTTCATTAAAGTAGAAGCCACTAAATTTACCGAAGTCGGTTATGTGGGCAAAGAAGTGGACTCCATTATTCGAGATTTAACCGACAGCGCCATGAAATTGGTACGCCAACAGGAAATCGTCAAAAATCGTGCTAAAGCGGAAGAAGCGGCAGAAGAGCGAATTTTAGATGCCTTATTGCCTGCGGCGAAGAACCAATGGGGTGAAGTAGAAAACCGCGATAGTCAAAGCAACACCCGTCAGATTTTCCGTAAGAAATTGCGCGAAGGCTTGTTGGACGATAAAGAAGTGGAAATCGATGTCGCCGGTGTGCCTATGGGCGTGGAAATCATGGCACCTCCGGGCATGGAAGACATGACCAGTCAATTACAATCCATGTTTGAGAACCTTTCCGGCAGCCAAACCAAAAAACGTAAAATGAAAATTAAGGATGCGTTAAAAACCTTAATTGACGATGAAGCGGCGAAATTGGTGAATCCGGAAGAGCTGAAACAAAAAGCCATTGATGCGGTGGAGCAAAACGGCATCGTGTTTATCGACGAAATCGATAAAATTTGTAAAAAAGGCGAATACAGTGGCGCGGATGTCTCCCGTGAGGGCGTGCAACGCGATTTATTACCGTTGGTGGAAGGTTCTACCGTGAACACCAAACACGGTATGGTGAAAACTGATCACATTTTGTTTATCGCTTCCGGTGCGTTCCAAGTGGCGCGCCCGTCAGATTTAATCCCGGAATTACAAGGTCGTCTGCCGATCCGTGTGGAACTTTCCGCACTCACTGCTGAGGATTTTGAGCGTATTCTGACTGAGCCGAACGCCTCTTTAACCGAGCAATACAAAGCTTTAATGGCAACGGAAGGGGTGAATATTGAATTTACTCAAGATGCCATTAAGAAAATCGCTGAAGCGGCATTTCGCGTCAACGAAAAAACCGAAAACATCGGCGCCCGCCGTTTGCATACGGTAATGGAGCGCTTAATGGATAAAATTTCTTTCAATGCCAGCGATATGAACGGACAAACCGTGAACATTGATGCTGCGTATGTCAGTGAGGCATTAGGTGAAGTGGTAGAAAATGAAGATTTAAGTCGCTTTATTCTTTAATCTTCTGGTTTTATTTAGGGTACGACAAATGTCGTGCCCTTTTATTTATCAAGTGCGGTAGGATTTTAGAAAATTTTTGTAGTTATTCACTAAGTTGTTTACAATGTGCCCACTTTTTCATTCGCCTGAGTACAAATTATGCAGACAAAAAAATTATTCATTGCGCTCTTATTAGGCACGGCAACACTCACGGGTTGTTCATCAACCATTGATCCGGAAACCGGAGAACGTAAAGATGCCTTAGAGGGTTTTAACCGTAAAATATGGGATTTTAACTATCATGTTGCTGATCCTTACGTATTAAAACCTCTTGCTAAAGGCTGGAAAGAATATGTCCCTTCCCCAATACGCACGGGAATTGTTAACTTTGCCAATAATCTTGATGAACCAGCAAGCTTTGCTAACCGTTTAGTGCAAGGTGAATTTAAATTGGCAATGGTTCATTTCAACCGTTTTTGGTTAAATAGTATTTTTGGTTTAGGTGGCGTAATTGATGTTGCAAGCTACAGCGCACCACTTAAAAAAGAAGAAAATTCCCGATTCGGCGATACATTAGGTCGCTATGGTGTAGGAACCGGCCCTTATATTATGCTTCCTGTCTATGGCCCGGCAACACCACGACAAGATATTGGTAACCTAGCAGATACCACGTATCCAATGTTGTCATTATTAGGTCCTTGGAGTCTATTAAAATGGACGGTTCAAGGGATTGATACTCGTGCAAGTTTAATGGATAAAGAAGCATTGTTAGATCAGGCTCAAGATCCTTACGTTACTTTCCGCGAAGCTTATTTCCAAAATATTGACTATCGCATCCGTGCCAACAAGAAAGAAGAAAAAGCAACTCCGGCCTTGTCAGAAGATATTCTTAATCAAATTGACTGATTAATTTTCTCTTTAATTCATAATTAGTGAATCGTAGCCTGCAACTTGTTGCACGAAATCGTGAATACCCAAAAGGGTTAAATAAACGTTTCGCGCATGATTTGATAGTGCATCGAAATGCACGCTACGCATGAAATGTATGAATTACGCATCGAGGTTAATTATTCGTGCAACAAGTTGCACGCTACGAGGGGGAAATAATCTTCCTATATATTGAGTTTCGGTTTTCAGTCTTGTTTTCGTTATATCGCAAGTTTTTTTCTGTTCATCGCTTAAGCTATTTAGCTCCATACGCATCGCGTATGGTTTTTATCGCCAGACTTTGGCTGGCTATAATAAAAAAGGACTGAATCCCAAGGGATTCAGTCCTTAATTTTTATGAAATCATTGCACGCCGTAAAAATTAGCGTTTAGATTTCACTAACTTCTCAGTAAGTTCGTAAGCACGAAGTTTCGCCAATTCTTTAGAAAGTTTAGACATTAACAATTCGTAATCAGCATCATGGTGATGTTGATGAATGTTTTCTTCCGCACGTTTCTTAGCAGCAAGAATACGCTCGCTATCAAGCTCTTGACCACGAATTGCAACATCCGCAAGAACAGTCACAATCGTTGGTTGAACTTCTAAAAAACCACCGGAAACATAGATAACTTCTTCGTTATCATTTTCTAAAGTAAATTTAACAATACCCGGCTTGATCGCGGTTAATAAAGGGGTGTGCCCCGGCAAAACACCGAGCTCACCCTCAATACCTGTTGCTTGAACACTTTTCACATTACCGGAAAAGATTTTTTGTTCTGCACTTACGACTGTTAAATTAAATGTTGCCATGTTTTTCTCCTTCAAGTTTGATATGCATCAGCTTGAAGTGATTACATATTTTTGGCTTTTTCTAGCGCTTCGTCGATTGAACCAACCATGTAGAACGCTTGTTCCGGAACATGATCGTATTCGCCGTTTAAAATACCTTTAAAGCCACGAATGGTTTCTTTTAACGGAACGTATTTACCTGGTGTGCCGTTAAATACTTCAGCAACGAAGAACGGTTGTGATAAGAAACGCTCAATCTTACGCGCACGCGCTACAACCAATTTATCTTCTTCAGATAATTCATCCATACCAAGAATCGCAATAATATCTTTCAATTCTTTATAACGTTGTAAGATACCTTGTACGCCACGAGCAACATCATAATGCTCTTGACCAACAACTAATGGGTCTAATTGACGAGATGTAGAATCTAATGGGTCAACCGCAGGATAAATACCTAAAGACGCAATTTGACGGCTCAATACAACGGTTGAGTCTAAGTGCGCAAAGGTGGTTGCCGGAGATGGGTCAGTCAAGTCATCCGCAGGCACGTAAACCGCTTGTACGGACGTGATAGAACCTGTTTTAGTTGAAGTAATACGCTCTTGTAATACACCCATTTCCTCAGCAAGGGTCGGTTGGTAACCTACCGCTGATGGCATACGGCCTAAAAGCGCAGATACCTCAGTACCGGCAAGAGTATAACGATAGATATTATCCACGAAGAATAATACATCACGACCTTCATCACGGAATTTTTCCGCCATAGTTAAACCGGTTAACGCAACACGTAAACGGTTACCTGGTGGCTCATTCATTTGACCGTAAACCAAAGATACTTTATCCAATACGTTGGAATCTTTCATTTCGTGGTAGAAGTCGTTACCTTCACGGGTACGCTCACCTACACCGGCAAATACGGAGTAACCTGAGTGCTCAATCGCGATATTACGGATTAATTCCATCATGTTTACGGTTTTACCTACACCCGCACCACCAAACAAACCAACTTTACCCCCTTTTGCAAATGGGCAAATTAAGTCGATCACTTTAATACCGGTTTCTAATAATTCAGTACTGTTTGATTGTTCTTCGTAGCTTGGTGCAGAACGGTGAATAGACCAACGTTCTTCTTCGCCAATCGGACCTTGTTCGTCAATTGGCTCACCTAACACGTTCATAATTCGACCAAGGGTTTTCGTTCCTACCGGTACTTGAATTGGAGCATTTGTGTTTTCTACTTTCAAACCACGTTTTAAACCATCGGAGGCACCTAATGCGATACAACGTACCACACCGCCACCTAATTGTTGTTGAACTTCAAGGGTCAAACCTGTTTCAACATTTAATGCATCATAAACTTTTGGTACTGCATCTTGTGGAAATTCGACGTCAATCACCGCACCGATGATTTGTACAATTTTACCTGTCGCCATTACCGTTCCTCTTCTATTAAATCGCAGCCGCACCGGCAACGATTTCATTTAATTCATTTGTGATACTTGCTTGACGAGCTTTGTTATACACCAACCGTAGGTCATTAATTAAATTACCTGCATTATCTGTTGCTGCTTTCATCGCTACCATTCGAGCCGCTTGTTCTGAAGCTAAATTATCTACAACCGCTTGATAAACCTGAGATTCTAAATAACGAACTAAAAGGCTATCTAATAACACTTTTGGATCAGGTTCGTAAATATAATCCCATGCCTGTTGTCTTTCGCTTAAGTGATCGTCTTCTATTTCCGGTAGAGGAACTAATTGCTGTACAACCGGTTTTTGCGACATCGTATTAATGAACTTATTATATGCAATATAAATCGCATCAATTTCTCCATTACGATAAGCATCAAACATGGTATTTGCTACACCAATTAATTCTTCTAAAGAAGGGTTATCGCCCAAACCGGAAAGTTGGCTTTTTACCTTAAAACCAAGGGAACGGAAAAAACTAATCCCTTTAGAACCAATCAAGCCAAGCTCAGTTGTCGCATTTTGTGATTTCCAATCTTTAATTTGGTTAAGTGTGGTTTTAAACAAATTCACGTTTAAGCCACCGCACATTCCGCGATCGGTAGAAATCACTAAAACACCCACTTTTTTTACATCCCGTTCAACTAAGAACGGGTGTTTATAACCGATACTTGCTTTAGACACATGGCTGATAACACTACGGATAGTTTCAGAATACGGACGAGATGCCGCCATACGGTCCTGCGTTTTACGCATTTTCGAGGTTGCAACCATTTCCATTGCCTTAGTAATTTTTTGCGTACTTTGTACGCTGGCAATTTTGGTTTTTATCTCTTTTGCACCTGCCATCTTATTTCTCCGTTACTACCAAGCACTATTCGCTTTGAAACTATCCAAAATACCTTTTAATGTATCTTTGATTTCATCATTATAGTTACCGGTTTTAGTAAGCTCTTGCATAAACTCGGCATAATTACGATTTGCATAATCTAAAAGTGCGGTCTCAAAACTTGCAATTTTAGATAACTCAACATCGTCTAAATAACCAAATTCAACCGCAAATAACACTACTGCTTGCTCAGCAACAGAAAGCGGAGAAAATTGTTTTTGTTTCAACAATTCGGTTACTTTTTCACCGTGAGAAAGTTGTTTACGAGTTGCATCATCAAGATCAGAAGCAAACTGAGCAAATGCCGCTAATTCACGGTATTGCGCAAGTGCGGTACGAATACCACCGGCAAGTTTCTTAATGACCTTAGTTTGTGCTGAACCACCCACACGAGAAACCGAAATACCCGGGTTTACCGCTGGACGGATACCGGAGTTAAACAAGTTAGACTCTAAGAAAATCTGACCGTCGGTAATAGAAATCACGTTGGTTGGAACGAATGCAGAAACGTCACCCGCTTGAGTTTCAATAATCGGAAGTGCGGTTAAAGAACCTGTTTTTCCTTTTACTTCACCTTTGGTGAATTTTTCTACGTATTCTTCATTTACACGAGAAGCACGTTCAAGTAAACGTGAGTGTAAGTAGAATACATCACCAGGATAAGCTTCACGACCCGGTGGACGACGTAATAATAGGGAAATTTGACGATAAGCAACCGCTTGTTTAGAAAGATCATCGTAAACGATTAATGCATCTTCACCACGATCACGGAAATATTCACCCATTGCACAACCGGCATAAGGTGCTAAATATTGTAATGCAGCAGATTCAGACGCAGATGCCGCAACCACGATAGTGTTAGCTAATGCACCATGTTCTTCTAATTTACGTACTACGTTAGCAATTGTTGACGCTTTTTGACCAATTGCCACATAGATACATTTAATGCCTGAATTACGTTGGTTAATGATGGCATCAATCGCTAATGCTGTTTTACCGGTTTGACGGTCACCGATAATCAATTCACGTTGACCACGACCGATTGGCACCATGGAGTCAACCGCTTTATAACCGGTTTGTACTGGTTGATCAACGGATTTACGTTCAATTACACCCGGCGCGATAACTTCAACCGGAGAAAAACCGTCATTTTCAATTTCACCTTTACCATCAATTGGTTGACCAAGAGTGTTTACAACACGACCTAATAAACCACGACCAACCGGCACTTCAAGAATACGGCCGGTACATTGCACTTCCATTCCTTCAGCAAGATCGGCATAAGGCCCCATAACTACCGCACCAACCGAATCGCGTTCAAGGTTAAGTGCCATGGCATAACGGTTGCCCGGTAAGGCGATCATTTCGCCTTGCATCACATCGCTTAAACCATGGATACGAATAATCCCATCACTGACAGAAACAATCGTTCCTGTATTGCGGGCTTCGCTCACCACATCAAATTGAGCAATGCGTTTTTTAATCAATTCACTAATTTCAGTTGAATTTAGTTGCATTTTCTAATCCTCTTATAATTGCAACTCATTTGCTAAACGGGCAAGCTGTCCGCGACTACTGCCGTCTATGACAAAATCCTCTGTACGAATGATAACACCGGCAATGAGCGAGCTATCAACGTTGCAATTTAACTTAACTTTTTGGGCTAATCTTTTTTCCATTGCGGCTGCAATTCTTTCTTGTTGCATGACGCTTAATGGTTGAGCCGATATGACGTTCACTTCCGCAATAGCTTTATATTCCTCAACATAATGTTGGAATTCTTTAAAAACTTGCGGAAGAACAGTTAAACGCTTATTTTCAGCCATTAACCGAACTAAGTTTTGCCCATATTGATCTAATTGTTCACCACAAATTGAGATCACCGTATCTGCTAATTTTTGTGCAGAAAGAGAACCTGTTAGATAATTTTGCATTGTTTCGTTTTTCACTAATTCAGCAAGAAAACCTAACATTTCATTCCATTTCTCTACCGCACTTTTGTCAGATGTACTTTGTTCAACGGCAAAATCAAACGCTGCTTTAGCATAAGGGCGAGCTATGGTAGTTAATTCTGACATAAGCTCAACCTTCTTATAGTTCTGCAACTAATTTATCAATAATGTCATTGTTGGCTGCTTCATCCACAGTACGTCCAACAATTTTTTCAGCACCTGCAATGGCCAAAGACGCAACTTTTACACGTAATTCTTCTTGAACACGTTTACGTTCAGCTTCAACCTCAGCATAGCCTTGTTCAATGATTTTCGCTTTAAGTTCTTCGGCTTCTGCCTTCACTTCGTCTAAAACTTCATTGCGACGTTTATTGGCTAAATCTAAAATTTCTTGCGCTTGAATTTTCGCTTCAGAAATTTCCTTTTCAACAAGCATTTTAGTATCTGCTTGTTCTTTTTTAGCCGCTTCAGCAGAAGCTAAAGCATTCGCAATTTGGCTTTGACGTTTTTCAATTGCACTAATAATTGGTGGCCAAACAAATTTCATGCAGAACCACACGAAAATTGCAAACGCAATCAGTTGACCAATCAATGTTGCATTTAGATTCACAACGTCCTCCTTAATCTGCTTGTTTTACGTTGATAAGCAAATAAGGTGATTATTGTAATAAACCGATGAATGGGTTTGCGAAAATGAAAAGTAAAGAAATACCAACAGCAATCATCGCAATCGCATCCAATAAACCTGCAACGATAAACATTCTTGTTTGCAAGCTAGAAGCAAGCTCAGGTTGGCGAGCGGAAGATTCTAAGAATTTACCGCCTAAAATCGCAAAGCCGATAGCTGTACCTAATGCTGCGAATGCAAGAAGGATTGATGCACCGATAATTGTAGCTGTAATTACAGTTTCCATAATGTTCTCCAATAGAAGTTAAGTTTAGCCCTAGAGCCGGTTAATAAAAAAATAAAATTAATGATCTGCTTTGTTATAAGCGATACTTAAGTAAACCACCGTCAACATCATAAAGATGAATGCTTGTAGCGTAATAACCAAAATATGGAAAATCGCCCAAACAAGGTGTAATGGAATCCCCAATGCCGCAATTGCCATATTGGCAGAATACATCACAGCAATGAGAATAAAGATTAATTCCCCTGCATACATATTACCGAATAAACGGAATGCGAGAGAAATTGGTTTAGCCAGTAAAGTAACGGTTTCAAGAATAAAGTTAACCGGAATAAACGCCCAGTGATTAAATGGGTGTAAAGTATATTCCTTAACCAATCCACCAAAACCTTTAGATTTTACTGTATAGAAAAGAATTAAGAAAAAGACACAGATTGACATGCCGAGCGTTGCACTAATATCTGCTGTTGGCACAGCTCTCAAATAGTGAATACCGAACAAACCTGCGAATTGTGGAAGAAAATCGACTGGGATTAAGTCGATGGCATTCATAATGAATACCCAACAAAAAATGGTTAATGCTAGCGGTGCAACAACATTACGTGGGCCATGAAAGTTTTCTTTTACGATACCATTGACCCATTCTACTAAAATTTCGACCAAACATTGCATTTTGCTTGGTACGCCCGGTGTCGCTTTTTTCGCAACACGTGAAAAAACGAAAAGGAAAATAATGGCTGATACGATAGAGAAAAACAGCGTATCGACATGAATATGCCAAAAACCCTCACCGGTCTTTAAAAAAGACAAATGGTGGCCGATATACTCAGAGGTTGTTTGTCCGGACATAGTTGACCCTTTATATAGAACTTAAAATTAAGACCTGTTCAGCAAAAATGGAACGACATTGTTCAACACTAATGCCATGAAAAAACCTGCAAAAAATAAAATGAATTCACTTACATGAAATCCTTTAAACGCAGCAATAATACATAGTATCGTTAATGCAAACTTTACCGCTTCCCCACGATAAAGCGCGGTCAATTTTGTTGATAAATGCTGTTTACGATAAAAAATAAGATACACAAAAGCACAAAAAGGCAGAAAAGCACAGAAAAATCCAAGACAGAAATCAACCGCACTTTTCCACTGCCAAAGTGAGATTAACGCACCGATAATGAGTAAAATCCCCATTTCAATCCATATTGATTTTTGGTAACAATGCTTCGCTTGCGTTAAAACCCTAGACATCACATTATTTTTTAGTATGCAAAAACTGGCTAATTATACATTTAGCACAGAGAGATTCAACTTAAAAAAAGGGAAAAACTGTTAAATAAATCACACTTTTAGAAATTTAATGCAGAATGATTAAATGTCGTTCACCTACAAGCTCAGGAACATGGAGTTTAATCACCTCTTTAACCATAAATTTCCCCTCCAAGGCTTGAACTTCCTCATTGTGATAGAGGCCTTTTAAGGCATAAAAATGCCCCTCTTTTTTCGGTAAATGATGGCACCAGTCGGTCATCTCCTTTAACGAGGCAAAAGCACGACTTAATACCCCGTCAAATTGATGATCGGGTTGATATTCTTCCGCGCGGCTCAACACTGCTTCAACATTGGTAAGCTCTAACTCACGTACCGCATTGCGAATAAAGCTGATCCGTTTACCCAAGCTATCTAACAAAACAAAGTGTTTTTGCGGATTAATGATAGCTAAAGGCAAGCCGGGCAAGCCCGGGCCGGTGCCGACATCAATAAAACGATCACCTTGTAAATAAGGGCTTACCACAAGACTGTCTAAAATATGTTTAACCACCATTTCCTGTGGATCACGCACAGACGTTAGGTTATAAGCCTTGTTCCATTTATTCAACAGCAAAACCAGCTTCACTAACTGTTGTTGCTGTTGTTCTGTCACAGAAAGTGCGGTCTGTTTTAACAATGTTTTTAGCTTATCCGCCAACTGAATGTCTAAATTAGTCATTATTCACCACGTTTTAGCATGCCTTGCTTTTTCAAATTCACCAGAATGATGGAAATCGCTGCCGGCGTAATACCGGAAATACGGCTCGCTTGTCCGATAGAGACCGGACGATGTTGTTCCAATTTTGCCCGCACTTCGTTAGATAAACCGGAAACTTTGCTGTAATCAAAGTGAGCCGGAATAGCTGTATTTTCGTGGCGTTTTTGTTTTTCGATTTCTTCTTGTTGATGCTCAATATAGCCTTGATATTTAATGGCGATTTCTACTTGTTCTACCGCTTCTTTATCTTCCATTGCCGGTTGATATGGCGTTAAGGAAGTCAAAATATCGTAAGTCATTTCCGGACGGCGTAATAAATCTTCACCACTGGCTTCACGCACTAATGGACTATTCAATACTTTATTGGCTTCTTCTAGGTATTCAGAACGTGGATGCAACCAAATACTGCGTAAGCGTTGACGCTCTTGCTCGATATTTTCCATTTTTTGGTTAAAACGAGCCCAGCGTGCGTCATCAATTAACCCTAATTCATGGGCAATTGGCGTTAAACGAATATCGGCATTATCTTCACGCAATAACAAACGGTATTCCGCACGAGAGGTAAATACGCGATAGGGTTCTTTTGTTCCTAATGTACAAAGGTCATCCACCAACACACCGGTGTAAGCCTGATCACGGCGCGGAAACCAGGCTTCTTTCTCTTGTACATAAAGACCTGCATTAATCCCAGCCAATAAGCCTTGTGCTGCTGCTTCTTCATAACCGGTTGTACCATTAATTTGACCGGCAAAGAATAAACCTTGAATGAATTTGGTTTCTAAGGTGGGTTTTAAATCACGGGGATCAAAATAATCATATTCAATGGCATAACCCGGTTTCACAATGCGGGCATTTTCCAACCCTTTCATGGAATTGACGATACCTATTTGCACGTCAAAAGGTAAACTGGTTGAAATCCCATTCGGATACACTTCATTGCTGGTCAAGCCTTCCGGCTCTAAATAAATTTGGTGCGAATTACGATCCGCAAAGCGCATTACTTTATCTTCGATCGATGGACAATAACGCGGCCCGATCCCTTCAATGACACCGGTATACATCGGGCTACGATCCAAGTTATTACGGATCACTTCATGGGTTTTTTCATTGGTGTGGGTGATATAACAAGGAATTTGTTGCGGGTGATCAGAAACGGATCCCATAAAAGAGAACACCGGCAATACTGCATCGCCATGTTGTTTAGCTAAGACTTCAAAATTGATCGTACGTGCATCAATACGCGGTGGTGTTCCGGTTTTTAAGCGATCCACACGTAAACCAAGATCTCTTAAACGATGAGAGAGGGTTATCGAAGCCGGATCACCTGCACGTCCCCCTTCATAATTTTGTAAACCAATATGGATCTTACCGGCTAAGAAGGTGCCGGCGGTTAAGATCACAGATTTTGCATGAAACGTAAGCCCCATTTTCGTTGTAACACCGGTTACACGATCTTGTTCGATCAAAATATCCGTGGCTTCTTGTTGGAAAATATCTAAATTCGGTTGATTTTCAAGGGCGATTCTAACGGCTTGACGATATAACACACGATCCGCTTGCGCACGCGTTGCGCGTACGGCCGGGCCTTTACTGCTGTTTAATGTACGAAATTGAATACCGGCTTTATCGGCGGCATGCGCCATTAATCCGCCCATGGCATCCACTTCTTTTACTAAATGCCCTTTGCCAATGCCCCCAATCGCCGGGTTGCAAGACATTTGTCCGAGCGTATCTACATTATGAGTAAGTAATAGGGTTTTTAATCCCATACGTGCAGGTGCCAATGCGGCTTCTGTTCCTGCATGACCGCCACCGATCACGATGACATCATAGGTTTCAGTGTAAAACATGATTATGAATGATCTCTATTTTAAATGAGGTACGGATCTGTTGATCCTTGAAAAAATTGGTCGCTATTTTACTGAAAATCTTAGGTGGTTAAAAGATGCGTTTCAGTGAAAGAAAAAAGCGGGATCGGGAGAAGGATCTTCGCTAATAAAAAATAAGATCTTTATATAGAGATCTTTTATTATTACTATTATAAGGATCATCAAAACCGTTGAATAAGATCGTTTTTACGTTGTAAATGAAAGACATAGATCATTTTCAAACGTGTTAAGATCTTCCCGATCGATACCGTTAATTCTTGTGTATAACTTCCTTATTTATCCACAGGTTGATTAGCATCAGAATTTATTCATCACATAAAAACAGATTTTTAACAATAATCAATGAAGTTATCCACATGCTGTTTGCTTTTTTATTGATTAAATATTATGCGTAAAATTAGGTAACCAGTCTTCTGCGCACTGTTCTTGATCAGATTCTGTTAAGACATCAATGCGTAAAGCATCGGTTATTTTGACCGCACTTTTTGCCAACAAACTTTGTTCTACTTTGTCCACGGCAAAGCAAAAGGTATCGTAATCAGAATTTCCTAAACCGATCACCGCAAATCTTAAGTGGGAAAGGTCGTTATCACTTGCATCCAGAGCTTCAAATAATGGTTTTAGATTATCCGGTAATTCTCCTGCGCCATGGGTGGAAGTCACCACTAGCCATAATTTTTCATTGATTACATCATTTAATGCCGGGCCGTGGTGCAATTCAGTACTGAAACCCTGTTGTTGTAATCGGCTTTCTATGTGTTCGGCAAGATATTCGGCACCGCCTAAAGTGCTGCCGGTGATTAAGCAAATGTGAGGTTGCATTTTTTCTCCCAAAAAAGAAGGCTTAGATTAACTAAGCCTTGGTTTAATAAAGAATCATTAGATACTGTCAGTGATGCCTAAAAGTGAGCGTAAACGTTCTTGAATATTTTGATGTTCGCTTCTTAATTGTTCGTTTTCACTGCGTAACGCATCGTTTTCTTGTTGTGATCTGCCGTTTTTTTCTTTTAATTCATCCACTTCGAGTTGAAGGAGTTGAATGGTTTCAACGGCTTGTTTAATTTTGTTTTCTAACTGATCTAAAACTTCTAATGACATAGTGATTTCCTCTAAAAAATGGATAAAAAGTAGAGGTATTCTACCGACTTAATTGATTTTATTAAAGCAAAGAATCGCATTATCTGTTAATTCATGGGGGTTAGTCGTCCTCCGTAAAAGAAATTTTCTTAAAAATTCGCCATGAAGCAGAAAAAACCTTGAGAAAACTGACCGCACTTTTGAGTTGATGAAGAGGTCAGTCTGTCTAGGGCAGACGCATCCATGGAAATCTAGCAGTCTTCACGGCTAGATTGTTATTTTTATTCTTTTTTATTAGAATATTGAGACAATTACTAAGGTTATTTCAGGAATCAATTATGGCGAATTGGAACGGACAATACATTAGCCCTTATGCAGAACATGGCAAAAAAAGCGAACAAGTGAAAAAAATTACGGTTTCCATTCCAATTAAAGTGCTTGAAATTTTGACAAATGAACGCACTCGTCGCCAAATTCGTAATTTACGCCACGCAACAAACAGTGAATTGCTTTGTGAAGCTTTTTTGCACGCCTTTACTGGTCAGCCTTTGCCAACAGATGAAGATTTGCTCAAAGAGCGCAGCGATGAAATTCCTGAAGAAGCGAAAGTGATTATGCGTGAGTTAGGTATTGATCCGACCAAATGGGAATATTAATTTCTCATTTCTCTCTTTGCCCTCTTCTTTTCTGTTATGATAGAACCATGATTTTTAGTTAATGTTCTATTATGCGAGTACCTAGAATTTATCATCCTACATCGTTGAATCATCTCACTTTTTGCACTTTGTCTGAAGACGGTGCCAACCATGTGGGACGTGTTTTGCGTATGCAGCCCGGTGAACGCCTTGAACTTTTTGATGGCAGTAACCAGACATACCAAGCGATGATTACGCAGGTGAGTAAAAAAAGCGTCGATGTAGAAATTTTAAGCCAGCAATTTGACGATCGGGAAAGTCCATTGTTTATTCATCTTGGGCAAGTAATTTCGCGTGGTGAACGCATGGAATTTACCATTCAAAAATCCGTCGAATTAGGCGTGAACGTGATTACGCCATTGTGGTCAGAACGTTGCGGCGTGAAATTAGACGGTGATCGTATGGATAAAAAAATCCAACAATGGCAAAAAATCGCCATTGCGGCGTGTGAACAATGCGGCCGGAATAAAATTCCGGAAATTCGCCCATTAATGAAATTACAACAATGGTGTGCCGAACAAGATGGCGCACTGAAATTAAATCTTCATCCGAGAGCAACACATTCTATTCGCACATTGCCAATGATACCCACTGCCGGCGTGCGCTTACTAATTGGTTCTGAAGGTGGCTTATCAGCGCAAGAAATTGCACAAACCGAACAACAAGGTTTTGTGGAAGTGTTATTAGGAAAACGTGTATTACGCACTGAAACAGCCGCGATGGCAGCAATAACCGCGTTACAAGTCTGTTTTGGTGATTTGGGGGAAACATTATGATGGATTTACAAGATCATTTGCTCATTGCTATGCCAAATTTAGAGGACAGTTATTTTTATCGGACAGTCATTTATATTTGTGAACATAATGAAAAAGGGTCTATGGGATTGGTGATTAATCAGCCCACCGACTTAACCATTGCAGAACTGAGTGCAAAAATGAATTTCATGATGGTAACCGACCGCACTTATAACAATAAATTGGTGCTTGCCGGTGGACCGGTGAACGTTGATCGCGGTTTCATTTTGCATACACCTGTTCCAAAAGTATTTAATCACAGTTATAAAGTGAATGATAATCTTGTGCTAACAACGTCTGCCGATGTGGTAGATACATTTGGCACCTTTGAAGAACCGGAGAAATATTTGGTTGCTTTAGGTTGTGCCAGTTGGGAAGCTAATCAGTTGGAGCAAGAAATCGCCCATGACTCTTGGCTGGTTGTGCCGGCGACGGAACAAATTTTGTTTGATTTGCCATGTGATCAGCGCTGGTTGGCGGCCAATCAATTGCTTGGCATTGATACGCATAATTTTGTCGGTCAAGTAGGACATTGTTAATGGGCATTACAGTTTTAGCCTTTGATTTCGGCACAAAAAGCATTGGCTGTGCAGTGGGTCAAAGCATCACCGGCACGGCACAGTCACTGCCGGCATTTAAAGCTCAAGACGGCATTCCTGATTGGGACGCTATCGGTAACGTCATCAAAGAATGGCAGCCGGCACGAATCGTCGTTGGTCTGCCACTGAATATGGATGGCACCGAACAAGAACTGACCTTACGCGCCAAAAAATTTGCCAATCGCTTGAACGGACGCTTTAATTTACCAGTGGAATTACAGGATGAACGCCTCACAACCACGGAAGCTCGTAGTGAAATTTTCAGCCGCGGCGGTTATCGAGCTTTAAATAAAAGCAAAGTGGACGGCATTTCAGCCTGCTTAATTTTAGAAAGCTGGTTTGAGCAACATAGCGAATAACTGCGTTGAAAACATATCAAAAAGCGACCGCACTTTTAGATTGATAAGATAACAAAAAAGCCATTTAGCATTCACTAAATGGCTTTTGTTTTTAGCGTATTTGGGGCTTATTGTTTTGCCACAATTTTGCCGTCAACGTAATCCACGCTAATCGGTTTTTCCGGTAACAAACTGCCGGACAGGATTTGTTGCGCTAACGGGTTCTCAATTTCTTGTTGAATCGCACGTTTTAATGGACGTGCGCCGTAAATTGGGTCATAACCGATTTCGCTAATGAAATTGAGGGTGCTGTCTGTAAAGTGCAACACATAGCCACGGCTTTCCATGCGGTTGATTAAGCGTTTTAACTGAATTTCCGCAATAGCGCGAATGTTGTCTTTATTCAACGGATGGAACACCACAGTTTCGTCAATTCGGTTAATAAATTCCGGACGGAAATGTTGGCTCACCACGGACATAACCAAGGCTTTCATTTCATCGTAGCTTTCGGTTTGATTACCTTGAATCAAATCGGAACCCAAGTTAGAGGTCATGATCACTACCGTATTGCGGAAATCCACGGTTCTGCCTTGTCCATCGGTTAAGCGGCCGTCATCCAGCACTTGCAACAAGATGTTGAACACATCATTGTGTGCTTTTTCCACTTCGTCGAGCAAAATTACAGAATATGGACGGCGACGTACAGCCTCGGTCAAATAACCGCCTTCTTCATAGCCCACATAACCCGGAGGTGCGCCGACCAAACGGGACACGCTGTGTTTTTCCATGAATTCGGACATGTCGATACGCACCATGGCATCTTCGCTGTCGAATAGGAATTTTGCCAAGGTTTTACACAATTCGGTTTTACCCACACCGGTTGGCCCTAAGAACAAGAAGGAGCCAATCGGACGATTCGGATCGGAAAGACCGGCACGGCTACGACGAATGGCGTTCGCCACGGCGTCCACGGCTTCGTTTTGCCCGATAACGCGTTTATGCAATTCTTCTTCCATGCGCAAGAGTTTTTCTTTTTCGCCTTCCATCATTTTGGAGACCGGAATGCCGGTAGCGCGGGAAAGCACTTCCGCAATTTCCTCGTCAGTCACACGATAACGCAACAGGCTCATTTCTTTTCCTTCCGCACCTTCTGCTGCCGCTAATTGTTTTTCCAATTCCGGAATTTTACCGTATTGCAATTCGGACATTTTGTTCAAATCACCGGCACGACGGGCTTGTTCCATTTGGGTGCGGGCGTTTTCCAATTCCGCTTTAATGTGTTGCGCACCGGAAAGCGCCGCTTTTTCGGATTTCCACACCTCTTCTAATTCAGCATATTCCCGTTCTTTTTCCGCCAATTCTTTTTCTAACATTTCCAAGCGTTTGCGGCTGGCATCGTCATCTTCTTTTTGTAACGCCTGTTGTTCCAATTTGAGTTGGATAATACGGCGATCTAAGCGATCTAACGGCTGTGGTTTGGAGTCAATTTCCATCCGAATGCTGGAAGCCGCTTCATCGATTAAGTCGATGGCTTTATCCGGCAACTGACGATCGGAAATGTAACGATGGGACAAGGTTGCCGCCGCCACAATAGCCGGGTCAGTAATTTGTACATGGTGGTGGATTTCATAACGCTCTTTTAAACCACGTAAAATAGCAATGGTATCTTCCACGCTCGGTTCATCCACAAACACTTTTTGGAAACGACGTTCAAGTGCGGCGTCTTTTTCAATGTATTGGCGATATTCGTCTAACGTAGTCGCGCCCACACAGTGCAATTCACCGCGTGCCAAACTTGGTTTTAACAAGTTGCCCGCATCCATGGCGCCATCGGTTTTACCCGCACCGACCATGGTGTGAATTTCATCAATAAATAAAATGACACGGCCTTCTTCTTTGGCGAGTTCATTTAACACGGCTTTCAAGCGTTCTTCAAATTCACCGCGATATTTTGCCCCGGCGATTAACGCACCCATATCAAGGGAAAGCACACGTTTATTTTTCAAACCTTCCGGCACTTCGCCGTTCACAATACGTTGTGCCAAACCTTCCACAATGGCGGTTTTACCCACGCCCGGTTCACCGATAAGCACAGGGTTGTTTTTGGTGCGGCGTTGCAACACTTGAATGGTGCGGCGGATTTCTTCATCACGCCCAATCACCGGATCCAATTTCCCGCTTTCCGCGCGGGCAGTTAAGTCGATAGTATATTTTTCTAAGGCTTGGCGGCTTTCTTCCGCATTTTGATCATTCACGTTTTGTCCTCCACGAATATGATCGATGGCTTGTAAAATTTGTTCTTTTTTCGCACCGCACTTTTTCAGTATCTCGCTGACGGCGCCTTTTTCTTCCAAGGCAGCAAGTAAAAAGAGTTCGGAGGAAATAAATTTATCCTGCCGTTGTTGCGCTAATTTGTCGCATAAATTCAACAGGTTAAGCAACTGACGGGAAAGTTGTACATCACCGCCATTGCCGGAGACTTGCGGAAGTTTGGCAAGTTCATTGTTGAGTTCGTTACGCAACACGGCAACGTTCACGCCGCTTGCGGTTAGAATCGGCGCCACTGAGCCGTCTTGTTGATTTAACAAGGCACTCAATAAATGTACCGGTTCAATAAATTGATTATCCTTGCCAATCGCCAAAGATTGCGCTTCAGCAATGGCCTGTTGGAATTTGGTCGTAAATTTTTCAATATTCATAAGTATTTCCTTCTTCGTTCCATGGATGTTCTGTTGAACATTTGTTCGCCAAATTTAAATAAGATCGTTTTGAGGGATTTCAAGAGAAAAAATGAAAAATTTAGTCTTGCTGATTCATTCGTAGAAATTTGATAGGTGTAATTTATTTAAAAAAAGCACCGCACTTTGGTGATTGATGGAGAATCCCTTTGGCACAGGGCGAGGGCTTTCGACACATCAAGAAAAATAAAAAAATTTGTGCAAAGTCCAATAACAAAAACATTGTAAATTTTTAAACAATAAAAATACAGAAACAGTAAAAAATCTCCACACCAACATAACTCCGAGAAAACCTACGCACCTGTAAATACATTGCCTTTATCCCGTAAAGTATTAGCTAACCTATACATTCTTAAATACTGATTGTCTAAGAACAGCAAACCTACTAAACTATCACTACCGATCGTGGATAATTCCTCAACCGCTCCACTACTAAGGTTAAAATTCCACCTGAATTTTTAATAAAGGCGATAATAATTACAAATCCAGCACACATCCATATAACGCTTTTTAATGGTGTTTGAATTTTATCAGCTAGATAAAACATTAAATAATGTGCATTTGTCTGTCTATAAAGTTATTTATTAGCGTAAAAATACCACTGCTCATAATTATCGCCCTTATGATTTATTTAGATTTAGTCTGCGGTTCGCTACTTAAAGAAAATGGTTGTTTAATGTCACTTTCAGTAGTTTCCGTTTGTGGTTTTTCACTTAAAGAAAATGGTTGTTTAACTACATCATCTTCTTTTTTTTGAGCAACTTTTTCACCACAAGCAACCAATGAAAAACATATAATAAATAATGCTATTTTTTTCATAAATCCATCCTATTCAAAAGGTTGTTTAATTGTCATATCATTTTTCTTAACTTCATCTTGCTTTTCAGCTTGTGTTTAGTTGTACTGCTCCGTGCTTAAAGCTAAATCTATAGAAATTTTATCTGTTTGCAATATTTTCTATAGTAGATATACGTTTCAATCCCTTTAGAGCATGGTGGGGTCTTTCGACTAAATAATGGTGCCATACTGAAAAAGCGAGAGAAATTGTATGATCTTTAAGTGAAGTATAAGTGCGTTTTTTAAATTTGCCAGCAAATACAAATTTGTAAACATCAATATTAACGCATATTTTTACGATTTTCGCTATAGCAAACGTTTGCTTGGTGCTAGAATAAGCCGATTTTTATTTCTCATTTTTAAGGATTATGCCATGAATAGATCATTAGCCATTGAGTTTTCGAGAGTAACCGAAGTTGCCGCCCTTGCCGGATTTGCGTGGTTGGGGCGTGGGGATAAACATTCGGCTGATGATGCTGCCGTAAAAGCCATGCGTTATATGCTAAATTTGATTCATATGGATGCGGAAATCGTGATTGGCGAAGGCGAAATTGACCACGCGCCGATGTTATATATCGGTGAAAAAGTAGGTTCAGGCATGGGCGAATTAGTGTCTATTGCGGTCGATCCTATTGATGGCACGCGCATGACGGCGATGGGGCAGTCTAATGCGATTTCCGTGTTGGCGGCAGGCGGCAAAAATACCTTTTTGAAAGCGCCGGATATGTATATGGAAAAATTGGTGGTGGGGCCGGAAGCCAAAGGCATTGTGGATTTGAATTTGCCACTTGAACAAAATTTGCGTCGTGTCGCGTCGAAGCTAGGTAAATTGTTATCTGATTTAACAGTAATGATTTTAGATAAACCTCGTCATGAAACGGTGATTGAAAAAATGCATCAACTGGGCGTGCGCGTATTTACGATTCCTGATGGCGATGTGGCGGCTTCGGTGTTATGTTGTTTGCCGGAAGCAGAAATTGACATGGTTTATGGCATTGGTGGTGCGCCGGAAGGTGTTGTGGCAGCGGCTGCGATTCGTGCCTTGGGGGGCGATATGCAATCCCGTCTATTGCCGCGTGATCAGGTGAAAGGCGATACGCCGGAAAATAAGGCATTGGCACAAGAAGAAATTCGTCGTTGTGAAGAAATGGGGGTTCAAGTCAATACGGTGCTGCAGCTGGAACAGCTCGTGCGTGATGACAATTTGGTGTTTGCTGCCACCGGGATTACTCATGGTGATTTATTAAAAGGCATTCGCCGTAAAGGCAATTTAGCCACCACGGAAACGTTGTTGATTCGAGGTAAATCTAGAACCATTCGTCGAATTCAATCGACCCATTATTTAGACCGAAAAGACACCGCACTTTCCCGTTTAATCGGCGCGTAATTCCAAAAGAAAAGGGCTAAGTGACAGGGATGAAATGCACTTAGCCCATTTAATATCGTGCTTTTGCAAGCGCAATTTTTAATTCATCTTATCGAGCAAGATTCACCGCACCTTGATATCCCAGCTGGCGCCACGCTTCATACACGGTGACGGCCACCGAGTTGGAAAGATTCATACTGCGACTGTTGGCAGTCATGGGAATACGGATTTTTTGTTCCGCCGGCATGCTGTTTAAAATATCCATCGGAATGCCGCGGGTTTCCGGGCCGAACATTAAATAGTCGCCCAATTCAAATTTCACTTCACTGTGCGCAGGCGTGCCTTTTGTTGTTAAGGCAAACAAACGCTTCGGTTGCTCGCTTTGCAAAAATGCCTCGAAAGTTTTGTGCTTTTTGATGTCGGCAAATTCGTGGTAATCCAATCCGGAGCGTCGTAATTTTTTGTCGTCCCAAGTAAATCCTAGAGGTTCGATTAAATGTAGGCGAAAGCCGGTGTTGGCACATAAACGAATAATATTGCCGGTGTTTTGTGGAATTTCCGGTTCGTATAAAACAATATCTAACATGGTGTTCCTGATTGGTATAACAATAGACGATTTATTATAGGCGCAAACCTGACCGGCTAAAAGCGCTCATAAAAAATCCTTATCAATGGTTAAAAAGGGATTTTTATTCTGATGTCCTCCGTGAAAAACCTATAAAAAAATGACCGCACTTTGCTTTTTATGGCCTAAAAGTGCGGTTTCATTTTACGGTGTTTTTATAGGGGCTTCAAATTACCAGCCTTTTACGACGCCGTCTTTAAAGTGTTTTTTCGCTTCTTGTTCCACTTCCGGTGTTTGGTAAGCTTTCACGAAATCTTGTACTGCTTTGCTATCTTTGTTGTCAGTACGTGCCACGATAATGTTCACATATGGAGAATCTTTATCTTCCACGAACACGCCGTGATCTTGTGCATTTAAGCCAACCTGACCGGCATAGTTGTTATTCACAACGGCTAAATCCACATCGTCTAGCGCACGTGCTGCAACAGAGGTATCCACTTCTTTGATTTGTAAATGTTTCGGATTTTCAACAATATCCATTGAAGTGGAGAACAGGTTGGTCGGATCTTTTAATTTAATTAATCCTTGTTTTTCTAACAAGATTAACGCGCGTGCCAAGTTACTTGGGTCGTTTGGTACCGCAACCACCGCACCATCTTGTAACTCATTTACGCTTTTGATTTTTTTAGAGTAACCCGCTAACGGATAAACGAAGGTGTTGCCCACGATAACGAGGTTGTTTAAACCTTTCGCTTGGGAATCTTTGTCTAAATACGGTTTGTGTTGCATGGCGTTCGCATCTAAATCGCCTTTAGAAACCGCCGTATTTGGTAAGGCATAGTCGTTGAATAGAACGTATTCTACGTCTAAGTTATATTTTTCTTTCGCGACTTTCGCGGCAATTTCAGCCACTTCGTGCTCAGGGCCTGCCATCACGCCGACTTTAATTTTTGCCGGTGCTTCTGCTGTCGCTTCCGGTTTTTTCTCTTCGTTACACGCTGTTAATGCAAATACGGAGGCAAGTGTTGCTACGCCGAGTAATTTTTTTAAGTTCATAAAAGATCCTCTTTTAATGTTAATGCTAAGTGAATTAACGATGATCGACGCGTTTTGCGAAATCATCACCAAGTTTTTGTGAAATCATGACGAATACGACAATAATAATTGTGGCGACCCATTTAACGTACACCATGTTGCGGTATTCACCGTAGTTAATGGCGAGGCTACCTAAACCACCGCCGCCGACAATGCCTGCCATGGCGGAATAGCCCACTAGGGTAACTAAGGTCAGTGTGATACCGTTAATTAAGGTTGGCAGTGCTTCCGGCAAATAGAATTTGCGGATGATTTGCCAGTTTGTCGCGCCCATCGCTTTTGCAGCTTCTGTTAAGCCTTTTGGCACTTCCACTAAGGCATTAGCGGTTAAACGTGCCACAAATGGCATGGCGCAAATGCTTAATGGGATAATGGCTGCCGTGGTACCCAGCGTCGTGTTCAAAATGAAACGGGTAAACGGTAACAAAATGATTAACAAAATAATGAAGGGAATGGAGCGTCCAATGTTAATCACAATGTTTAAAATGAGATTTAACCGTGCGTTTTGAAGAATTTCGCCTTTGCCGGTGAGGAAGGTTACTACACCAAAAGGTAAACCGATGATCACGGCTAACAGGGTAGATGCAAAGCTGATATACACGGTTTCATAGGTAGAAACCCACACGGCTTGCCACATTTGAGGCGTAAGTTCCGTTAAAAAATCATTCCACATAGCCTAATACCTCAACGCGTACGTTATTTTCCATTAAATAGATTTTGGTTTGTGTAATAGCATCTTCATCGCCTTCCACTTCAGCTACGGTGAAACCGAATTTCACTCCACCGGCATATTCAATTTGGGAGGTTAAAATGCTTAATTCCACACCGAATTTTTTGGAGGCTTGGGACAACAATGGGGCATCCACAGAGCGTCCGGTAAACTCGAATTTGATAATCGGGTAAGACTTAGCGTGTTTTGGCGTGTGTGATAGATTCTCTAGATATTCATCAGGCAGATTAATGTTAAAGGTAGAGCGAATAAATTCTTGGGCCAATTCTGTTTTTGGATTGGAGAAAATGTCGCTCACTGAACCTTGTTCTACAAGTTTGCCGTGATCGATGATGGCAACTAAATCACAAATGCGTTTGACAACATCCATTTCGTGGGTAATTAAGAGAATCGTGATCCCTAAAGTGCGGTTGATTTCTTTTAATAATTTTAAGATGGCGTGTGTGGTTGCCGGATCTAGCGCACTAGTCGCTTCGTCGCATAATAACACTTTGGGATTGCTTGCTAGTGCGCGTGCAATGGCGACGCGTTGCTTTTGACCGCCGGATAAATTAGACGGATATACATTTTTTTTGTCGCTTAAGCCTACCAAAGAGAGTAATTCATTGACTTTCGCTTCGATTTTTTCTTTCGGTGTGCCTTCTAGTTCTAAAGGCAATGCGACATTACCGAAGACAGTGCGGGAGCTCAATAAATTGAAATGTTGGAAAATCATGCCGATATTACGGCGTTCCAATACCAGCTCAGCATCGCTAAGTTGAGTGAGATCTTTGCCATCAATGATGACGGAACCCACAGTGGGTTTTTCCAATAGGTTGACGCAACGAATCAGGGTGCTTTTGCCTGCACCGGATGCGCCGATAACGCCACAGATATGTCCTTTCGGAATATCCAAGGAAACATTATCAAGTGCGGTCAGTTTTTTACCTGAAACGTCGAAAATTTTGCTGACATTCTTTAGCTTAATCATATAAGCCCTTTTGCGGTTTCGTTTTTATCAAAAAAAGATTTTTGTATTCTAGACGTCTAGAATGCCATGTCAACCTCTATCCATGACATTCTTATAATTATTTGCTTTCTCTTAGAACAAAAAAGTTGAAGGTTTGCACAAGATAAAAATAAAGAAGATAATCGGTACGAATTTATATTTAAATGGGACAAAAAGATGAAGAAAGCGGTTTTTTTAGATCGAGACGGAACGTTGAATATTGACTATGGTTATGTGCATGACATTGATCATTTTCATTTTATTGAAGGAAGTATTGAGGCGCTAAAAAAACTGAAAGAGATGGGCTATTTGTTGGTTCTGGTGACAAATCAATCTGGTATTGCACGAGGTCTTTTTACCGAGGAACAGTTTTTGCAGTTGACGGAGTGGATGGATTGGTCGTTGGCGGATCGTGGTGTTGATTTGGATGGCATCTATTACTGCCCGCATCATCCGGAGGCAAAACTTGCCGAATTTAAACAGGATTGTGACTGCCGTAAGCCGAAATCGGGGATGTTACTACAAGCAATAGAAGAGCTGAATATCGATCCGACAAAATCTATTATGGTTGGAGATAAAGTGGAAGATTTGCTTGCCGGGAAGGGAGCTAGGGTGAAAACGCGCGTTTTAGTGCGAACTGGTAAACCGATCACTTCTGAGGGAGAAAAAATGGCAGACTACGTATTAGACTCAATTATAGACATTCCTAGTCTGATTATTAGTCAAAATTTATAAAAAATAACCAATCAAAACAAAAAATGAAAAAAAAGCTAAAAAGGGGTTGCGTGGTGATAAAAAATGCCTATAATACGCCACCACAACGACGCGCCGTTGTAAAGCATTAAGCAGCGCGTCGTTTTTTGTTCTTTAACAATCAATCAGACAAACTGTGTGGGCACTTGAAGATTCATTTTTATCATTAAAGAATTTTAAAATTGAACTGAATAGTGCTACGAAGATTCGTTTATTTATATAGATGATTAATTAAGTCAGCAGTATTGAGCGATTAAACTTTTTGAATTGAAGAGTTTGATCATGGCTCAGATTGAACGCTGGCGGCAGGCTTAACACATGCAAGTCGAACGGTAACAGGAGAAAGCTTGCTTTCTTGCTGACGAGTGGCGGACGGGTGAGTAATGCTTGGGAATCTGGCTTATGGAGGGGGATAACGACGGGAAACTGTCGCTAATACCGCGTAGAATCGAGAGATGAAAGTGTGGGACCGCAAGGCCACATGCCATGAGATGAGCCCAAGTGGGATTAGGTAGTTGGTGGGGTAAAGGCCTACCAAGCCGACGATCTCTAGCTGGTCTGAGAGGATGACCAGCCACACCGGGACTGAGACACGGCCCGGACTCCTACGGGAGGCAGCAGTGGGGAATATTGCGCAATGGGGGCAACCCTGACGCAGCCATGCCGCGTGAATGAAGAAGGCCTTCGGGTTGTAAAGTTCTTTCGGTGACGAGGAAGGTTGTTGTGTTAATAGCGCAACAAATTGACGTTAATCACAGAAGAAGCACCGGCTAACTCCGTGCCAGCAGCCGCGGTAATACGGAGGGTGCGAGCGTTAATCGGAATAACTGGGCGTAAAGGGCACGCAGGCGGCTATTTAAGTGAGGTGTGAAATCCCCGGGCTTAACCTGGGAATTGCATTTCAGACTGGGTAGCTAGAGTACTTTAGGGAGGGGTAGAATTCCACGTGTAGCGGTGAAATGCGTAGAGATGTGGAGGAATACCGAAGGCGAAGGCAGCCCCTTGGGAATGTACTGACGCTCATGTGCGAAAGCGTGGGGAGCAAACAGGATTAGATACCCTGGTAGTCCACGCTGTAAACGCTGTCGATTTGGGGATTGAGCTTTAAGCTTGGTGCCCGTAGCTAACGTGATAAATCGACCGCCTGGGGAGTACGGCCGCAAGGTTAAAACTCAAATGAATTGACGGGGGCCCGCACAAGCGGTGGAGCATGTGGTTTAATTCGATGCAACGCGAAGAACCTTACCTACTCTTGACATCCATGGAATCTTGTAGAGATACGGGAGTGCCTTCGGGAACCATGAGACAGGTGCTGCATGGCTGTCGTCAGCTCGTGTTGTGAAATGTTGGGTTAAGTCCCGCAACGAGCGCAACCCTTATCCTTTGTTGCCAGCGATTCGGTCGGGAACTCAAAGGAGACTGCCGGTGATAAACCGGAGGAAGGTGGGGATGACGTCAAGTCATCATGGCCCTTACGAGTAGGGCTACACACGTGCTACAATGGCGTATACAGAGGGTGACGAAGCCGCGAGGTGGAGTGAATCTCAGAAAGTACGTCTAAGTCCGGATTGGAGTCTGCAACTCGACTCCATGAAGTCGGAATCGCTAGTAATCGCGAATCAGAATGTCGCGGTGAATACGTTCCCGGGCCTTGTACACACCGCCCGTCACACCATGGGAGTGGGTTGTACCAGAAGTAGATAGCTTAACCTTCGGGAGGGCGTTTACCACGGTATGATTCATGACTGGGGTGAAGTCGTAACAAGGTAACCGTAGGGGAACCTGCGGTTGGATCACCTCCTTACCAAAGATAGAATTGACTTTAAGTGTCCACACAGTTTGGCTGATGATTGTAAACAAAAGAAGAATAAACAAATAAAGCAAGATGTGAAGAATATCTTTACATGTTGTCCCCATCGTCTAGAGGCCTAGGACATCGCCCTTTCACGGCGGTAACCGGGGTTCGAATCCCCGTGGGGACGCCATTTAAAGATGATTTTTTGTCTTCTTAATAAACTGTTCTTTAACAAACTGGAAACAAGCTGAAAACGAGACTTTCAAGAAAGTCTGAGTAAGGGTCATTGATAAAAGGCAATGATTCTGAATAAATTAACTGTTACGGCTGACAAACCTAACGTGTTTTTAGCATCAATCTATGATGTAAAGTGAATTTTAACTTTAAATTCCATTTTATCTTCATCAGATTGTTCATCCTAAGAATACTTGAGGTTGTATGGCTAAGTGACAAAGCGTACAAGGTGGATGCCTTGGCAATCAGAGGCGAAGAAGGACGTGCTAATCTGCGAAAAGCTTGGATGAGTCGATAAGAGGCGTTTAATCCAAGATGTCCGAATGGGGAAACCCAGTAGATGAAGAATCTACTATCACTTACTGAATTCATAGGTAAGTGAGGCGAACCGGGAGAACTGAAACATCTAAGTACCCCGAGGAAAAGAAATCAACCGAGATTTTGTGAGTAGCGGCGAGCGAAAGCGAAAGAGCCTGTTAGTGATAGCGATAGAGACAGAGGAACAAGCTGGGAAGCTTGGCGACACAGGGTGATAGCCCCGTACTCGAAGTCCAGGTCGTGGTACTAAGCTAACGAGAAGTAGGGCGGGACACGTGATATCCTGTTTGAAGATGGGGGGACCATCCTCCAAGGCTAAATACTCCTGATTGACCGATAGTGAACCAGTACTGTGAAGGAAAGGCGAAAAGAACCCCGGTGAGGGGAGTGAAATAGAACCTGAAACCTTGTACGTACAAGCAGTGGGAGCCCGCAAGGGTGACTGCGTACCTTTTGTATAATGGGTCAGCGACTTATATTTTGTAGCGAGGTTAACCGAATAGGGGAGCCGAAGGGAAACCGAGTCTTAACTGGGCGTTGAGTTGCAAGGTATAGACCCGAAACCCGGTGATCTAGCCATGGGCAGGTTGAAGGTTGGGTAACACTAACTGGAGGACCGAACCGACTAATGTTGAAAAATTAGCGGATGACTTGTGGCTGGGGGTGAAAGGCCAATCAAACCGGGAGATAGCTGGTTCTCCCCGAAATCTATTTAGGTAGAGCCTTGAGCGGACACCTTCGGGGGTAGAGCACTGTTTCGGCTAGGGGTCCATCCCGGATTACCAACCCGATGCAAACTACGAATACCGAAGAGTGATACTCAGGAGACACACGGCGGGTGCTAACGTCCGTCGTGGAGAGGGAAACAACCCAGACCGCCAGCTAAGGTCCCAAAGTCTATATTAAGTGGGAAACGAAGTGGGAAGGCTTAGACAGCTAGGATGTTGGCTTAGAAGCAGCCATCATTTAAAGAAAGCGTAATAGCTCACTAGTCGAGTCGGCCTGCGCGGAAGATGTAACGGGGCTCAAATATAGCACCGAAGCTGCGGCATCAGACGAAAGTCTGTTGGGTAGGGGAGCGTTGTGTAAGCGGATGAAGATGGTTCGAGAGGGCTGTTGGACGTATCACAAGTGCGAATGCTGACATAAGTAACGATAAAACGGGTGAAAAACCCGTTCGCCGGAAGACCAAGGGTTCCTGTCCAACGTTAATCGGGGCAGGGTGAGTCGGCCCCTAAGGCGAGGCTGAAAAGCGTAGTCGATGGGAAACGGGTTAATATTCCCGTACTTGGTAAAGCTGCGATGTGGGGACGGAGCAGGTTAGGTTAGCGTACTGTTGGATATGTACGTTTAAGTTGGTAGGTGGGAAGTTTAGGCAAATCCGGACTTCCTTAACACTGAGAGATGATGACGAGGCTCTACGGAGCTGAAGTAACTGATACCACACTTCCAGGAAAAGCCACTAAGCGAAAGGCTTTACTAAACCGTACTGAAAACCGACACAGGTGGTCAGGTAGAGAATACTCAGGCGCTTGAGAGAACTCGGGTGAAGGAACTAGGCAAAATAGCACCGTAACTTCGGGAGAAGGTGCGCCGGCGTAGATTGTAGTCCCTTGCGGGCGAAGGTTGAACCGGTCGAAGATACCAGCTGGCTGCAACTGTTTATTAAAAACACAGCACTCTGCAAACACGAAAGTGGACGTATAGGGTGTGATGCCTGCCCGGTGCTGGAAGGTTAATTGATGGTGTAATCGAAAGAGAAGCTCCTGATCGAAGCCCCAGTAAACGGCGGCCGTAACTATAACGGTCCTAAGGTAGCGAAATTCCTTGTCGGGTAAGTTCCGACCTGCACGAATGGCATAATGATGGCCAGGCTGTCTCCACCCGAGACTCAGTGAAATTGAAATCGCCGTGAAGATGCGGTGTACCCGCGGCTAGACGGAAAGACCCCGTGAACCTTTACTATAGCTTGACACTGAACATTGAATTTTGATGTGTAGGATAGGTGGGAGACTTTGAAGTAGTCACGCCAGTGATTATGGAGTCGTCCTTGAAATACCACCCTTTAACGTTTGATGTTCTAACGAAGATTGCGAAACGTGGTCTCGGACAGTGTCTGGTGGGTAGTTTGACTGGGGCGGTCTCCTCCCAAAGCGTAACGGAGGAGCACGAAGGTTTGCTAATCACGGTCGGACATCGTGAGGTTAGTGCAATGGTATAAGCAAGCTTAACTGCGAGACAGACAAGTCGAGCAGGTACGAAAGTAGGTCATAGTGATCCGGTGGTTCTGCATGGAAGGGCCATCGCTCAACGGATAAAAGGTACTCCGGGGATAACAGGCTGATACCGCCCAAGAGTTCATATCGACGGCGGTGTTTGGCACCTCGATGTCGGCTCATCACATCCTGGGGCTGAAGTAGGTCCCAAGGGTATGGCTGTTCGCCATTTAAAGTGGTACGCGAGCTGGGTTTAGAACGTCGTGAGACAGTTCGGTCCCTATCTGCCGTGGGCGTTGGAGAATTGATTGGGGCTGCTCCTAGTACGAGAGGACCGGAGTGGACGCATCACTGGTGTTCCGGTTGTGTCGCCAGACGCATTGCCGGGTAGCTACATGCGGAAGAGATAAGTGCTGAAAGCATCTAAGCACGAAACTTGCCAAGAGATGAGTTCTCCCACACATCAAGTGTGTAAGGGTTGTTTAAGACTAAGACGTAGATAGGTGCGGTGTGTAAGTGTAGTGATACATTGAGCTAACGCATACTAATTGCCCGAGAGGCTTAGCCATACAACGCTCAAGTGTTTTGGGGAGACCTGGAGCATGGAGCGAAGTAGAAGGTAACAGTTAAGAGACGAGACGAAGAAGAGAAAGTGGAGAGTCAGCTTGTTTTAGTTTGAAGAAGACAGAGAAATAAAAAGAAAGAGATAAGAGAGAAAGAGAAGAATATCATCGACCGATTTTTGGCGGCGATAATGCGGTGGACCCACCTGATTCCATACCGAACTCAGAAGTGAAACGCTGTTATGCCGATGGTAGTGTGGGATGTTCCCATGTGAGAGTAGGTCACCGCCAAGCCTAATATTAACCCCTGATGTGAGAGCGTCGGGGGTTTTTGATTTTTCGGGGAAAGTGAGAATTTGTTTATTGTTTTTATTTCATCGAATAGCCTTTAAGCTTATTTTGAAATTTGTAGTAATGATAAATAATTTTTCCTAAAAGTTATTATGATGTGATTTAACATTGGTGAAATATTGGAAATGATGGATTATCGGTGGTAGATCAATATAGAAGATTATGTCGATGTCTAATTTTTCTGATCTCATCAACATTATTAAGCCTACCACTGATTTCTAATTTTATTGAGACAATGGAACCGTTGAATACTCTACTTTATTTTTATTTTTGCGTATTCGCTTAATTACAGCCATCCTTTCCGTTTGAAATACCAGTATGGTGCAAATGCGGCTAACGCCATTAATCCCAAAGCCATCGGGTAGCCAAATTTAAACCCAAGTTCCGGCATATCGTTAAAGTTCATACCGTAGTTGGAGGCGACTAATGTCGGTGGTAAGAAAATTACCGATACAACGGAGAAAATTTTGATAATGCGGTTCTGCTCAATATTGATAAAACCCATTGCCGCTTGTAGTAAAAAGTTGACTTTTTGGAATAGCGATTCATTATGGGGTTGCAAAGATTCAATATCTCGTAAAATTTCACGCGCCTGTTCTAATTGATTCGCCGGCAAACGGGTTTTGCGTACTAAGAAACTGAGCGCGCGTTGTGTATCCATCAAACATAAGCGGACTTTAGAACTGGTGTCTTCTTGTTCCGTTAAGGTTGCTAAGGCTTCATCGAAGGCTTCTCCTTGCGTTCCGTTGAGTATCACGCGGCTTAATTTCTCCAAATCAGCATACACGTTTTCAATGACATCGGCTAATTGCTCAATTTTTGTTTCGAACAAATCGAGCAGTAATTCATAGGAGTTACACTCAATTAAACGCTGATTGCGGGAACGCATCCGATACAAACGGAATGCCGGTAATTCACGATCGCGCAAGGTAAATAAACGCCCATCACGAATGGTGAACGCCACGCTGGCCAAATCAGCATAATCATTTTCATCTTCACAATAAAAGAAAGAGTGTAAGTGCAAACCATCTTCATCTTCAAAAAAACGTGCAGATGCTTCGATATCTTCTAACTCCAAGAAAGAGGCTAAGCTTTGGCCTAAACTTTCTTGTAAGGTTTCCCGCTCTTCTATGGTTGGTTCAATTAAATCAAGCCAAATAGCGGTATTTAATGGCTCAGCAGATTCATCGATGCGAACTAAGCGTGCATCTTCAAGGGCAAAGGCATTTATCATTTTGTCATACTCCCGATTGGACTATGCACAACGCAATGAACAACAATCAAACGAATACAAGTGCGGTCGTTTTTATCCGTATTTTCAACGACAAAAAGAAAGCGATAAGGATTAAGAAGTTGCAAATTTTCGTCTGATAGAAAAGATGCCGAAAAAGAGAAAGGTAAATAAAACTTACCAACGAAACCATCGCCGATAAGTGAGAAAGGCGATAGTTACAGTGAAAACTCCGTTCGGTATCGACTGTGACTGTCCAAAGTGTGTGTCCTCATGTTACTAAATCGCGCGCAATGTTACGCTTGAAAAGTGACTTCGTCAAGGCGTTAATTGGAGGTATTTTAGGCACAAAATCTCACTGATAATGCCTCTAATTGCTGCCAAATGTCATCATTAAATTCTTGTTTTGTGCAGCGTTCTATCTCAGCAAGTTGTTGGAAAAAGAGATAAAGTTTACGATAGGTTAAACGTTGTATGATTTGGCTAAATAATGGACGACGGTTTTGCCATACTTTAAGGTGATCAAAGTGTTCACGTAGTTTAGCTGTCGGCAAAGGATCATCAAGTTTGGCCGGTTGTTCCGGTTTGCTGATCTCTAACAATGTCATCAAATCCCGTTGCAAGGTGCGTAACAAAATAATTGGCTGTACGTCTTCATCTTTTAATCCGATTAAAATGCAGCGGGCGCGGTTGCCTTTGCCGGCAAGCATCGCATCAATCCATTGAAACGGCGTAAAGACAGAAGACTGCTCTACCACCGCATTCACACGCGCAAAACTCAATTTGCGATCGGCATAAAGCAAGTCCAACAATTGTAAGGCTTGCTTCAGCGCCAGTAAATTATTTTCATAGCTGTAGCACAACAGTTGCACCGCTTCTTCGTCAATGCTTAAACCTAAACTTTTTGCCCGATTGCTTACCCAACGTGGCAACTGTTCTACATTCGGCGTTTGACAATTCACCAATACGGCTTCGGGCGCATATTGATTGGCGGCAATAAACCAAGCGTGATTTTCAGTGGCTTTCGTCAGTTTGGCTAGACGAAAAATTGGCAACACATCAGCGTGTAACAAGGAAACGAATTCCAACAGATTCTTCTGCAAAAGTGCGGTCAGATTTTCCGGTAAATCTAAGAGAATGCATTGCTTATTGAAAAATAAGCCCATGGATTGCACACGTTCAAACAACGCATTCCAGTCAGTGGAGGGATTAATTTCCAGCCCCCATTTTTCGTCGAATCCTTGTTTAAACGCAGCTTGTTGAATCGCATCCTGACTTTCAGCCAGTAATAACGGATCTTCACCCACGAGAAAATAAAGCGTTGCGGGCTGACGCGCTAACGAGAGAGAAAGCTGTTCAGGAAAAATACGATTCATTTGTTGCTATGAATTTGGTGCTGTAAAGCCACCATTTTGTTAATTAACTGACGCGCCGCCTGCTCACGCATATCTTGCCAAATCACGTCTTTTTCTGCCGATTTTGCCAATGCCGCACGGGCGTTATCAAAAAATGTGCGATTAACTTTGGTAGTGATTGGGAAACTGTCTTTATTTGGCAATTTCACGCTGGCTTCCACTTCTAAAATCAGCTGTTTTTCCGCCTCACGGCCTTGTTTGAAAATCGATACTACTTGATCTTTGCTCGAAATTTTATTTAAGCGCAATACCGGGACATCCGTTTTATCTTCCACTAAATTCACGTTATTGAGCTGTAACTGACGACGCATGGATAACGCCATATCGCTATAAGGATCACTACTTTCCAATTTTAACGTTTGTAATTCTTGAGGAATCAGTTCACCGTTTTGGAAGTGAAATCCACAGGCAGAAAGCGCCAACACGCCGGCGGATAACCATAAGGTTTTAAGGGGGTTTAGCATAAAATTTACCTTAAAAACCGACCGCACTTTTGTTTTAAGTGCGGTCATTTTTTTGACTAAAAATATGAGCGTTATTCTACAAGACTCCACTGTTTTACACTAGCCTTACCTTGTGCGGAAAGTGCGGTGCATTTTTCGGAGGAATTTTACTTCTTAAGCGCGCCTAAAATTCCCCGCATAATTTGTTTGGTGATTTGGCTGCGGATGTTGCGGCCAACGGCTTTTGCTACGCCGCTGACCAATTCTTCCGTCACAGTCAGTTGCTCGCCACGTTTTTTGGTGCCGAAAATCATGCGGCTAAGGCTACCCATAATGCCGTTTTCTTCTTCCTGCTTGGCCTGTTCCGCTTGTTTTTGCGCTACAGCGGCTAAATCCGCTTGTTGGTTTAACACCTCAAAAGCAGATTCGTTATCCACATAATCTTTATAGAAAGCGTATAAATCGTCGTCTTTTACCCAAGCGGTGCGTTGTTCGGCAGTAATCGGCGCGAGTTGGCTTTTCGGTGGGAAAATGTAAGCAATTTCCACCGGTGTCGGCATGCCTTTTTCATCTAAGAATGACACTAATGCCTGACCCACACCGAGTGTTGAAATGGTTTCAACCACATTTATGTTTGGATTAGCACGGAAGGTTTCTGCGGCCGATTTCACGGCCTTCTGATCGCGTGGTGTAAAGGCGCGCAAGGCGTGTTGTACGCGGTTGCCTAATTGACCGAGCACGGTATCCGGTAAGTCCAACGGGTTTTGGGTCACGAAATAAATGCCCACGCCTTTGGAACGAATCAAACGCACAACCTGTTCCACTTTATCCACTAACACGCTTGGTGCGCCGTCAAACAGCAAATGGGCTTCGTCAAAGAACATGACGAATTTCGGTTTGTCGGGATCGCCCACTTCCGGCAGTTGTTCAAACAATTCTGCCATCAACCAAAGCAAGAACGCGCTGTACATACGTGGAGAGTTAATTAATTTTTCCGAATTAAGCACATTGATGACGCCGCGACCATCACGGGTTTGTAACCAATCATCTAAATTTAGTGCAGGCTCGCCGAATAAATTTGTCGCACCTTCGTTTTCTAAGGTTAATAAGGCACGTTGAATGGCGCCCACACTGGCGGCGGACACGTTGCCATATTCCACTTGGAAGGTTTTGGCATTTTCCGCCACATATTTCAGCATAGCGCGCAGGTCTTTTAGGTCGATAAGCAATAAGCCTTTGTCATCGGCAACGCGGAATACCAGGTTGAGTAAACCTTCTTGCGTTGCGTTAAGATTTAATAAACGGGAGAGCAACAATGGCCCCATTTCAGAAATGGTGGTACGGAGCGGAATGCCGGTTTCACCGAACACATCCCAGAAGGAGACTGGGTAGCCGCTCAAATAGCTTTCGCCGCCTAAATTGAATTGTTCGATACGCTCGGCGATTTTGCCTTGCATCGTGCCCGGCTGTACTAAGCCGGAAAGGTCACCTTTCACATCCACTAAAAACACCGGTACGCCATCGTCACTAAAGGCTTCCGCCATTTTGCGTAATGTCACGGTTTTCCCTGTGCCGGTGGCGCCGGCAATTAAACCGTGGCGGTTCGCCATTTTCGCGGTGATACCAAGTTGTTGGTTTTGGCTGGTTTGGGCGAGTAAATATTGCATATTTTGTTGTTCCTAATTGACTGCGTATTAAGCGAGGCATGATATTTAAAAAACACAGTGCGGTCAAAAATTTCAGTGTTTTTACGTTATAATCTGCCACATTTTATTAGTTTATTAATTTATTAGTGCGATTTGGAGTGAGGTATGTCAAAAGCTGAAGTTTTAATCATAAAAATTGGGGAAGTTGCACAATTGACCTTTGCCGATGGATCGCAATATGAAAGTGCGATTCGTAAGCAGCCGGTCGCGTCGGTGAAAATTCATGCGTTGGGGGCGGAAGGCAATGATGTGGGGTTAAAAGCGCATCACGGCGGCCCGGATAAAGCCTTATTTTTTATGTCTGACGTGTCTTTTCCGGCATTAAATGCCTTGTTAGGCGAAAATTTTACTTACGATAATACGGCAATTTATGGCGAAAATTTTGTGGTATCGGGATTTAATGAAGATTCTGTGTGCGTGGGCGATCGATTTCAAATCGGTTCGGTGCTATTGGAAGTATCTCAACCGCGGAAACCTTGCGAACGGTTGTCGAAAAATACCGAAAATGAAAATACGCAGAAAATTGTGCATCAATCAGGTTGGACGGGTTGGTATGTCCGCGTAATTGAAACCGGTGAGATTCACAAGGGCGATGAGATAATTTTGCAACAGCGTCCGTATCCGCAATTTACCATTCGTTATTTAAATCGTTTATTATCCGATAAACCGAGCATGGCGGAATTGGAACAAGCTCTGGCTATTGAAGAATTAGCCCCGGCATTTAAGCGTTCGTTAAATTCAAAACTGATGAAATTACAAGAAAAACAGAGCTAAATATGACCGCGCTTTTAGATTCAGCTTGCCCTTGTCAATCGAATAAATCTTACGGGGATTGTTGTGGGCGTTTCCATACACATGCGCAATTTCCGGAAACTGCTGAGCAACTCATGCGTTCCCGTTATACCGCTTATGTACTGAAAAATGTGCCTTATATTGTGGACACTACCGTGCCGAGCCAACAGGCGTTACTTAACGTACAAGCCATTCAAACTTGGGCAGAAAATACCCAATGGCTTGGTTTGCAGATTTTAAAGACGGAGACGTTGAGTAAGCTCCAAAGTGCGGTGGAATTTCACGCCGTTTTTCAAGGTGAGGAAGGGGAGCAGACGCATCATGAACGGTCGATTTTTGTGAAAATTGACGATCGCTGGTATTTTGTCGATCCAACGGTGCCGCTGCCGACGATGAAACAACCTTGCGTATGCGGTTCCGGCAGAAAATTTAAGCATTGTTGCGGAGGCTTTTTATGAGTGAGTGGAAAACGTTTGGTACGATCTTTTGGCAGCGTTTTAATCAGAATAAATTAACCCAAGCCGCCGGTTATTTAACGTACAGCACCATGCTTGCCATTGTGCCGTTGATTATGGTGGTGTTTTCTATTTTCTCGGCATTTCCGGTGTTTAACGAGGTAACGGGAGCATTGAAAGCGTTTATTTTCACCAATTTTGCGCCATCGGCAAGTGACATGGTGGGGCAGTATATTGATGAATTTGTGAATAATTCCAAAAAAATGAGCGCAGTGGGGATTATCAGCTTGATTGTCGTGGCGCTGATGTTGATTAATTCTATCGATCGCACATTAAATAGCATTTGGCATGACACCGAAACGCGACCAATTTTTACGTCTTTTGCGATTTATTGGTTGATTCTAACGCTTGGTCCGCTGTTAGTGGGGGTCAGTATTGCCGCTAGCACCTATGTAAAGACTATGTTTGAGAACGCGTCAAACTTTTCTTTCGGGTTGAAACTGTTGAGTTTTGTGCCGTTTTTATCCACGTGGTTTATTTTCACGATGATTTACATGGTGGTGCCGAATAAAAAAGTCAGTATCAAACATTCTGCTACCGGTGCGCTGATTGCCGCGGTGTTTTTCACCTTGGGTAAGCAAGCGTTTGCTTGGTACATCATGACGTTTCCCTCTTATCAATTAATTTATGGTGCGATGGCCACCCTGCCAATTATGTTGCTGTGGATTCAGTTAAGCTGGACGGTTGTGTTGTTCGGCGCGCAATTAGCCGCCGTGTTGGCGGAAGTGCGGTCGAAAAAAATGATGAATTTGGAACAAAGTGAGGAAACAAAATGATCGCATTAATTCAGCGTGTCTCCAGTGCAAAAGTGGAAGTTGACGGTGAAATCGTTGGGCAAATTGGCAAAGGTCTGCTGGTGCTGTTAGGCGTGGAAAAGGATGACGACCGATCAAAGGCAGATAAGTTGGCGGAGAAAGTCCTGAATTATCGTGTTTTCAGCGATGCAGATGACAAGATGAATTTGAACGTACAACAAGTGGCTGGCGAGGTCTTGGTGGTGTCGCAATTTACGTTGGTGGCGGATACACAAAAAGGGCTTCGTCCGAGCTTTTCCAAAGGCGCAACACCATCGTTAGCAAACGAACTTTATGAATATTTTGCACAAAAGTGCGGTGAAAAAGTGAAAGTGGAATGCGGCCGATTTGCAGCGGATATGCAAGTCAGTCTAGTCAATGAGGGGCCGGTGACGTTTTGGTTGCAGGCATAAATTTAAATAAAATGAAGGAAATATTATGAATACAATGCAATTTTTACTGTCAACCGTCATCAGTATTTACGGTTTTATTTTCGTTTTGCGCGCGTGGTTTCAGATTGCCAAGGTGGATTTTTATCATCCGCTTTCTCAGGCGTTAGTCAAAGTAACGCAGCCCGTGTTAAATGTTTTAGGGAAATTTGCGCCTACGGTGAAAGGTGTGAATCTTGCCGCATTACTTGCTTGTTTTATTTTGGGCGTAGGAAAATTAGCGGTGATTCAGTTTTTAGATATGGCAGAAGCTTCACTTGTCGCTTATGTCATTGTTGGCATCCTGAATGTGGTACACGCCGTGGGGGAAGCGATTTTTTATGTGTTATTGATTAGTGCGATAATGAGTTGGTTTAATCGTTCGCCTAACGCCATGCAATATATGTTGTATCAGTTAAGTGAGCCTTTATTGCGCCCGATTCGCAAACTGTTGCCGAATACCGGCATGATTGATTTCTCACCGATGGTCGTGGTATTCGTTTTATTCTTTGCCAACAAAGTGTTGTATGACGTATTTGGCCAACTTTGGGCTATTGCCGCATTATAGATGAGGAAAACATGGCGGTAACCTGTATAGGCAATGATTTACGGTTGGTGATTTTTCTACAGCCTAAATCGGCGCAAGATAAAATCGTCGGATTGCATAACGGTGAATTGAAGGTTTGTATCACGGCACCGCCGATAGAAGGACAGGCGAATACGCATTTGCTGAAATTCCTCAGTAAATTATTTAAAGTGCCGAAAAGTGCGATTGTTTTGGAAAAAGGCGAGTTAAGTCGTCATAAGCAAGTTCTCATTCCTTCACCGAAAGTCCTTCCAAAGGAAATTGAAAGCCTGCTCCCCAAATAAGCCGATAAGAGAGAATCGTAAGGCGTGCTATGAAGATGGCAAGTCAATGTGGATTCCTATGAAAATGAGGGAGTCGCTTTATTTTATGGCGATATTTTGCTATCCTTACGCCTACTTTTGGGGCTGATCTTGGATTCGACGGGATTAGCGAAGCCCGAGGTGCACGTCGAGGTGCGGTAGGCCTCGTAAATAAACCGCAAAAAAATAGTCGCAAACGACGAACAATACGCTTTAGCAGCTTAATAACCTGCTCATAGCCTTCGCTCCCTAGCTTCCGCTCGTAAGACGGGGATCAAGCGGAGTCAAACCTAAACGAGATCGTGTGGACGCCGCCGTTTGAGGATCGAAGCATTAAATGGAATCAAACTAGCTTAATTATCGCGTGTCTGTCCGCAGGGTTAAGCGAATCTTAAAGATTGACTAAACGTGTAGTACTAACGGTAGAGGAATTCCGGACGGGGGTTCAACTCCCCCCAGCTCCACCACTTAACAAGATCTTAAAAGCTCATAAACGGTCAAATTTATTGGAAATTCAATAGTTTGACCGTTTTTATTTAGTATCTTAGTACTGCTCAAAAGATCAGTTAATTTCACAAACGATCACATTTTTTAGTAGTAAAAATGGAAGTAAGAACTTACAATGCGCAAAATCTTACTACCATTTTATGAAATTCCTACCATGGCAAAAATCATCAAACAGCTAACTATTGCACAGGTAAACAACGCCAAAGTGGCAGAAAAGATCTATTATTTATTCGATGGGGAAGGGCTGAAACTTGTCGTCAAGCCTAACGGGGTGAAAACGTGGGTGTTTAATTACAAACGCCCCTACACATTAAAGCGCACCGAAAAAACCATCGGCACTTATCCCACCGTATCGTTAAAAGATGCACGCCAAAAAGCACAAGAATTCCGCCAACTCCTAACCAATAAGATTGACCCGCACGAATTCGAGCAAAAACAAGCTATAGAAGCACTAAAAGAACAGTGCAGTACATTTGCCCATGTTGCGAATGAATGGTTGTTGTATCGTGCGAAAATCGGCAAAGAGCAAGGCAATTACACCGATAAAACGAAAATTGACACAGAAAGACGTGTCAATTCCGCCATTGATTTAATTGGTGACGTGCCTTTCAAAGAATTGACATTAAAACACGGCTTATCCGTGCTTGAACCTTATCGCCAATCAGGTGCAACGGCTGAATTGAAAAAGCGTTATTTAGTTTTAAAGTCTATCGCAGAATATGCTGAACGCTTTGAATATTGGGAAAACAACAAATGGAAATATCTTGGCGATGATTTACCTGCAGTGAACAAAAATAAACATCACCCGTCAATCCATTACAAAGCTTTGCCGGAATTTATGATCAGCCTTGCACGGGCCAACATATCCCAAACGGTGCGCCTTGCGATTTTGTGGGGATTGCTCAACGCCACAAGGGCGAGCGAAACCGTCAGTGCAAAATATTCTAACATCATCGAACATGAGCATTTGCCGAATGGTAAAGTGTGGCAAGTGGAAATTTCAAAAGGGGGGAAAGGGGAGCGTCTGCACCTTGTGCCATTAAGCAAACAGGCAGAAACCTTGCTTTCATACATCAAGCAGCACGCAAGCAAGGAATATTTGTTCCCATCCACCTTGTCAAAGTCGCGAAATGAAAAGCATATCAACAGCCAAACACCGAATGAAGTGATTAAAACAATGGACGGCGGCAAATACAAAGGCACCATGACAAATCACGGCATACGCTCGCTATTCAGTAGCTATTGCAATGATAATCGCCTAGAGTTCGGCTTAGATAAAGAAGTCATCGAAATTTGTCTAAGTCATTTGAATTCCGATGAAATAAGAAACGCCTATAATCGGGCAGAATATCTTCCTTACAGATTAAAGACGTTTCAAGAATGGGCAAACTATGTTGAAAAATGTGCGAATGGTTTATTCAAAGAAATTATTGCCGACAAGTCTTAATGTATTCGTTCAAGTCGCTTTCCGCAATCTTGCGGGAGCGACCGAATTTATAAGACTTTAACTTACCACTTGAAATCCAACGTTTCACAGTCGCTTCTGAACAAATGCCCGTCTGCACGATCTCTTTAATTGAAAAATAGCGTTCCATTATAAATCCTCCACTTTCACAATCAATAAATTCCGCATATCCACTTTGCCGAAATTATGTTCATATTGGTAAACAGTTTGCGCATCTTGCATTGATAATCCGCCTTTTGATTCTGAAACCACAAACCATTCTTTGAATCCCTTTAAATATCTCAAAACAACATATTTGCCAGGAGGATTTGCCGCAAGTTCTGCTTTTCTTTTAGCATCTATCTCATTTTCTCTTTGCTTTCTTACGCGTTCCACATCTTCTAATGTTTCTTGATGTAAAAATCCCATAAATTACCCTTAAATTAAGTGTTTTCCTTAATCTTGAGGAATATCCACAAGCTTAACCCATTCGTTACCCTTTCTACTTGGTAAATCAAAACAAACCAACTTCCACAAAGATCCATCATCACATAAAGCAAACAGCCCGCTTTCTGTTTCCATTTCACCTGCGGTGTGTTCAAAAGCATTTGATACTCCGTAAGCAATTTGAATAATTTTTCTCCCATGTTTCATTGAAACAGGTTTTATTGTTGGCTTTATTGGTTTTTCTTTCACAATTCACCTCTTTTTAACGAATTCACCCAAAAATCCCTCAAACTCTCGCCCCAACCCAAAGCTTGAGCCAACGGAATTTTCACTTCTTCTAAATAAACATCGTCGTTTTCGTAAATAATCCACCGATAGTCATTTAACCGTAGCCGCCCGTATTTGAATAAATAGTTCAAATGTTGTTCAGATGGCATAAATCCGATGGGTTCCATGAGGATTTTTAGCTTTTGAACAATTTTTGAGCGGTTACAGTTACTGACACAAGTCCAAGCGGGGCTATGCCCCTTGTTTGTTTCGGTGGTCTCCGAATCGGCATTATCTGAATGAATAACGCCTTTTTTGATAACCCAATTTTTTAGTTTTGTTCTCACTGTCGCTAAACTAAAGCGGTTTTTCACCCCCACAATCACTTTTCTGGTTTCGCCATATTGATTCGGCTCGGTTTCTTCATAGTCAATGCAAAGCGGTTGGTCGGTGCGCTTTGTCATCGCGCCGCCTTGCACTTGTAAATAACTGGCAAAACATGACACATCCGCCACAGCACGGGCGGTGTCAATGGTGTCATCATCTGCGCTCATGTCTTTTGTCATTTTGCGTAGCTCACGCCACACGGAAATCGGCGGATTGCCGTAGAACTGGAATTGACGAATTCCCCAAAGGTTTGCCCAAGCGCGAACCCGTTGCACGTTTTCATCCAGTTTCAAGCCTTCCACTTCGTCTGAATCTTCATCTTTTTGTTTGCCGGCATAGATATTCTTGGCAATGTATTTCGCAATGTAGGACACAGCAGACCCTTTTTCTTTGTCGATTTCATCTACCCGGCAGCGGTGTTTTTTCGCGCCAAATTCATCACCGTCCAACTCAAGGGCTTTGCTTTTAAATAAACGAATCACCTCATCTTTATCTTTGGTGTTGATATATAACAGCAAGTGCCAGTGTGGCGTTGCATCATGGTGCGGTTCTACCCCACGCATACCGAAAAAGCCGATGCCACGCTTGGCAAACAAGGCCCGCAACTGCACCCACACTTTATTCAAATAAGCGTGGGTTTGACGTGGGTCTGCCCCCTGCCATTTTTTATTATTGGTGCCGTTATTGTGTGTTGCATGAAAAGAGGACGGCGCGGTCATGGTCAGGAATAAAGAGATATAGCCGTTTTCCTCCGCCCATTCGTCCACACCACGCAACCGGTTCATCATTTCGTTGTAGCGAATGGCAGGATTACCGGAAGAACGCAACCACATTTCCAACAACTCAACTTGCTCATTCGGGTCATCAATATTTTCGATGATCATCTGCTTTAAATATTCCAAGTTGGATTTGCGTTGTTCCTTAAATTCACGGAACGCACCTTTAGAAATATACGGGCTGACTTTTGCCGACACTTCGCCACAACCAATCGCCAAATGCTCAATCAAGCGTTTTTGCGCTGTGCGCAAAGTACGGAACCAATGCTTATCGCACACGATTTTCAGCAATTCTGTTTCGATGGTTTGCGAAGAAACCTTATTGGTCTCATGAAAACGCGACCAGCTTTTCAGAGGGAAACCAATTCCCCAACAGGTATCGCCGCACAATTGATAAAGCTCCAATTCAAGGCGGTTAAAGTCGTCCATTGAAATCAAGCCTTGTTCTTTCTCTTTTGCTCGCTCGGCAACAAAATCTGCCTGCAATTTGGTGAACAGGTTGGAAAGTTTGCAGGCGATTTCTTTCAATTGGCGTTCGCCCAACAAATAGAAATGCAACCCTTCCGGCTCTACCTGTTTTTGTTGTGCTAATTCAGCAGAATAGGTTTGGCGGTTTAACAACCAAGAAACAGAAATTCGATAATGTTCAAAAACGGCTCTCAATCTCGTGGTTAAAATTTCACGCAAATAATTGTTGGCATAGATGGCCTGTTTGTTACCGGCACGGAAAGAAATAGACCCGTCATCCGCCACAGATTGAAACGCTCGTAACCATACATTGCGGAAATGCTCACGTTGACGTTTGCGTGGCAAGGAAGAAAGCAGTTTTTCAACATAATCGAAAGATGCTGGGGCAACGGCAAATAGTTCCAATTGCGCAGAGGTTGCCTGTGCATTGTGTAAAGTGCGGTCATTTTTTACCGCACTTTGTGCCATTGCCAAACGCGCTGCTTCCATTGCCTGCTCACGCTTGGCAAGGTTGATGTCGCGTTGTTGCTCCCAGTTCATCATGGCTTATTTACCTATTAATACATGCCTGATTGGCTTTTGCAGATGGCTTCCGAGATTTCCGCCTTAATGGCTTCAATCACTTTTTGCACGTCTTCTAAATTGTTGACGTTTTCGTTTTGCAATTCGCAACGAATCAAAAATTCAAGTACCCCCTCAAAGGTTTTGCAGTAACTGGCTTTGTTGCGCTTTAAATTAATGTCACTGTCGAGTTCCAACTGATAAACCACATAGCCTGTATCTGTAACGCCAAGCTGATAGGTTTTTGAAAGTTCAATAAGGTGTGGCATGGTTAATCTTCCTCGGTTGTATTGGTTGGTTTGGTGTCTATTTGGGTGAATTCCCGTTCTCGGATGTTTTGCGGAAACAAGCTTGAAAGTAATCGCACTTTGCGAAATGCACGGGCAATTTTGGTTTGCCCTTCCTCGGTGTAATGATGTAGTTTTAAGCCGGAATGATGACCGTTGACCAAATCAGCAGTATCAACCCTTGCCAAAGCAAGCAATTCTGTTTTCAACCATTTCGGGCAATTATCAAAAGCGCGTTCTACACGGAATTTGCTATTGCCTAAAAAATGCTGACCGTCATCCCAATTTTTTACATTCGGCACGTCAATTTGATTTGCTTTACAGTATTGCTCGGCAACGGATTCAGTGGCTGATACATACATCACGCACGCTCCTTAGGGTTTATTTACCCAATGTCCAATTCCAAAAACGGCGGAACACGTTTTGTTTTTGCAGCGGATTTTGCGAAGGCAACACAATGCGTTCCAAATTGTCTAAACGCGCCAAGATTTCTTCATTGGTGATGATTTGGTTGGTATTCAGTTGCACTTGTTTTGCATTAATGCGGGTTTGCAAGCCGAATTGTTTTTTCACGTCATTCATAAACTGAAAAAATGAAGTACGTCTTTTGTTTTGTGCTACCACTTTGCGGCTGTATTTTTGTTTAATCATTGTTCAACTCATTAAATTTTGGGTGAAAAAATCCTGTCGTGAGATTTTCATCAAACGACAAGTGGTAAAAATTAGGTTTGGATTTAAAAGTTAGAGATGTTTATTTATCGCTGGGCCAATCATCCCAATCGGCGAAAATATCAATCTGCCGTTCATCGACATTCTTGGCTTTTGTTTCATTGGGAAACTCCGACCATGTCAGAGAGGCTAAGTTAAGTGATTTATGTAAATCATAAACTTCGTCATAATTCACTGTTATTTTGCCCACCATATTTAAGCAATGCGGACAATACACAATCGCATTTTTTAATGTTGGTGAAATTTGATTTGATGTTCTTGTGCTTGTTTTTCTTTTGCACTTAGGACATAAAACTTCAACCGCCATACACACCACCTTTCCTATTTAACTATTCCGAATCACTGCCCAATCGGCATTGATTCGGAGACGCATTCTTCTAATTTCAAACGGATAAAATCTTGTAATTCGCGTTTGTTTTTTGCCGCTTCGGTTTCCAATGCGGCTTTAAAACTTGCCGTTACTCGAAAAGCAATAATTTCGGATTTCAGCTCACGTTTTTTTCCTATTTTTGCCATGTCCTTTCCTTTGTTGTTTTTGTTTACTTTGTTATACTTTGCGTAAATTAAGACTTATTAAATCGGGCAATCACTTCCTTTAAACTTTGCCAAATTTCTACTTCGGTCGGCATAGGTTGATTTGTTTGGTTTGTCGCCCGGTTATGTAATGCGATTAAATACATAGAACTATGTAATAAATTCCCCAACACACTCGCTACACCAAGTAATAAGGCAGGAATATATGATCGACCAATATCACCCAGCGCAGGCGCATTTACTTGCTGAAGAAGTTGAGCGAGCTCAACAAGAGAAAGCGGACAGGGAGGTAAATCCCACAAGGCTTGTTCTTTTGTCGCTTTGTCTAGAGCTGTTAGAGAATTCAAACAAAAAACTCTATCAGCAACCCATAGCTGAACTTTTTCAAGTTGCGAAAAAATATCACTTAGTGAGCGCGCAAAGTCTATCGGCTCGGATTCAACCGACGGCAAATAGCCTAAGTCCTGCGGTACATCAAGATATTGTGTCAATAGCCCTGAGATTGACCGATTCAATAACGACAGATACTCGTCGTTGAGATTAGGTTTAATAGATAACATTGCTATTCATTGCTCCATAAGTAAAAAAATAGACCCCCATGACTGACGAAACACTGGTTATTCCCATTGAAGTTGATTCACCGCTCAACATCACTTTCCATGCCGAGACAGGAGAAATGACGGTGGAATGTTTTCAGTTTGTTTCAGGTGCGCCACAGGCGAAGATGATTCTTCGCTATACACCGCAGGCAACACAAGAAATGCTGCGGGCGCTTGCGATTTTCCAAGAGAAACTCGGTACAACATTTTTAACGCAAGCCACGCCACATAACGTGCAATAAATTGTTTACATTGAAAAAGCATAGCTTTCGTGTTTGTTTCCATTGTTTAACTATTCCGAATCACTGCACAATCCATCATTAGGCTTGACTTCGGTTTCCAATGTTGATTCTGTAGGAATGCTACGCTGAAGATAAATAGACACATTCACTACAACATTCGTAATATTCACATCTCGCCCGGCAACCGTATTGTTATCACCGATAATATGGGTTGATATAGCGTTATCTTTTAACATCGCACCTTGCCTTGGATTCCACTGCGCCGTGATTAACTAATCGCGCCCATTTCGCGTAGTCCTTTCATCACCAACATCCGCACTAATGCAGCTTCGGTTTGTCTCAATTCGGCACATTTTTCCTGCAAGACGGTGCGAATATCGTCGGAAAGCCCTACTTGCACCTGCACTAATTTTTTTCGCACCCGCTTCTCAGCGGCATTTTCTTGAATTTCACTCATATACAACGCTCCCTAAATTGGTTATCATCGGTAACAATCATTGATTTACACCGTAGAAACATTATATCTCAACGTTTGTTGAGATTTCAAGAGGTTTTTATAAATGAATGTTGATTTTTTGCAATCTATTAATGAACGCTTAAAAAATGAACGCAACAAATTGATGCTTACTCAAGTTGAAATGGCAGAAAAATGTGGCGTAACCCCAACAACTTATTCGAATTATGAATTGGGTAAAAGGAAACCCGATGCGAAGTTTTTACAAAAATTTTCCGAGATAAACGGCGATGTCCAATATCTATTTACAGGGAAAAGAACTGCTGGCTTCCTTAATGAACAACAAGCAATGATGTTAGAACTCTACCATAGCTTAAATAATGAACAAAAAAGTGACGTTTTCGCGTATATGTATGGTTTACGTTCAGGTGCATTTAAAGGTGGAATTAATGAACTTCTTAAATTAAATAAAGAAAATAATTCAAAAATCATTAATCAATCAGTAAAAGGCAATCACAACATTGTCGCAGGGCGCGATGTTAAAAGATAAAGCTATGTCAAATCATATTACCGGCGATAACAATACGGTTGCCGGGCGGGATGTTAACATCACGAATATCTATCATAAAGAAGATACCCCTTTCCCGCGCACCAGATTAGTAGCTGAAATTCTTGCTGTGCGTAATTGTTCTGCGCACCTTGAATTTGTGATCAATACGCATGCCGATAAATGTTATGGATCACACTATTTTAAAGAAATGAAAGAAACCGAGTTGCAAGCAATGCACGAATTTGCCTGCCACTTGCGCGACTTACTGGCTGAACAACAACCGCCTGGCTTAGTAAGACAGTTGTTATTGTGGATTAAAGGCGCAAAGAGAACAAGCAGGTAAAGTTTTAAATTAGCGAAATTATCGTTTTTAATAACCTATAAGGATTAATAAATGCAAACTACAATTTATGGTGATCATAATCTTGTTGCTGGAGGAGATATTAATATGCCGGAACCTACACATATTTATGCACTTTCTGAATGTATTGCTACCGAACAAGATGCTGATTTTTATCAGAAAATCATAAATTTATTTGATGATAAATTATTACTTATAAAAGAGTTTGCTGAGATTAATAACCTTCCTTATGGCTTTTATGTTCAATGGATAAAGGGTAAACAGCTCCCTCTTGATAAGCTACCTATGATCACCCTCAATAATGAGCAGTGGCATTATGCTATTGATGACAGCTTTATTTATTTTTCTAATCCAAATTATGTACTTATGATACAAGAAAACTCTCTCCATAGGTACGAATATCATGAAGAGTCAAAACCTGAACAGAAAATATACAAAATAGAAATGTTATATAAAATTATTCAAAATATCAGAGTTAGTATTCGCGCTTTAAAAGATGAATTGAGTATGCATAAAGCTGATTATAGTCACTCATTTCAAAAAGAGTTATATGATGCGTTAGAAAAAATGGATTTTAGTTATAATGATTTGAATATAAAAATGGAAAAATTTTTTGAAAGTAGAAGAAGAACAACTGAGAAGTGGGACGAAAATCAGAATGTTATATTTGAGAATTACTTTATGAGAGTGATTGGCGATAAAAAATATGTAAATGAATGGATTGATAACTTATTGAGAATAACAAAAGTACAATTAGATTATTTAAAAAAAGACGGTAAGAGAGAAGCGCAATAATATTACATTAAATTCCCTTTGGCGACTTTGTATGATATTTGTTACAACACGTAGTTACAGGTTGAAAATCCGCAAACATAACCATTCAAAATTTCCACCTGTCACCGATGATTGGCGTATTATGTGTGATTGCATAATCACACAAGCCCCCGTGGAGAACGTGGGCTTTTTATTAGGATAAAACAATGAAAAAACTATTCTTAATTTTAACCGCACTTTGTTTGATTTCAGCCCCTACCCTTGCCAAAAGCAAAAAAACCAATGCGGAGCAGTTTAGTTGTGACGACGGCAAACGCACCTGCAAAGATATGGATAGCTGTGATGACGCGAAATTCCATTTGAGGGAGTGCGGCATGCAGAAACTGGATAGGGATAGAGATGGTGTGCCTTGTGAGAGTATTTGTGGGTAGAGGTTTAGAATTAGCTCATTTTAGATGTGATTATTAATAAAAATGGATGGATAACATGAACTTTGTTTCACTTATTACAAATGATGCCGATTTTGAAGTTTTTGTCGTTACCTGTTGTGCTAAAATTCTTGGTCGTGGTGTAACTGGATTTTCTAAAGGTCCTGATGGTGGGCGTGATGGCACCTTTTCCGGAACAGCAAATAATTTTCCAAGTGCAGCCAAACCTTGGAAAACAGAAGGAAGTAAGATAGTTGTTATTCAGGCAAAACACACCCAGAAATTAAACCTCACGACAGGACTTAAAGATTTTAGAGATATTATTGAAGGGGAACTTCCTAAGTTAAAACAAATGGTGAAAAGTGAGAAAATCGGTTTCTATTTATTAATGACAAATAGAAAAGAAACGGGGAAATCTCATCCAGAGCTAATCAATCTTATTCACCAACAAACAGGTTTACCTTATGAAAATATTGCAATATTAGGCAGAGAATATCTTGATCGTTTAATTAGTAGCTATCCAGAAATTATCAGGGAAGCAGGGCTTGAGCACTTAATTGAAGTTTATGCGGAGTTATTGACAACCAGCCATATTGCAGATGTAATAAAAAGATGTAAGTCATTAGTCGTTTCCAGTTGTCAAAATCAGGACAATAATAGTTTATTGGAACGTTGCGATTTAGTTACAAAGAACGAGAAGAACAATGCCTCACCTGATTTTGCTGAAATAATGATGGACTACTTTGACCCATACATTAGGCAAATCGATGATGTGTTGCGTAATCCCGAAAATAACTCGCTAAAGGAAGACTATAAAGACCTCGTTTTAGATACTAAAGCAAAACTTGAATCACTGTATAGTGATAATTATATCAATGCGAGGTTAGAAAGATTAATTTCTCTTTTTGTTGAGAGTGAAAAGACTCGAAGTAGAGATTTCGAGAGAAGGGTTCGAGTGTTAGTTTATTATATGTATTGGAATTGTGATATAGGTCGCAAAGAGTAGGATATGATAAAAATTCAACCTGATAAATATACGGATCCTGACAAATCAGTTATGTATGCTGCAACTTTAATGTTGAAATCATTAAAGGCAGGTAGATACATCTCTTTTGATGAATTACTTTCCGTTGTAAAAAAAGCAACGGATTGCGACTATGTTTTATTTATGCCGGCAATAAATTTACTTTATTTATTGGGTTTGGTTGAGTATCACTCAACAAATGATTCCTTTGAATATATAGGAAAATAAAATGCGATTAATGAAGCTTTACTCAAATAAAGAGAATATTTTTAAAACCTTAATGTTCAATAACGGTGTCAATGCAGTTGTTGGAACAGTTATGAGTAAACAGAAATATTTAGATGATGGAAAAAAGCATTCCCATAATCTAGGTAAATCTACATTAGCCCAAATTATTGATTTTTGTTTGATTTGCGAGCATCAAAAACATATTTTATTATCCGTAGATAAGCTTAATGACTTTGAGTTTTACCTTGAAATATACTTAAATGATTCAAAAACGGAAGAAATCCCCCAGTATTTAACAATTTGTAGAACTGTGCGTAATCCTTCAAAAATAAGTTTTAAGAAGCATACTTCCCCCAATCAAGATTTTCAGGGATTAATGCCGGATGAGTGGTCAGCTTATCAACTAAGTTTTAGGGAGGCTCGTAGCTATTTAGAAGGTCTATTAGGATTTAAATTTCTAAGAGGGTATTCTTACCGTAAATTTTTTGCTTACTTGCTTCGTACGCAGTCTGATTTTACAGATGTATTCAAATTAAGTCGTAATAGCCGTTCAAAAGATAAGGATTGGAAACCTTTTCTATCTCGTTTGTTGGGGTTTGATGATGAGCTATTGAGTCGTCTGTATAATAAAGAAGATGAAATCAAGGCATTAAATGAAGAAATTAAATTAAGAAAAAAAATTAATCGGATAGATCATAAAGGATTTTCAGAAATCGAGGCACAAATTGCATTTATTAAAACACAAATTTCTAATGCTGAAATTGCATTGTCAAAACTTGATTTTGGAAGCGAAGATAAAGAAAGTATCCGAAAATTGGTCGATAATATTGATGATAATATTGTTTCATTAAATGCTCAGTTGTACCAACTAGAAGGGCGAAAGCAACGCCTTGAAAGCTCCTTAAAGCCAACAAAAATTCTTTTTGATACAACAGAGGCTGACTCTCTTTTTAAAGAAGCAGGCGTGTTTTTTTCTAATCAGTTGAAAAAAGATTTTGATCAACTAATTAGGTTTAATCAGGCTATTAACCAAGAGAGAAATGAATACTTATCTAATGATTTGGAAAAAACAAATTCTAGAATAGGAAGTATTCAATCTCGCTTGATGGAACTAAATCAAGAAAGAAGTGAAAAATTATCATTTCTTAATGAAAAGGAAATTTTTGAAAAATATAAACAAACATCTGCGTTCTTAGATAAAAATAGAGCTGAGCTCATTCTTTTAGAACAGCAAAAAAGCGTTATTGAAGATCTCTCTAATGCAAATGCTATTTTAACTGAAGAAAAACAGAAACGTGGTGATTTGGTTCAATCTATTGAACAAGACCTAACATATAAAGTGCGAAATGATTCAAATAGTCAGTTCATCAAAATTCGGGATTATTTTGTTTCAATTATTATGGATGTCGTTGGAGAGCAGGCAATTATTAAGGTTGAGCAAAATACAAAAGGATATATTGATTTTGATGCTTATTTCGAGAATCAAGGTATAAAAAATCATAAAGATAAAGGAACATCGTTCAAAAAGTTATTGTGTATTGCATTTGATATGGCTATTGCTCGTTATTATGCAGAGCAAGGATATTCTTTATTTATTTATCATGATGGTATTTTAGAATCTTTAGATAATAATCCGAAAAGAAACCTATTAAATGTTATCCGCGAATACTCCCAATTTGGCATTCAACACTTTATTACGTTATTATCAGATGAAGTTGTGACATTAGCAGATGAAGGTGTTCAACCTGACGAAATTATCTTAGAATTGAATGATGCAAAAGATAATTCTGGGCGATTATTCAAGATGGAATCTTGGTAAAAATAGCGGTCAATCGACCGCTTTATTTTTTCACTTTCTTCACGTCCACCTCATCATCTTCCACTTTCAGTTCGCATTCAATTTGACTGGTAAAGCCGCCATCTGAAAGATTGTGTGTCACTCTTGTAATGAGCCAATTCGTTGCATCAATTTCAGATTTGAAGCCTGAAAGTTCTAGGGGTGTTTCCGGTATTAAATCAGGTTCGCCAAAGGCAAGATTCAGGTTAAAGGTTGCCACGCCACGTTTTAACCTATCAAAAGCAGACTTGGCGACAGTGATAGCTCTAGCTTCTGAAGGATAAGTAACACGAAGGCTTTTAATTTTATCATTGTCACTTTCCACAGGGGCTTTTTGCTCAATGGTGTTATATTTTATTTTAGTTAATCGTCTGCCTTTTACTGTACCATCTGCTAGCGTTCTGCCTTTTGTCATACGCTGTTTTTTCACAATCTTAGTATTTTTATCTATGATAATTTCGCCACGTTTGCCCGTGGTCGTATCATGCCAATACACTCGCACGGCTTTGTAGTTTTCACTTTCGGCAATAGAAAAATTGTAGTTGTCGCCATTCTTGCGGGTAATTTTGCGCAGTGGAATATCTTTCCCTGTGACGGTTTTGCCTTTGCCTAATGGCATAAATAACAACGTGCCATTTTTCACCGTACACATGGCACCATGTTCTTCCGCAAGGCGTATCAGTAAATTGATGTCGCTCTCATTGGTTTGGTCGATGTGGTCGATGAATCGATTTGTAAGCTCTTTTTCCACTTGGCTTTTGAGTTGATTTTCTTTGGCGATGGTGTCAATTATTTCGCCTAAGGTTTTCTTATCAAATGAGCGTTCTTTTTGTTCGGAAAATGAGCCTTTTAAATCCGCCGCTCTTGCTCTGATGGTTAATCTATCTGCCGAACCTGCGCCACCTGAAAACTGTACTTCATCCACTGAATATTGCCCTTTGTCAATCAGTGGTTTTCCTTTCCACCCCAATGCAAGGCTGATTATGGCATTGCGTGGCGGCAAAGCCAGTTTGCCGTCATGGTCGGAGAGTTCTAAATCAAGTGTGTCCGCTTCTAAGCCGCGATTATCTGTCAAAGACAACGTGATTAATCGGCTTGATACCACTTGCGTGATGTCTTGCTGTTTTTTGTCTTTGGTGGTGATCACCACTTTAAAAGCAGGTGTGCGGTGATTTTTGCGTTCAAAATCCAACATTAGAACATCCCCGCTATCGAGTCGGCAATTTCAATTAGCATAGGGTCATCGGTGCGTTTGAGATTAAGTGTGAAATCAATGGCGCGTGGCGCACCATCGCCGAATAATTCCGAGCGAGTTTCTTGCAACGATTCGATGACGAAGAAGCCGATGATTTCAAAAGTGCCACCGTCAATCAGCGGAAATGCACCGCCACTGTCCGCCATAAGTTCGAGGGCTTTAATGGAAAATCTTCCCCCGGTGATTTCAGGGATCAGTTTGCCGTTAATTGTCACGGTTTCGCTTTCTTTGCCGGTGAACTGCGCTTTCGGCATAGCCCCCACCACGGAGTTGGTTGGGTGTCGCCATGAGGATTGGCGATCTAAGGTTTGAAACGGAACGGTTTGGCGGGCAAAGATAAACATGCCCAAGGCGGCAAGGGCGAAGTTTTGGAACATAGGCTAATCCTTATCACTGACTTTGACAGTTGTGGCAATCAGTAATGCATCAATAAATACCAACCAGCCCCATCCCTCAATATGATGGAACATTAAAAACGTCGCAAAACCTGCCACGGCAACGATGGCGAAAAAATAAAAAAAGAAAATTAAAGTCGCTTTCATTGGGTATCTCAAAGAAAAGTGCGGTCAAAAAATTTGTTTATTTCTGACCGCACTTGGTGAATTAGCAAAATAAAAAAGCAATGCCGAAAACGACAAGCAGCCAAACAATAATCGAGATGATGATTATCCCTCGCCATACAATGTATCGTGGTAAATTAAATAGGTAATCAATCAGTTTCTGTTTCACTACGTTCTCTCGCTTTTTCACGCCATTGCATGAGTTCGGTTATGGTCATATTTTCAAAGGCTTGCGGTTGCCAGTGGAAAATCATGGCAATGTCTGCCATGGCATCTTCCACGGTTGCCGAAATCAGAATTACTCGGTCACTTCCGCTTCGGTCGTTTCCGAGTTCTTCCCTAAAAAACCGACGGCAGCCCCTGCCAGTTCCACGAAATCCGCCACTTCCATGGTGTCAAAATCGGCACGGTGTAAGACCGGTTGGGTGACTCGTGGCAATAAAATACGCAGTGCATCCACATCGGTGCTAAACACGTCCATGAGTTTTAGCCCTTTTAATGCCGGCACGGTGGGTTTATTGACGGTGATTTCGGTGATTTCTTTGTCGCCGCGTTTAATGGGTTGGCTTAATGTGATGATAGTTGAGGTTTCATTTTTCATCGTTTTATCCTTTTAAAATTTCCCTCTTTCATAAAGAGGGGCTAAGTGAAGATTTTAAAAATGCCCCTGTGACGGGGCGGTGGTGTGTGAATTAAATGCCGATGGCGCTACGGTGTTCCGCTAAGCGGTCAACGCCGTTGACAACAAAGATGGAGTTGAGCAAGTCAATTTCGATGATGTCTTTGCCGTTTTCGATGATTTTGTAATAGGTCAACGGCACGGTGTAGCTTTGTTCAGTGTCGTCACCTGATTTGTTGGTGCCATTGTCGATTTCGCCAAAACGACCACGCATTTCCAATTCGATGGAAGTGACTTCTTCGGTGTCGTCCTGTTGATATGAACCGGCGAAACGTAATGCCGTGCCGTCAATGGAACCGCCAAATTCTTTGACCAATTCGGTCATGTAGCCGCCCATTTTGAACTGCACTTCTAACCCTTCTAAGCCTAAATTTACTTTTACCGGGCCAAACATACCGCCTGCACGGTATTCTTCCAGTTTCATGGCAAGTTTAGGCTGAGTGATTTCATTGATTTGTCCACGGTAGGAATTGCCGTTGCCGAGGAAGTTCATGAGTTTTAATTTTCTTGGTAAAGCCATGGGATTATGCTCCTACTTTTGCGATTTCGCGGGCGAAGTCAACCAAGTATTCATCGCTGATGTATTGGTTGAATCCAAGTTGTTCAAGCGGCGGAACCGGGCAGTAATCATAAGAGATGAGCAGTTTGGCATCTTTTAATGTCGCTGCCGTGTTCAGTTCCGAATTAACAAAGGCTTTGCCGCCAATTAAATAACCTTTTGCGGTGAATTCGCGCCATTTAGCATTAATTGCCGCCACGATTTCTTTCACCAACAACACGGAAATGTCTTTATCGACCGCCCAGTCAAAGGATTGTGCAATCGTATCTTTGAGAACTTGCGCCGTGCGGGTGTAGTTTTCGTAGAGGTACAGTTTGTCAGCGGAACGGGTGCGAAGTCCCCAGAACTTAAAGCCGTTGTGATTGACGCAACAGGTGATGCCATTTTCATTGAGATAATTCACATCCGTTGCGGAATCGTTAATGTCAAAAGAAAGTGGCTTCGTTACACCGGTGACACCGTTTAGCCCTTTGTTTGAAATGGAGGTATGCCAACCATATTCTTTGTCTTGGTAAGCACGCATTGCAGCGGCGCGTACCACAGCATAATCCACTTCGGTTTGTTTAGTGATTGGGTTGAAAGATTGGAAATCACCTAAGATCAGCATGAGTTCCCGTTGGGAAAAGTTGCGACCATAGGTGACGGCTTGTTCTTTGGTATTGCAACCATAGCAAGAGGCATACACAAAGCCGTTGAGTTTTTGTGCCACACTCACCAATTCTGTGGTGACATCTTGTGAATCATACTTCGGCACACAGAAAATGCGTGGTTTAACACCGCACACAGACGCAGACACCAAAAAGGCTTTCAAGCCGGTGTAGTTGCCTTCGCTATCCACGGAGCCGATAACATTGGCTTTCATTTGGCTTTCGTCTTCGCTTTCTTCCACGCGAATAACAACGACTTTACAATTCACAATGTCCGCAATGCCATCTAATGCACGAGATAACGTGCCTTTTTTACCTGCTTTGGCAATGACAGCAGAGGTGATGCCGGTGAGTAAGGTAGGTTTATTTAACGGGAACACAGCATTGTCGGCATCAGGTGCAGTAGCAACCAAGCCGATGACAGCCGTGGATGAGGTGGTTAGCGTGCGTAAGGCTTGGGAAATCTCCGTTACCTTGACACCATGCAAGAATTCTTCAGACATATTTTCGCCCTATGGTTTGAAAAGATAGGGCTATTTTGTAAGGATTTAAAAACGAGTGGTAGCGCTTGGCGTTGTGGTATTTAAACTAACAAAGGGCGGTTTGGTAGAGTCGGACGGATAAAAACGGCGGAATTACCCGCCGTCTATCTTTGAAAGATTGCAACCAACTGATTCGGACTAAACCGCCAACCATTCTCGCTACCGCAAATCGCATTAAAGCACCACTCACTACAAAAATATTTTGAGCGTTTTTGTTTGATGCCAAGCACGATACCTAACGCACCCCACCAGTCATATTTCCCCCCAAAAGTGCGGTTAAAATAGGCTTTGATTTGCGTTTCGGTGATATCATTAAGGGGGATTAAATCCCATTTGGTGTTATCAGATACATCAATTTGTTTGCAACGCACGCCGCCATCTTGCACCGATGAGGAGTAGCAGTCATATACTGTCGCATGCTCATAATGATGCCCATTACCAAACTCAATGCGCTCAATGGCAATCTCGCAGTGAGAATATTTGCCTTTGGTGAAAAATCGAGTAATGCGGTCGGCTATCGCTTTGACTGGCTCTTTGCACCAGTCACGTTTGTGTTTGTACATCGCTAAATAAACCTTAGCCATTTTGATATGCCTCCATCAAGTTATCCATTTGCTTGATAATGTCATCATGGATTGATTGCAGTTGCTCAAGAGTAAGATTAGGGGCTTTGAGCTCATACTTACGCATGCGCTGGTTAGCCAGCTCAACCAGTAGTTTCTCAAGCCCCGCAGCTTGCATTAAGATAAGATTTGTCGCGGCCTTATTATCTAGCCCGGCACGTTGAGCAAAGTCCGTGATATAACGGCTGCACTCACCTTCGTAATTTGCGGATTTGTAGGCTTCCGCCGCTGCTTGGCGCTCACGGTACTCCAATTCAAATCGAGTCCAGGTGCTGTAGATTTTTGCCGCGTGCTCATCGATGTTGCCGATAAGACGAGTTTGGGTTGTTGTAAAATTATCAGCAATTTTCGCTTCATCTTTTACCCATGCTGTACCGTTCCATTTGCATGGTTCGGCAAGTGGTGCAAGTGCGGTTAAATTTTCGGGCAATTCACCTAGTACGGTATGTTCTACTTTTTCGCCTGTGTCCTTGCTGTAATAGGTTCCTCGATGGTCGGCTTGATATTGCCAACTGTTATCTGCTCGCACAATGACAAATCCTTGTTTCGGTTGTGGCGGCGCATCTAAATAACTGCCTGCGGAAAGGCTACCGCCTTCGCTCACATATTCGGTTGCGCTGTGGCTGTAAATACCTTGGTTGTCAGTGCAATACACGGTGATTTCGCCTGAATTTTCAGCAAAGCCGTCTGTGTTAAAAATAACTGTCATTGTGTTCTCCTAAGCAGCAAGGCAAATATAATGGAAGGCGATATTGCGTGGGCGGTTTTCATTGGCAGTTGGCACAACACGAGAAGCATTAAAGCCAAAATAACCTTTCTTAAGGTCAGGTGTATCATTCGCAGGTATTACTTGTGCTCGTGTTCTTTGTTTCTGTTGGTTGGTGTATGCCTCTTTCGAATCATAAAATGCGCCTACAAGCGTATTAAAGAACCAGCCATTATCGGTGTTCACTTCACCTGTAATATTCCGAATTGCATCCCCTTGAGCCGACAACAACGCCCGCCCTACATCCACACCACGTCCATTATCCCAGCCACGAATAAATTCACCGCGCAAGTCAGGCAACTGCCCTGACGGATATTTCTGTGCTAATTTTGGATAACGACGAGTATCAAACCGTTGTCCGTTCATCGCTAAGCAACCTGTTGGGACGCTAGAGAGCGGATAAGGGATTGGGATACCAATAAATAAATCATGTAAGGCATTAAAATCAATGGCGTTGGCTTTATCTATGCCATCAATACGGACCCAAGGGAGCCATTGTTGTTGTGCATTTTTCCCGCGGGAATATTGATGCCCTGTGTCAAACACAGTAAAAATTTGATGAGTGCTATTGCCAGATTCTTTATGGGTAATCAGCATGCCTGATTTCCCCTCTTCTGGGTAATGGCGTGCCAATGTCGCATTACGATTTGCCCCCTGACCATAAATACCTGTTTTCACAACGGTATCTAGATCCTCCGTATTGAGTTGATTAGTGGCAAAATCGGTAATTTGCGCCATTGTGTGCGTGTGGCTGGCATTGGCTTTTTTGCCGATTTCCTCAAGCAACGTCGCTTTTAAGTTTGCATCGCCTGCTAATGCTCGTGCCAATTCTTCCAATGTGTCTAATGCTGCTGGCGCAGAACCCACCAATGCAGCAATTGCAGTTTTTACAAATGCGGTTGTGGCGATTTGTGTGTTGTTCGTGCCCAATACAGCTGTAGGAGCGGTAGGGACGCCAGTGAATGCAGGGCTGGCTTTTGGAGCGTAGCCTGTGCGGTCTAGGTTGATGGTGTCCACTTGACCTTTTAAATATTTGGTTCGGTTGGCGAGTTGTTTAGCTTGTACGTTAATTACGCCGAGCTCTCCGCCTAGCACCTTATCTTGTTTTTCAATGAGATAAATATCTTCTTCCCATTGTTGTTGCTCAGTAATTTTCCCCATTTATACTTCTCCAAAAGTAAAGTTTCCGTCAAAATTGATGTTGCCATCCCAACGATGACCAGCCCTTGTAAAATTAAATGCGACCAAATGACAACGTGCAGGGGCATTTTCATTTAAAATCCGTCTCACTTGTTTTGATTCTTCAATGGTAATTGGCTGATGCAGAACAATTTTGTATTCTGCCCAGCGCATTTCTTCATGCTCAAAGGTGTCTGAACCATCAAAACTTAGTTCACCATTCCATGTTTTAAGTGATTGGTTTTCGATAATATCCACTTCGCCATAACCCACTGACTTCATCACTCGGCGAATTGCTGAAATAGTTCCTTTGTGCTTATGAACGTGGATGCTATTTAAAATGGCTTGCCGTTTATTCTCTTCATTCCAGTCGTCGTCCCATTCTTCAATTGAGAGTGACCAAGCAAGCCACGCCAATAAATTCACGGGGCAATGTTCAGCGCTCCATAAAAGGCGAATGGGTACAGGAATTTCCGAAATTGCTGAAAACGTATTCGATAATTGTTTCTCTAACTTGCTTGACCCTGTGGGCAGTAGATAGTTATTCATCTCGGCTGCCTACACTGACTTTAATTTTCGTGCAATATGCTGCTTGATGAGATTCAACGATTAAATCTGCAAGCGGTTGATTCAGTTTTACATTCTGTACGCCCTCTTGATGCAAGGCTGCGTAAATGCCTGAGCGAGTAATATCAATGCCAAGTGAGTGTTGTTTATTTACATAATTTGCAATGGCTTGGTTGACATTATCCATAACAGCACTTTCTAGTACCGATGGATAAAGAGTAATGGTTGCCTGAATTTCATAAGTTAAAATCACTGCACTCTCGACTAACACTGTATCAGTCAGTGGGCGAATATGCTCGGCATTAAGCTGTTCTTTTACCGCTTTAATTAAATCTCCGTCTGCTGTTCCTTGCCCTTCTGTTGACAATATAGCGACTTTCACCGTGCCTGCAGTTGGGCTTGTTACATCAATGTCTTTTACTTTTGCAGAGGTGGAAAGTGCATGAAATTTATAGCTTGCACGACTACCGGCCGTAGTTAAACCTTCTAATGACATTTGAATACGTGTGCGAAAACGTTCATCATCTTCATATTGGGTGGGAATAGACGGGTGAGCGTTTAAACCTCCTGCTTGAATCATTAATCGCTTAATTCCGAATAATGCCCCTAATTGGTCTAAGTCTGATCCTGTGGCGTAAGCAAGCATCACGGCTTTAGCGGATTCGTTAATATGTGTTCTGAGTAATAATTCTAAATAAGCATTTTCTTCTAACAATTTCACCACCGGCTCGCTTTCTAATTCTAATCTAGCCTGCCAATGTTGACGTATATCATCATTTTCTTGTAATGACAGAAATTTTGCTTTTCGCTGAGCAAGTAAAGTTTCATAACTGAGTTCTTGCACGACCTTTGGCGCAGGCAGTTTTTTTAAATCAATTAATTCACTCATTGTTTTCCACCAATTCCTAAGAATAAATCATCAAAATTCACGTTTTGATTGTTATTTCGCTTACGAGCCACGATGGTGCAGACAATGCCGTTTTCGCTGATGCGCGGCTGAAACTTACTGATTTGAATGCGGGGTTCCCACTTGGTTAATGCCATGACAGAGGCGGCAGCAAGTTGTAACAACAAAGCATGGTTCATGGGGCGGTCTATCAGTTCCGGAATGCGGCTGCCATAGTCTCGGCGTTGGATGCGCGAGCCGATGGGCGTGAGCAGTATGTCCGCAATGGATTGTTTGATATGTGCGGTTTCGTCTGTGATTTTTTCACCGGTGAATCTATTCATTATTTTGCCTTCGATGTTAATTTACCGTCGCCTTGTTCTTGGTGAGTATGGTTCTGCAAGCTGATTAAACCCGCTTTCACATCGCCTTTTGCAGTGACAGTGCCTTTCACTTCCACATTGCCACTGATGCTGATGTTGCCTTTAGTACCGCCGTTGTCTGCGGTGGTAAGTGCGCCCATGATGTTGACATTGCCTTTGATGTTCACCGTTGGGCAATCAATATCAATTTGGTTTACAGCGGTAATGGCGGCGGTTTTAATGCCTGCAACAACCAAGGCACCGGTGGATTGTTTGTATTCAATTTTCGCGCCATCGGCAAATTCGATGACATGCACATCCGGCGAATTACTTGGGCTGTTTTGGGTGTATAGCCCCACTAAAATGCAGGCAGTGGTGAGCTCACCACTTGAAGCCAAGATGACACATTGTTCGCCAACTGTAGGTGGTGACCATGTTTTTGTTGTACCGGCACGCAACGTAATAAAGGGCAAAAAACTTGTGAGAATTTGACCGCACTTTACCCGCGCTTTGGCATTAGCATGGTCCACTTCGGCAATTAAGCCAAAGCGAATGAGGTTATCAATTCGGCGGTTAATTTCTGCGGACATAGGTAGCCTTACGGGTTAAATAATCCGTATTTTTGGCGATGCGGAGAGAAAGTGCGAGTATGAAAATGTGTGGAATTGGGTGCAACAAAAAAGGGCTTTCGCCCTTTTGTTAGTTTCTGTCGCGCAAACTGCTGCGCTGTCTTGCCTGTTGTTGATTTTGGATGCGTTGCATTTCTTGCGCAACCATGCGGGCGATAGTGCGTTCATCTTGACCCGGAGCGGCGTTGATGGTGATGTTCACCGCCATGGGTTGTGCAACGGATTGTGCCACGACAGGATGTGCAGCAAGCGGTGGTCGGTTATCTACCTGAATTGGCGCAGCAGTTGCCACACTCATGCTCAATCCTGTCGCCAATAAGGCGTTTTTACCGTAGTTCAAGGCGTTAAGCAACGGCACGCCAAGACGGGAGGTGGTTTCTTTCGTCATGACATATTCACCACCGTGCACAATGCCCATTGGTTCATATTTGCCGCCATTGCCCACATAGCCACCATTTGCAAAACCTGTATTTGCTGCCATAGTCGCTGTATCGCTCATTCGATTGCCATATTCTTTAGCAAATTTTTCGATACTCGGCATGTGGTCTATCACCCATTGGATGCTATCCATTAGCCATTGTAAAGGTTTGGTGACTAAATCAATGCCTGCGGCAAGCCATTCACCAAATTTTTTGCCTGCGCTTGCGGCGGCATCTAGGTCTTTCTGTGTACTTTGCACCGGTGAAATTAAGTCGGTGAACCATTTCACAGCTTTTTCAAGCCACTCCACCACGACACCGAATAATGCGCCTAGTGGCTTGAATTTTTCAATTACCGGAGCAAGACCTGATTTTAATCCCTCCCAGAAGCCACCAAAAAAAGCTTTGACTTGGTTCCAGTATTTGTAGATCAGCAATGCCGTTGCCATAAAAGCGATGCCTACCGGGGAAAGAAGCATAGGCAATAGTTTAAGTGGCGAAAGTAGCCATCTTACAATCGTTCCGCCCACCCCGCTAATTTGCCCTGCGAATTTCGGTAAAAGGATGTTGAGTTTGCTTACCCCAAGAAATAAGCGTGCGATAGGATAAAGCACAAAACTTAACGCGAAAGCAAGCGCACCAAACACAGTGAGCGATCCGCCGATTGCGCCTGCAACTAATAAAATATTTTTAGCAAGTTTCGGATGCGCCTGAATCCATTTATTGCCCTTATCAATCAGCCCGCCAATCTTTTTCATTAGTGAATCGAGTGTTGGTGCGAGTGTTCCGCCAATGGTTGAGTTCAGGTTAAAAATTTGATTTTTAAAAATTCCCCACGTTGATGAAAGTGCTTTCATCCGTGTTTGAAATTCACGGTTCATTGAACCTTGTGCTAATTCGTCATTGGCTAAGGCAATTTGACGTTTCCATTCATCGGTTTTATTCACCAGTTTTATAATTTCATCGCCATAGTTTCCACCTACAATATCGGTCAAGACGGCAGAACGTAAATGCTCCGGAATAGTTTTTATGCGCGCTATGATGGTCATCAATGTGCCTTGAGCGTCTTTTACCATACCTTTTTGAATTTTGCTTGCATCTAGCCCTAATGCCTTTAACCCTCTTTTTACCGGCTTCATGGTTGTCGATCGAGAAAGCCGGCTAAATGTAGAGCTGACCGCATTTGCTGCTGAACTTTCATCGGAACCAAACGTCATAAGAGTAGAACCAAGTGCGGCAACATTTTTATCGGTAATTTTTGCTACCGCACTAATGCCACCTAGGCGATTCATAAAACCAATAATGGCATCACCTTTCGAAATAGCATTATCATCAAGATAGTTAATCGAATCAGCCAATTCTTTTGAGGCTTGAATAGATAAATTCCAGTTTTTACTCACCTTACCAAAGTTTTCAGTAAGTTCATCAGGGTTTGCCGCATCAAAGGCGGTTGCCATTTGCGTGTTTAATCGCACGAAATCTTCCAATTCGTCTTTTGGAATATCCATCCTAGCCGCCGATTCAATCATATTGGCGATTTCGACGGTAGTGAGTGGCAATTCCGTGGATAGGGCTTGAATTTTATTTTTCCATTCGTCAAATTCAGGCGTGAAGTTGCCGGCATTATCTTTTAATCCTTGTACTTGTCTTGCCACGCCCACCATGGCATCTTCAAAGTTCATAAAATCACTTACGGATTTTGTAAGAGGTGCTGTGATGGTCGCGCCTGCTGCTGATGCTTGCGCCCCAACCATTTGCGCTTTTCCACTAATGTCTTTTAATGTTTCGACTTGCCCTCGGTATTTACTATAAGCTGCTTGTTTGGTATTGAGTTTATCTAGTTGTGCTTGTTGTTTTTCTATTGTTGTGTTAGCCAGTTTTATTTTTTCTGCAAGATTTCCTTGATATTTTGTAAATTCTTTAGTGTTAATTCCACTCTCTTTTAATTCTTTTCTTAAATTGCGTAGCTGTAATAGCTGTTTAGCCTTTTCTCGGCGACTTGCTTTTAAACTATTATGTTCGGTATTGAGAGATTTGCTATTTTTCTTGATACTCTCTTTTAAACTCTCGTATTCTTTACTAAGAGACATAATCTTGAAACGAATTGCCGTTGCTTCAGTGTGTTTTCCTTTAGCTAATAAGGATTGATAATAACGCTCATGATCGCTAATGTCGGTTTTTAAATTAATCCGGGTATGTTTCATTTCTGATGCTTTACGGCGTAAGTTTTCTAACTTTTGAGTATGTTTAGAAATTACATCAGAACTTTTTTTTATTTGTTCGTTTTGACGGGAGAACGAACTCATTTTATTTTGTAACTTTTCAAGATCTTTTAACGCCATTTTGCTTGTTTTAAGCTGTTCAGAAAGTACGCCTATACTTTTCGAAGCGTTTTTCATCGGAGCGCTTATTTTATCAATGGCATTTAATAAAACAGTGAGTTGTAAATTATTCATTCTTAATTACTCGCTTTTATTGACAAGGTTCTTTTCTTGGCTTAATAATTAACCAAACAAAAGGAGGGGGATATGATCGCAATACTTTCTTTATTTATTCTCGCAGTTGGCTTATTGGGTCTCGCTGTCGGTTTTGGCTTTATTGCATTGCCTTGGGTTGTGTCCGGCATTATTGCCGCTCCTGCATTATTTCTTTACATGTTAATGCTAGGTTCTGTGCTTTGGCTTGTTGAAATCAACTTTTTCCTTGGTGTTGCTGCACTCGTAGTCTATTGCTATTGGGCGCACATTATTCGCAAGCACATCAAATCAAAATCTAAAGACTTAGTTGCTCAATAATTAAGTTTTCAATTAATTCCACATCACTTTCCGAAAAGCCCAGCAATTCACGCTGGGCATATTGCACCTTAACACCTTTGTTTTTATTAACCGTGCCTTTCAACCCGTATTGATGCACGTTTGCAATGGTTGCGTTTGACCCATTAAAGCCTACTGAAACCTCATTACCATTTGACCACACTTTTAAATATTTAGCGGTACGCAACTTGGCGAACATGGCTTTGCGTTTGATTCTGCCTTTCTTTTTGCCAAATTGTTTTTGTGGTTTGCGTGGTTCAAAGGCGGTGCCGTCGGGGTTTTGTTGCCGTGCGATTCTCGCCTGTTGGCTTTTGCGTAGGGCTTGCCCAATATTGCGCGCCAGTTGTCGGCGTGCCTGTGGCGACAGGTTGTTAATCAGGGCGGTCAGTTTTGCCTGCACTTGTTCTACGGTTGCCATTTTTCACCATCAAAAATCAGGTTGTTTTCATTCTCGAGGTAAACTTTCACCTTCGGGTTATCCCAAACCGGCTCTTTGGCATAGTGCATTTTGACTTCATCGGCGGTTTGTTTTGCCACGACACGTTCGGTCAGCATGATTTCAAAGGAGATGTCGGCAGTGTTGTTATTGTTGTAATCAACTTGGAACTTGAACGCATTTTCGCGGCGTTGTGGATTTTCAAAGATTTCGGGCTGATTGGTGCGCAGGTAGGCAATGACTGGGACAATCAGACCGGCGATGTCTTGGGCAAAATCCGTTACGATGATGTTGATAGTGTAGCGATATTCAAAACTGAATGATTCTGCACCAGTGGCAACGATTTGACCGCCGTCCACATAAAGCTGCAAGCGGTCGGGATTTTTTACAAAGTCGGGAATGCTTTGTTCAAGGATTTTGCGCAGTTGGTTGGGTTTTTTCATTTATCAATCGGCTTTGTTAGTTCAATTTTATAAAGTGGCTCATAACTAATATTCATCATTTGCATAGTTGTTACTGCCAAACTTAGAAAAGCCTCAACAATATCTAAGCAAAATTCAGGAATAAAATTTTGAGTAACAATTTTAGGTGCCTCAAGATTCATATTTACGTAAACCGGCACGCCGTAAAAGCGACCGTAATGCGTAAATTCCTCTTTCAATTCTTTTTTACTGTAAATTGTGAACAACATGATTAACCTACTTTCTAAATTGTTGTTGGCGTTTTTCTTCAATTTCTTGGCAAGCAACGCAACGGCTAACACCCGGAATCAATTGTCTGCGTTTTTCGGGAATGGGGGCATCGCAATCTTCACAATAAACACGGCTGATCGCTTTGAAAGTGCGGTGTTTTTTGATGGCAATTTCACGCGCCATTTCTTCCAGTTGTTGCGCTCGGTCAAATTGGTCGGTCATTTGGCGGTTTCCTTATTAAATTCTTCTATGCACTTTTTCAGGCTGTCGTTTTCAATGACGCATAGGTTCAGTCGATGTTGTGTTTGTTGATAGGCTTCTGCCAGTTCGCCATTGGTGCGAATTTGAGGCGAAATTTGACCGCACTCTGCCGCCGTTGGGCAAAGTATCGGTTGTTTAATGATTTTCGGGGCGCTTGAACACGCCGATAACATCATCAGGCACAAGAGTATTAGCCCAATCTTGGTGTTTTTTAAGTGCATTTTTTAAATCCTGTGTTTGCTTGGTTTGAGAGATTTTTAACTGATTGACGGCTTCTGTGAGTGCTTTTTGTTGCTCATTGAATTTATCCACGCTTTCATTCAATGCTATGTAGGATGCCTCCCACTGCAATTTTAATTGTTCTTCTTTGGCGGCTTCTGCTCGCCAGTGGTTAGCTTGCCACCCTTGAAACAGGATAATCGCCACAAGCATGAGTGGGCCAACCAATAAAATGTATTTTTCTTTTTTCGTTAAGAACCCAAACATAATGCTTTCTCCTTTTGTCGTCTTTCAATTAAGCCTTTCAGTGGTTTTCCGCCTGCGTAAATCCAACGTTCAAACTGGCCGCACATAGTTTTGCTGTAACCTTGTCGAGCCATTTTAAAAAGGGTGCTGTTTTTTAATCGACCACAACCAACATTGAATGTGATTGATGTCAACGCATCAAATCCCCCTTGTGGCATAGCTTGACCGTTGGCATAGGTATTCACGCACTTTTCGGCTTGCTTAATGCCTTTGGCATACAAGTCGGCAATTTCTTGCAGTGTGTAAATTTTATTGGTTTCTATTTTTTCAACGGATCCCGTTGTGCCGATACCGACAGTTAAAATATCTGCCGGGCATTGATAAGGTTTTTGTTGGCAACCTTCTGCATTGCCAATCAGTAATAGTCCTTTTTCTGATGTACGAATTTCATTACCATGCGTGGCAATAACAAGTCCAACAACCGCCGAGACGGCACAAATGTATTTTGCTGTTCGCTTAATCATGGTGATGGCTCCGTTGGTTTAATTCTTTTTCTTTTAATTCAAAATCTTTTTTCTTGTAATACCAATTCACCAGGAATGTGGCGACACCGATCACAATACCGGTGATTGAGGCGACGTCCGCCCAATTGACGTTTGAAAACATATCGGCAATGCGTCCAATAAAAAAGGCTAAAATTCCTGATGTGTAAGACGCTTTCGTTGGCGTGTCGTGCATATCAGCTCCAAAGTTGAATGGTATCGCTTGCCACGCTGATCTTTTCACTGTCTGCTTCAGGTAAGAGAACCAGTGTGCCAAGTGGAATAACGGGCTTATCCATTAAGTGCGGATTCAGTTCGCAGGCGATTTCAAGCAAACCTTCGCTATGCCCGAAATAGCGATACAGGATTGCATCTAAGTTGTCGTTTTGTTGCGCGTAAACTTCCATTAGATTAGCTCCGCATCGACTCTCGGGCGTTTGAGTATGTCACTGATGGCAAAGCGGGCATCACGTCGCAATTGGTCAATGCTATCTTTGAGCAATTCCGCCTTTTTCTCGCCGTCATTGGTGGTGTCATAGCTTGTGTAGCGTTCGTACAGATTTGCTAATGCCAAGCAGGTGACGGCGCGGCGATAGCGATACACCAATACGCTTTCATTGTTGATTTTTGGGCAGGGAATGTCGGCAAAAAATTCCAATGAGCTATGCTGTTTGAACTCATTTAGTTCATCATTGACTGCGGCAATAGCTTCAATTAAGGCATCTTTTAAGCGAGCCGTTGTGACAGTGCCGTCCAGTCGTGCTTGATTGCGAAAATCGGAGATTTTAAGCGGTGGAAAAAAGAGGTCGTTCAATACAAGGTCTTCGCCTTGCCCGTAGTCTTCAACTTGTTTTTGCACTGCCCCCATTTCGTAATCCGGGGCGAGTTTGATAGAGATGGAACCGTCTGACATAAAAAATAAAAACACCTATAAAAAAAGCGGGGTGAGGATTAATGATGTGCGGTTAAAAATTCTAGGAATTTCCACCGCACTTTTAATCCGCCCCGCGGCTGCGTGATTTGCTCGGTTTCAACGCCGTTTATTCATCGGCGTTGTTTAATTGTTTGCGTAGCTTTTTAATATCGCCTTTCACGCCGATGGACTGATTTAAGCCCAAGGCGCGTTCTAAATATGCCAGCGCCTGTTCCGGGTTTTTGTCGGTTAAAAGCAAGCCTAATTCACGCAATAATCGGGCTCGGCTTTCATCCGGCATATCACAATCGGCAGTGATGCGTTGCACTTGTTCCAAATAAGCCACTTCGAAAGGTTGATTTGCCGCTGCCGCCGCTTTGGCTTGGTCGGCAAATTCTTCTGCAATCAGTGTGCATAAGGTTCGAGTGAACGGGTCAGGCAGTTGCAAATCGTGGAAAACCGCATATTCAGCGATGTTTAATGCAAGGTGATATTCTTTGCAGTCAATCGCCCAAACGCACCACGTCATTAAAACGTTGTCCTGTTTGCCTGTGCCGGCAGACAATGCTCCTTCAATCCAAGGCAGATAGTCCGGCAGAATTTTCTTTTTAAAGTCCGCTTTGCGTTCGGTGGATTGGATTTGTTTTAAATCCTTTCGATGGCGAGCAAGGAGGCGGAGCATTTTTTCGTATTCTGTGAAATCGCTTAGGTCTTCGGTTTCCGCTGCATGAGCCACTGCAGCGGAGACGGTACGAAGATGGATTTGTGCGGGTGAGAGACGTTCAGCCATTATTCTTTATCTTCGAATGTGATGTTTTCGATTAATGCCGCACAACCGTATTCTTCGACTTTGTAGTCGATGTTTTGCGATAAGTAATCTTCTACGCGGTTGCGTTTCGGATTGTTCTTAATGAAACGGCGCATTGAGCCTTCCTGAATGTAGATGGATAAATTATCCAACCGGGTGATCAGGATTGAGTTTTTCGGGAAGAACGGCACGCGAATCGCTTTTAATCCGCCGATTTGTTTTTGTGAGATGATCACTTGGCTTGCAAGGTCATCCGTCGGTTTTAAATCCGTGTTAACAATGTTGAAGTATTTATCGTTTAAGATTTCACGACCGCAGATAACCACTAATTCAGTGTCATCGGCATAAACTTCATCAATTAAAGTGTTGACGGCATCAAGCACTAAGGCATCAATGTTTTCATAGCCGTGGTCTTTAGATTGACCTTTACCCACTTTGATTTTGTTTTGCGTACTTGCACCGTTCATTACATGAGACGGCATATCATCACGCATTTGTTGTAACCAACCTTTTTTCACGTCTTGCAGTTTCGGATTTGAAGACAAATCGGAGGTTTCACTGCGACTTGTGCCGTTTAGCCCCATCATAATGAGGTTTAAGGCGATGGTTTTTTGCGTTAAATTCGCCAATTTTTTCTGGAAGTCAGGATGTTTTGCCCATTGGTCCAGTTTCGGCCATGGAATATGCGTGTCGAAATTGACTTGTTCGCATTTATATTTGCGACCGGTCATTTTGGAAACGTCTTTGGTTTCGCGCTCTTTGGTGTTGGTGTCTGTGGTGCTTGCAATCGCGGAAGCCACTTCAAGACCGACCAATTCCGCTTCCATTAACGGATCACGAACGACATTAATCCACTGTAAGAAGTTCGAACTTAACATCACTTTTTCAATCAGTTTTTGTTCTACGCTTGGGGTGACGGTAAATGTTTCAGCCACATCATTACTGGTTACACCGTTTAATTCGGCGACACGCGCCACATAGGCATTAAATTTCTGTTTAGTTTCGTTGCGCATGGTTGTTCCTTTAGCAATCGGTTAAAAATTCGGATTTACCTTCACCGGCAACGATTGGACGTTTGCCGAAGTCGGCGGACGGTGCTTTTTCAAGCGTGGTGAATTTGGCTTGAATGCTTTCATTGGTGGCTTTCATTTCTGCGAATTCGGCTTGTTGTTTTGCCAAATCGGCGGAAAGTGCGGTTAATTTTTCCAATGTTTCTTTGGTTTGTTCCGCTAAAAGCTCAATTGCTTGCGCTTGGTCGGCAAAGCGTTCATCGTCAGTTTTGGCTTTTTTCGCAAACAAGCCTTTGATTTTTTCAAGGATGGATGGTACTGGTTCCTGCTCTTCCGCAAACTCTAATTTGGTTTCAATTGCGGCGGTGAAAAGGTTTTCGGCTTTTTCTTTGCGGTTGTTAAGTGGATTCGCACTTGCACCGGCAGAAAATACCAACATTTCCGTGCCAAGACTTGCCGGATTGTCCGTTACCGCTAAACCCACCAAGTAGGCTTCACCGGTGTCGGCAAAATTCGGGTCGCACTCAATAGAGGTGTAGATTTTTTGGCGGTCTTTGTTGAGTTTCACTAAATCGTCCGTTGGGTCGATTTGCGCCAATAACTGCAATTTACCTTCAGCGTTTTCTTCGGCTTTTAAACCAATCACATCACCATAGCATTTTGAGTGCGGATCATCGTTCCACATATAACGCCATTTAATGTGTTCAAGATTAATGCGTGCACCGTATTTTTTCTGGTCGTAATTTGCCGCCATTTGCTCAATCCAAGTGCGATTGATTGTGCGACCGTCTGTTGTTGCGCCTTCTGTTGCAACCACAAACCATTTTGATTGTTTTGCCATTGGCTATTCCTTTCAGTGAGTGGGTTCAATGATTGCCATTATTCTGAAAGGCTTTTTTTAGCCGGTCTATTGCTTTCGGTTGTTGCTTTAGTTCTCACAAAGCAGGGCGAAAGACGACCGCACTTAGCCTTTCTATTATGCGTTCATAAATAGAAAGGATAATGAATGGAAGAACAAACAATTGAACAGGCTTTGCCGGAAGTGTCGGCAGACAGTAAGCGACAGGCGCAGGTGATGTATTTTAGTGGCTATAAGATTGCTGAAATTTCACGTCAGTTAAATATTCCGGCTTCAACAATTGCCAGCTGGAAAGAACGGGAAAAGTGGGATGATTTAGCCCCAGTTGGGCGGGTTGAACGCACCCTTGAAAGTCGTCTGAATTTGCTGATTTTAAAAGACAATAAAAGCGGTTCGGATTACAAAGAAATTGATTTACTTAGTCGCCAAATGGAACGTATGGCGAGGGTGAAAAAATATTCCTTTGGTGATGGCAATGAAACGGACCTTAACCCGAAACTGAAAAACCGCAATACCGGTGAGCGCAGAAAACCTGAACAAAATGCCATTAGCCAAGAACAAGAAGAATTGCTGATTAATGGTTTTTTAGGTGGGATGTTTCAATATCAACGGATTTGGCATGACGCTAAGAAACATCGCATTCGCAATATTCTTAAAAGTCGTCAAATTGGGGCGACTTATTATTTCGCCCATGAAGCGTTTATTGATGCGCTGACGACGGGCCATAACCAAATTTTTCTTTCTGCCAGTAAGAAACAAGACCTGCAGTTTCGATCGTATATTGTGAGCTATGCCAAACAAACGGCGGACGTAGATTTAAAAGGTGAAACCATCAAATTGCCAAATGGGGCTGAATTGATTTTCTTGGGGACTAATTCCGCCACAGCGCAAAGTTACCATGGAAATCTTTACTTCGACGAAATCTTTTGGGTGCCAAAATTCGATGTGATGCGGAAAGTTGCCAGTGGCATGGCGGCGCAAAAGATGTATCGTCAAACCTATTTTTCTACGCCGACTACAATTGCTCACCCTGCCTATGCGTTCTTTTCCGGAAAAGCGTTCAATCGTGGGCGAGCAAAAGCGGACAAAGTGGAAATTGATATTTCACACGAAAACCTGAGAACGGGCAAACTCTGTGCCGACCGTCAGTGGAAACAGATTGTGACAATTCATGATGCGTTGGAAGGCGGTTGCAACCTGTTCAACCTTGAAGATTTATTGGCCGAAAACAGCAAGGAAGAGTTTGAACAACTTTTTCTGTGCCAATTTGCTGATGATAACAGTTCCGCCTTTAAATTTGCCGACTTACAACTTTGCCAAGTGGATAGTTTTGAAGAATGGCATGATTTCAAGCCATTTTATCAACGGCCTTTTGGCAATAGGGAAGTTTGGTTGGGTTATGACCCGGCGTTTACTGGCGACCGTGCGGCACTTGCTATTGTTGCTCCGCCACGCGTGGAGGGCGGCGATTATCGTGTGTTGCACAAACAAACTTTTCATGGCATGGATTACGAAACACAGGCAAGCCGAATCAAACAGTTTTGTGACGATTACAATGTGTCGCGCATTGTGATTGATAAAACAGGGATGGGTTCTGGGGTGTTCCAAGAAGTTAAGAAGTTTTATCCGACTGTTCAGGGTTTGGACTATAACGCCGATCTGAAAAATGAGATGGTTCTCAAAACTCAGAACCTAATTCAAAAACGTCGTTTGAAATTCGACAGTGGAGACAATGATATTGTGACCAGTTTCATGACCGTGAAAAAACGCATTACGGGAACTGGGAAGATTACTTATGTTTCTGACCGTTCGGAAGATGCCTCACATGGCGATTTGTCGTGGGCGATTATGAACTGCATTCTTAACGTTCCTTATGGCTTGGGCGGTGATGTCGTCGCACAAAGCCAATCCGCTATTTTTACCTTTGAATAGGATGAATCAATGAGCAAATCAAAGAAAAAAACCACCGCACTTTCCGGCAATGCCACAGCACAAGCCTTTAGTTTTGGTGATCCGATTCCGGTGCTAGACCGTGCCGAAATTCTGAATTATTTTGAATCTGTACTGGTTTATGAAAAATATTATAATCCGCCGATTAATTTGGGCTATTTAGCTAAAGCCCTTGGCGCTTCCCCACACCATCAAAGTGCAATCACAGTGAAGAAAAATATCTTACTTTCCACCTGTAAAACGACCGCACTTTTACCCAGAACACAACTTGAAAAACTGGTTCAGGATTATTTGGTGTTTGGCAATGCGTTCATTGAAGTCGTGAAGAATGCGTTCGGTGATGTGATTGCACTTAGATCGCCTTTAGCAAAATATATGCGTGTTGGTGTTGATGAAGGTCAATTCTTCCAAATCGTGACTGGCTATGAAGAATATGAATTTAAAAAAGGTTCCGTGCTGCAACTTATCAATCCTGACATTAACCAAGAAATTTATGGTGTACCGGAATATTTAGCTGCATTACAATCCGCATTTCTTAACGAGAGTGCAACCCTGTTCCGCCGTAAATATTATCTGAATGGTGCGCACGCAGGGTCTATTATTTATATGACGGACCCAACGCAGAATAAGGATGATATTCAATCCATCAAGGACCAAATCAAACAAACTAAAGGCACCGGCAACTTTAAGAATCTGTTCGTTTATATTCCAAACGGCAAGAAAGACGGCTTTCAGGTGATTCCGCTTTCAGATGCCGTATCGAAAGACGACTTCTTAAATATTAAGAATGCAAGCCGTGATGATGTGTTGGCCGCGCATAGGGTTCCACCTCAATTAATGGGGATTGTGCCAAATAATACCGGTGGATTTGGTGATGTAGAAAAAGCCACTAAAGTTTTTTTTGTGAATGAAATCATTCCACTTCAAGAACGGCTAAAAGAAATTAATGAACGTTTAGGCATTGAAGTAATCACTTTTAGCGAATACAAATTGCTAGAAGAAAAATAGAGATCCTTTCAGATAAAAATTGCCCGTGTTATTGCATGGGCTTTTTGTTGCCATAAAAGCTGTGTTTTGTGCTGTATAGCACTAATATTACCCCATGATATTTTATCAAATAGTAATGCCCAAGAAATAAAAACCTATTGATTTTCCCTGTTTTTTGCCACAAATCGCCTACAAAAAATCGCAGTCAAATCCTCGCCTCGCCTGCGCACTAAAGGTGTGGATTTCAACGCAAAATGCGATCTTCGCTAAAGTCTTTTCAGATATAGCGCCTTTGAGATCCTTTTATTCAGATCCTTTAACGCAAAGCAACGCAAACAAATGCAAATTTTGATGCTATAACTCGCTCAAAATTAGGCGAAAGAACATCTGAATTAGCGTCCTGTTTTTTATTGTAGTAAGCTTAGTAGTAAGAAAATTTTATCTATTTAATATATCTTTTAAAAACAAAGTAATACCTATCTAGATCAGCTTTCCCCAGCTCCACCACAAAACAAACCTATCAAGTCCTATGAAAGACGTTAAAGCCTTGAAAATATTCATTTCAAGGCTTTTTTATTATCCTTTAAAACTTATCGATACATTGAGTTTTAGTAACACTGATAGTAACACTATGATAAAACAACTTAAGCCGATGTTACTACAAGCATTAAGAGTCTTATGTTACAAGGCTTTTACCGCTTTTTATATTTCTTAAATGACAGGTGATTCCGCACTAACTTCAAGGGCTTTTTTTTATATCCTAAGCATTCCTATCCAATCCTATAAACTCCTTGAGTTTGTATTATTTGTTTCATGCATTTTTCTGATTTCGCCATTGTTCAAAATTTTCTGCCTTTTCTTTATCCTGCCTTGTGTTTTCAGTATAATGAGGCGTATTTTTAACCTTTCAATTTATAGAATCAATTATGACAAAATTTAATGTAAAAACTTTCCAAGGCATGATTCTTGCCTTACAAGAATACTGGGCGAACCAAGGCTGCACCATTGTGCAACCCTTTGATATGGAAGTGGGCGCAGGTACCTCTCACCCGATGACCGCATTGCGCGCGTTAGGCCCGGAGCCGATGGCATTTGCTTATGTGCAACCTTCCCGTCGTCCGACCGATGGTCGCTATGGTGAAAACCCAAACCGTTTACAGCATTACTACCAATTCCAAGTGGTGATTAAACCCTCTCCGGACAATATTCAAGAATTGTATTTAGGTTCCCTTGAAATGCTTGGTTTTGACCCGACCAAAAACGATATTCGTTTTGTGGAAGATAACTGGGAAAACCCAACCTTAGGTGCTTGGGGCTTGGGCTGGGAAGTATGGTTAAACGGCATGGAAGTGACCCAATTTACCTATTTCCAACAAGTGGGCGGCTTAGAATGTAAACCGGTTACCGGCGAAGTGACCTACGGTTTAGAGCGTTTGGCAATGTACATTCAAGGCGTGGATTCTGTATATGACTTAGTTTGGTCTGACGGCCCGCTTGGCAAAACCACTTATGGCGATGTGTTCCATCAAAACGAAGTGGAACAATCCACCTATAACTTTGAATATGCCGACACCGATTTCTTATTCTATTGCTTCGATCAATATGAAAAAGAAGCGAAAAGTTTATTGGAATTAGAACGTCCGTTACCGTTGCCGGCTTACGAGCGCATTCTAAAAGCAGCTCACAGCTTTAACTTGTTAGACGCACGCAAAGCCATTTCCGTTACTGAACGCCAACGCTACATTTTACGCATTCGTGCGTTAACTAAAGGTGTGGCGGAAGCCTATTATGCCAGCCGTGAAGCCTTAGGTTTCCCGGGCTGTAAAAAATAAAGCGAAAAGTCACCGCACTTTATGTTTCAACACAACGATATAAGGAGAGCATCATGACCGATTTTCAATATCCGGAAGATATTTACACCGAAGCGGAACCGGATGTAAACACGCTGGCAAATTTAGGACCTTTAGCGCCGATGGCGGGAATTTGGGAGGGCAAGCGCGGTTTGGATATCAATCCAAAGGCGGAAGGGCCGGAGAAAGATCCTTATATCGAACATTACGAGTTGCAACCGATTGATGCACAAACGAATGGTCCACAACTGTATTACGGCTTACGTTATCACACGCGGATTGTGCAGCCGGATGAAGTGGAAACCTTTCACGATCAAGTGGGCTATTGGTTATGGGAACCTGCAACCGGCTCGATTTCTTTGTCGTTAAGTATTCCACGTGGACAAAGCCTGATTGCCACCGGTCATGCCACACCGGATGCGAAAGAATTTACGCTAAAAGCTGTGCGTGGCTCTCTAACGAATGGCATTATCTCGAATCCGTTTATTGAACAATCTTTCACCACAGAAAGCTATGAGATTACGGTAAAAATTCATGAGGATGGCACGTGGTCTTACGATCAAATTACCACAATGATCATCCCAAATTACGACGAACCATTTGAGCATCGTGATCGTAACCGCCTAACCAAAATCGGCGAACCGACACCAAATCCGACCGCACTTGCGGCCGCTGCCCAAAAATAAGGAGGCAAAAATGTCTAAACCTGTGTTGTTTTATAGCGCTGAATGTCCTGATACCCCCTCTTTTGTGGCGGAATTAAAGGCGTTAAATGTGGATTATGAAGAAATTGAAGTGCAATCCACCTTGCCGAATTTAAAACGCTTTTTACGCTTGCGTGATAATGAGGCGGTGTTTGATGAGGCGAAAGCCAAAGGTTATGCAGGCTTGCCGGCGTTGTTGTTGGCGGACGGCCGAGTGATTTTGACCGAAAGTGAGCTGTGTGATACCTTTGCTTAAGAATATAGAAAAAACAACTGCACTTTTATTCGAAGTGCAGTTGTTTGTTATCTAATTTTAATATTATGAATAAGCTACTACATCGTCTTAGACTGAAAATAACCCATTATATGTAAATTATTATAGAAAATAACTGTACTTATTAGCTGTCATTATGAAAAATCAACACCTTAAACCTAGCTATCTCACTGTTCTCACCCTACTCGGTCTCCATTTTCCATCACTTGCAGGTATAGTCAGAAACGACATTGATTATCAATATTTTCGTGATTTTGCTGAAAATAAAGGCCAATTTTTTATTGGCAATCATGATATTGATATTCGTAATAAAGCTGGCCAAAGCATAGGAACGATGATGCAAAATGGCATTCCAATGATTGACTTTTCACCAGTAAGCCACCGTTGGGGTGTTGCGACTTTGGTTGGGGATCAGTATGTGGTGAGTGTTGCGCATAATGGCAGATATCAAGATGTTGATTTTGGCAGTGAAGGACATAATCCAGATGCACATCGTTATTCTTATCGGTTAGTTCAGCGTAATAACTACCCGGAAGGTACAAAATATAATGCAGATTATCACACACCGCGCTTGAATAAATTCGTAACGGAGACGGCGCCGATTGAAATGGTAAAAGATTTAAATGGTGATGTGTATTCTGATGTAAATAAATACCCTATGCGCGTTCGGATGGGCGCTGGGCTTCAATTTACTCGAAATCAAGACGGCTCAAATGTTGCTATGTCAGGGGTTTATGCGTACAACTATTTAACTGGCGGAAATGCTTTTATAGGTCAGGGAACAGAAAATGGCTTGATGAATTTAGGTGGTGAGCTTATGCAAAAGAACGCCTATGGGCCAATGCCTATTATAGGTAGTAGTGGAGATAGTGGCTCACCATTATTTGTGTACGACAAAGAAAAAGGGAAATGGTTGCTCAACGGCGTGCTAGTTTATGGTGTATATTCTTCAGGTGATTATCAGCAACCAGACGGTTTTGGTGGGAACGGATATCTTACTGCGCGCTATGATTATTATCAACGAATTGCCCAAAATGATCGCGTTTCACCTATCATAAGCCAACAAGGGAATCGTTACCTCTGGACATCAAAAGGTGACACTGGAAATATTACTTTAAATAATACTCCCGTTGCAACGACTCCGCTTTTTGCATCATACTTGCCGAACCAAAATATGGAAGAACCATCACTTTCTCATGGCAAGAACCTTGTTTTTTCCAATAAGACTAGCACATCAACAATCATTCAATTGACAAATTCTATCAACCAGGGCGCCGGTGGTTTATATTTTGAGGGAGGCAATTATCTTATTGAAACAACACTCCCAGATATAACTTGGAACGGTGCCGGTGTTTCAGTGAGTGAAGGCAGTACCGTTACATGGAAGATCAAAAATCCGGCAGGCGATCGCTTGTCTAAAATTGGACAAGGCACGTTATTGGTCAATGGCAAAGGTGAAAACCTTGGCGATATTAGCGTGGGAGATGGCCTTGTTGTCTTGAATCAACAAGCAGACGAGCAAAACAAAAAACAAGCCTTTAATCAATTAGGCATTGTGAGCGGTCGCCCAACGGTGAAATTAGAAAGTGACGACCAAGTCAATCCGAACAATATTTATTTCGGCTTCCGTGGTGGACGTTTAGATCTTAACGGTCATTCACTTACCTTTAACCGCATTCAAAATACCGATGAAGGCGCACAAATTGTTAATCATAACAAAGACGCTGAATCTACCGTTAAAATTTTGGGTAATGCACAAATTGCTGATGAGAAAAACATTAACCAATCCAAAGCGACAGCGTTTAACGGTTGGTTTGGTGAAACCAATGCGGCGCTTCATAACGGCCGATTAAATCTCAACTATCAACCTACACACGAAGACAGCGTCTTTTTATTGTCGGGTGGCACTAATTTAAACGGCGATATTACACAGAGAAAAGGTACGTTAGTTTTTAGCGGTCGCCCAACGCCTCACGCCTATAACCACTTGAATCAACCTGCGCTCACTGGGCGACCACAAGGCGAAGTGGTGCAAGATGATGATTGGTTAAATCGCACATTCAAAGCCGATAATTTCATCATTAATGATGGAAGTGCGGTCGTTTCTCGGAATGTTTCTGAGATAAGTGGTAATTGGCAATTAAGCAAAGATGCCAAGGCGACATTCGGCGTGACCGACAAACAGGCGAATTTCATTTGCGCGCGCTCTGACTGGACGGGGCTCACAAAATGCGATAATCAAACCTTGTCGGATAAAGCTTTTCGTAGCATTGAACGGACGAAAATCAAGGGATCGCTCAGTGCGTCTGATAGTGCGACTTTACTCGTTCAAGGGCTGGCCGATGTGGTTGGTAGCGTCACGATAAGTGGATTCAGCCGATATCATTTAACCCATAATGCCACCCAAACCGGTATGCTTCATGTTAATGATCGCGCGGTAGCAACAGTGGACAACGCCACCTTGGCGGGAGATGTATGGCTTTCGGATATGAGCACTTTCAACCTTGTGAACACCCGCTTTACTCACCAAATTCGGGGGAAAAATCCTAAACACACATCGGTGTCGTTGTCAGACAATGCGCACTGGACGTTGCCGGAGAGCACAAGGGTAGGTAATTTAAGCCTTGATAACAGCCAAATTACGTTAAATCCGGATTTTACGACACAAAAGGATAATCAGACGTTTAACACGTTAGAAGTGTTGGGAGATCTTGACGGAAATGGCACCATTAATTACCGCACTTATTTGCAGGAAAATAAAGGCGACCACGTCATTGTACGAGGCAAAGCGGCAGGGAATTTCGTATTAAATGTGCGTAACACCGGTGCAGAACCACAAAACTTGGCACAGCTTAGCTTATTGGAATTAAATAATCCTGCGCAATCTGACGATGTCAATGTTTCTTTAGCCAATGGCAGTGTGGATGCCGGGGCATATCGTTATGAACTCAGAAATGACGATTTTGATTATCGACTCTACAATCCTAAAAAAGAAAAAGAGCTCGCTGATCAAGAACGCATTGCGGAAGAAAAACGTAAAGCAGACGAAGCGGCACGCTTAGCGGAAGAAAAACGCAAAGCCGATGAAGCAGCTCGCTTAGCCGAAGAAAAACGTAAGCAAGAAGAAGCCGCACGTTTAGCGGAAGAAAAACGCAAAGCCGATGAAGCTGCACGTTTAGCCGAAGAGAAACGTAAAGCCGAAGAAGCCGCACGCTTAGCGGAAGAGAAACGTAAAGCTGATGAAGCTGCACGTTTAGCCGAAGAAAAACGCAAAGCCGATGAAGCTGCACGTTTAGCCGAAGAGAAACGTAAAGCGGAAGACGCTGCTCGTTTAGCGGAAGAAAAACGCAAAGCCGAAGAAGCCGCACGCTTAGCCGAAGAAAAACGTAAAGCTGAAGAAGCGGCACGTTTAGCGGAAGAAAAACGTAAAGCGGAAGAAGCAGCACGTTTAGCAGAAGAAAAACGTAAGCAAGAAGAAGCCGCACGTTTAGCGGAAGAAAAACGCAAAGCGGAAGAAGCCGCGCGTTTAGCGGAAGAAAAACGCAAAGCCGATGAAGCGGCACGCTTAGCGGAAGAAAAACGCAAAGCCGAAGAGGCCGCTCGTTTAGCCGAAGAAAAACGTAAAGCGGAAGAAGCGGCTCGTTTAGCCGAAGAAAAACGCAAAGCGGAAGAAGCCGCGCGTTTAGCGGAAGAAAAACGCAAAGCCGATGAAGCGGCACGCTTAGCGGAAGAAAAACGCAAAGCCGATGAAGCGGCACGCTTAGCGGAAGAAAAACGCAAAGCCGAAGAGGCCGCTCGTTTAGCCGAAGAAAAACGTAAAGCGGAAGAAGCCGCCCGTCTAGCGGAAGAAAAACGCAAAGCCGAAGAGGCAGCACGTTTAGAGGAAGAAAAACGTAAAGCGGACGAAGCGGCACGCTTAGCGGAAGAAAAACGCAAAGCCGAAGAAGCCGCACGTCTAGCCGAAGCAAAACGTAAAGCAGAGGAAGCTGCGCGTGCCGTTAAGCAAAAAGACATGATCAGCCGTTATTCCAACAGCGCATTGTCCGAACTCTCAGCAACGGCAAATAATGTCTTGTTTGTACTGGATGAATTGAATAAACAACTGGTGTCAAATGATACCGCGTCTGTATGGGTCAATACGGCGAACCGCTCTCGTCGTTATGGCTCAGATGATTTTCGTAGCTACAAACAAGAAACTCATTTAACCCAACTGGGCGCACAACACATTGACGATAATTATCGTCTTGGACTGTTGTTCTCTCATGCTCGAGCAAACAATACTTTTGATGACAATATCGGCAGCAAAAATCGTCTGACCATGCTATCGGCTTTCGGTAAATACGATTTTGCTAACGGCTTGAATGTCTTTGCCGATATGAGCTATGGTTCAAGTGCGGGTGAAATTCGTGGTGAATTGCAAGACGCAGATATCCAACGCCATATTGTGGCATTTGGTGCAGGGGTAGGTTACCAACTGAAATTAGGCAAATTGGCGTTTAAACCGAATGCAAGCGTACATCGTTACCATATTTCAAGTGAGGATTATCAATACGATCAATCTCGAATTCATACGCCGTCAGCGAATTTTAATGTTTACCAAGCGGGTGTTACGGTGGATTACACCTTTGGCCCATGGGCGGGTGTCATGCTTCGTCCGTCCGTGAGCGTCAATTATGTGGATGCCTCCGATTCCAAGCTTGCCGTACAGGTGAATCAAATACCGTTGATGCAACGTTTTGACCGTTATTGGCAGCAAGAAATCGGTTTAAGTGCCGGTTTCGGCGGTTGGCAGGTCGGCGGTTATGCTGCCCAATCTCGCGGCAAACAGTTGGATAAACAACATCAGTTTGGTTTGAAAGTAGGGTATCGTTGGTAAAGCAATCGAACCCGACAGAAACAAGCACGAAAGATGATAGCATTGTGCGGTTATCGAATTATTCTTATTTAGGAAGGTAAAAAAGATGAAAAAAACACCTCAAATTCTGACCGCACTTTTGCTTGGTTCTGCCTTGGCGGGCAGTGTATTTGCCGAGGAACATCGCCCAAATACACCGAGTGCAGAGTATGAACTTGAGAAAGTCTTGATTTTTAGTCGTCATGGATTGCGCTCGCCGGTGGAAAAAGATCCACAGGAAATGGCAAAATATTCCCCCTATACGTGGGCGAAATGGGATGTGCCATCCGGCCATCTCACGGCAAAAGGGACGGTGTTAGAAACCTATTTCGGACAGTATTTAGGTCAATGGCTTGCAGATAAAGGGTTACTAACAACAGAACGTTGTGCATCGGGCGAAGGCATTTTTGCTTATGCAAATGGTGTGCAACGCACCATTGCAACAGGGCAAGCGATTGTTTCTAGTGCATTTGCGGGCTGTAATGTTCAATTGCAACATCACGGTAAAATTGGTTCAGAAAAAGATCCGATTTTTAACACCCAAGTGCACAATCCAAGTCAAGCCTTGATTGAATCGGCAAAAAATAACGTTGATTTAACCGCTTTACAGCAAAAATTAGCGCCGAATTATGCGCTATTAAGTGAGATCATCGATTACAAAAACTCACCAAACTGCTTGCAAAAAGGCGAATGTGATTTAGGTGGAAAAATCGGTGAGTATAGTATTAAAGACGGCAAGTCGGTCAAGATTACTGGTTCTATCAGCACTGGGAAGAAAATTGTCAGCGCATTATTGCTCGCCCATTATGTGGGCAAACCTGATGCAGAAATCGCAAACGGCCGCGTGGATAGCCAAGAAAAATGGCGTGCAATTAACGAAATTAAAAACGAATATTACCGCACGTTATTTAAAAACAACGAAGCGTTAGCACAAAATGTCTCGTATCCATTATTGGCATTTATTCAGCAACAGTTAAACAGTGAAAACAAAATTAACTTATTAGTTGGACACGATTCGAATATTGTTGCGTTGCTTGCGGCACTAGGCGTTGAGCCTTATGAGTTGGATGATTCATTGGAAAATATCCCAATCGGTGGCAAGTTGCTGTTTGAAGTGTGGAAGCACAAACCAAGTGGCAAGCTCAAATTTAAGTTGGATTATGTTTATCAAACCACCGAACAACTGATTAACATCACGCCATTAAGCTTAGCGACACCACCAAACCAAACAGCATTAACCCTCAAAGGCTGTGAAAAAGATGAAAATGGCTTTTGTGATTATGAGCGGTTTCAACAGGTGTTGAGTGAAGGGATTGAGAACGGCAAGAAGTAGCTTTCATGCAACCCTATGAAAAATACTTAAAAGAGAATTCGCAGAAATTGCGAGTGGATCAAACGGATGCGGAAAGAAAGCTATGGCAACGCATCAATCGAGATCAATTATTAGGTTTTCGATTTAATCGACAAAAGCCACTTTTAAGTTATATCGTTGATTTTTATTGTGCGAAAGCAAAGCTGATTATCGAATTAGATGGTAGTCAGCATTATGAACCTGATTATCAGGAAAAGGATGCATTGCGAGATGCAGAATTAAATTCACTTGGTTTTATGGTGATGCGATTTAGCAATGATGAAGTCATGCGTGAAATTGAAGCGGTAGTAGAGCAGATTTATTTGTTTTTAGAGAATGTAAGGGTTGATTGAGTATGAGCGTTAAGTAGCGCTGCCAAATCTCCCCTACCCCTCTTTGCTAAAGAAGGGGAAATCTTTAGTAAATTGATAATAGTGGGCTATTTATATTTTGAGAATGTGATGACGGATTGAGGTATAGAGGTTGGATTAACGTCTGCCACAAACGCTTGCGTTTGAACGTTGCTTTAGCAACGGCACGAAGTGCGAGCGAAGCGAGTAAATCTCCCCCACCCCTCTTTGTTAAAGAGGGGGATTTCTTGAGTAAATTGATAGTAGTGGGCTATTTATATTTTAGAATATGAGGGCTGATTGAGTATGAGGTTGGATTAATATCTGCCACAAACGCTTGCGTTTGAACGTTGCTTTAGCAACGGCACGAAGTGCGAGCGAAGCGAGTAAATCTCCCCTACCCCTCTTTGCTAAAGAGGGGAAATTCTTTAGTAAATTGATAGTATCGGGCTCATTTACATTTTAATTTCAATAGAGATTAAATTATCTGCTTTCAAAAAACATTAAAGTAGAACATAGATATTTAACTCTGCAAAGATCCAATCCCCTCTTTAGCAAAGAGGGGTAGGGGAGATTTGGCAGAAGTGAAAACGAAGAAAATAATCAAATAAGACATGAATTTCTTAATTTACATACGCTATAAGAGATAACGGAAAATATAATGAAGCAACATATTTATCAAACTACCGTAGAGTGGGTTGGAAATTTAGGGCGGGGCACTTCTTCTTATACTGCGTATGAGCGGGATTTTATTGCTTCGGCATTGAATAAACCCAATATTTTAGGTTCTGCTGATCCAGCTTTTCGTGGTGATAAAACACGTTGGAACCCAGAAGATATGTTATTAGCCTCCATTTCTGCCTGTCATAAATTATGGTATTTACATTTTTGTGCCGTTAATAACATTATTGTGCAAGAATACCGTGATGAAGCAATAGCGATTATGGATGAAGGCAGTTCTGAGCATGCAGGACGCTTTATTTCGGCAACATTAAAACCTCGTGTGAGAATTTCAAGCGAGTCGGATGCTGTTAAGGCATTGGCATTACATGAAAATGCACATCACGCGTGTTTTATTGCAAATTCACTTAATTTTCCAGTGAAATGTGAAGCTATTATTGAAAAAGATTAAATTAAAATAAAATGGTGCCAAATTGCACCTTACCAGAGAAAACAAAATGACAACCCAAAACTTCCTAGTAGAAATCGGCACAGAAGAGCTGCCACCAAAAGCTCTCAAAACATTAGCAACCTCTTTTGCGGATAACGTCGAAGTGGAATTAAACCAAGCGGGTTTATCATTTGATAAAATCGAATGGTTTGCGGCACCGCGTCGTTTGGCGGTGAAAGTGTTGAACTTAGCCACACAACAACCGAGCAAAGAAATCGAAAAACGTGGGCCGGCAGTGTCAGCTGCTTTTGATGCGGAAGGCAAACCGACTAAAGCGGCAGAAGGTTGGGCGCGTGGTTGTGGCATTACTGTGGAGCAAGCAGAACGCATTGCAACCGATAAAGGTGAATGGCTTGTTCACCGTGCAAAAATTGAAGGTCAGCCGACTAAAAACTTACTGAACGGCATTGTGGCTAATGCGTTGGCGAAATTGCCAATTCCAAAACCAATGCGTTGGGCTGACAAAACCGTGCAATTTATCCGTCCGGTTCACACGGTGACTATGTTATTAGGCGATGAGTTAATCGATGGCGAAATTTTAGGTGTGGCTAGTGCGCGCACCATTCGCGGCCACCGTTTCTTAGGCGAGAAAGAATTTGAAATTCAACATGCCGACCAATATCCGCAATTATTGCGTGAAAAAGGGTCTGTGGTAGCGGACTTCAACGAACGTAAAGCAGAAATTTTGGCAAAATCTCAAGCAAAAGCGACCGCACTTGGCGGCGTAGCGGACATTGAAGAAAGCTTGCTTGAGGAAGTGACTTCGTTGGTGGAATATCCAAACGTTTTAGCGGCTAAATTTGAAGAACGTTTCTTAGCAGTGCCTGCGGAAGCCTTGGTTTACACTATGAAAGGCGACCAAAAATATTTCCCAATTTATGATAAAGACGGCAAATTATTACCGCACTTTATTTTTGTCTCTAACATCAACCCTGAAGATCCAACCGCGATTATCGAAGGGAACGAAAAAGTGGTTCGCCCACGTTTAACCGATGCGGAATTCTTCTTCAAAACTGACTTAAAACAAAAACTGGTTGATCGTTTACCACGTTTAGAAACCGTGTTATTCCAACAACAATTGGGTACATTGAAAGACAAAACTGACCGTATTGAGCAACTTGCAGGCGAAATTGCAAAACAAATCGGTGCAGATGAAGCGAAAGCAAAACGTGCCGGCTTACTGTCAAAATGTGACTTAATGACCAACATGGTGTTCGAATTCACCGATACGCAAGGTGTAATGGGCATGCACTATGCTCGTCACGATGGTGAAGACGAAGAAGTGGCGGTGGCGTTAAACGAACAATATATGCCACGCTTTGCGGGAGATGAGTTACCGAAATCCTTAGTGGCAAGTGCAGTCGCTTTGGCGGATAAATTTGACACTTTGACGGGTATCTTTGGTATCGGACAAGCACCTAAAGGCAGCGCAGACCCATTTGCATTACGTCGTGCAGCATTAGGTGCATTGCGTATTATCGTTGAGAAAAACTTACCACTGGATTTAGAAGATTTAGTGAAAAAATCAGCCGCACTTTTCGGTGATAAACTCACGAATCAAAACGTGGTTTCCGATGTGGTGGACTTCATGCTCGGTCGTTTCCGTGCGTGGTATCAAGATGAAGGCATCGCGGTGGATGTGATTCAAGCGGTATTGGCGCGTCGTCCAACCCGTCCGGCTGACTTTGATGCACGCGTGCGTGCGGTTTCACATTTCCGTACACTTGATTCTGCGGAAGCTTTGGCAGCCGCCAATAAACGCGTAGCGAATATTTTGGCGAAAGCGGAAGGCGACATTGGCGCAATTGATGTGGCGCTATGCGTTGAACCGGCAGAACAAGTGCTTGCGCAAAGCGTGTTAAGTTTGGCGAAAGAGGTTCAGCCATTAATCGCACAAGGAGAATATACGGCAGTGTTGGATAAACTCGCCGGCTTGCGTCAACCGGTGGATAACTTCTTTGATAATGTGATGGTGAATGCGGAGGATGCCAAATTGCGTCAAAACCGCCTAGCTATTTTGAACACGTTGCAAGGGTTATTCTTACAGGTGGCGGATATTTCGTTGTTGCAATAACGCCTGTGCTTTATGGCAGCGTTGCCGATTCAATGGCGTTTGCCGAATGTTAAGAAACGCTCGCAGAGGCTTGATTCTGCGGGTGTTTTGTTTTCATACGCTTATCGCAAAGCATTATATGCGATTCCGCTGATAACCCGTGATGTCAGGCGATTTCTTCCTAATTAATCCAATAATAGTGCTAACATTATGATGTCAAAAGAGAATTTCGAACAGCATACACCAATGATGAAACAATATCTGCAACTCAAAGCGGAGAATCCGGATATTTTGTTATTTTATCGCATGGGCGATTTTTACGAGCTGTTTTATGACGATGCGAAACGCGCCTCCGCACTGTTGGATATTTCGTTGACTAAACGCGGACAATCTGCAGGGCAGCCAATTCCTATGGCAGGCGTGCCTTATCACGCGGTGGAAGGCTATTTAGCGAAGTTGGTGCAGTTAGGGGAGTCTGTCGCCATTTGCGAACAAATCGGTGATCCGAATACGGCGAAAGGCCCTGTTGAACGCCAAATTGTGCGCATTGTCACGCCGGGCACGGTGAGCGATGAAGCGTTGTTACCGGAACGGCAAGACAACCTCATTGCCGCGGTGTATCAGGAAAACGATCACTTCGGTTTGGCGACCTTAGACATGACGTCCGGTCGTTTTCAGCTATGCGAACCGCAATCCAAAGCGGATTTGCAAACGGAATTACAACGCATCGCGCCGGTAGAATTGCTTTATTGTGAGGATTTCGCTGATTTTCACCTAATCGAACACGCTAAAGGTTTGCGTCGTCGCCCTATTTGGGAATTCGAGCTAAAAACCGCCATTCAGCAGCTTTGCCATCAATTTAATACCAAAGACTTGCGCGGATTCGGTGTTGAAAAAGCGATTCTGGGTTTATGTGCCGCCGGTTGTTTATTGCAATACGCACGCGAAACGCAACGCACCGCCTTGCCGCATATTCAAAGCATTCATCTCATTCACCACAGCGAAAATATTCAGTTGGACGCGGCAACCCGTCGCAATTTGGAGCTCACTCAAAATCTGGCGGGCGGTACGGAAAACACGTTGGCGGCGGTATTGGATAAATGCGTCACCCCAATGGGTAGTCGCTTACTCAAACGATGGATTCATCAGCCGATTTGTGATGTGGCAAAACTCAAACAACGCCAACAAGCCATTGGGGCGATTTTAGAACAGGATGTAGTGGCGGATTTGCAACCTTATTTGCAACAAGTGGGTGACATGGAGCGCATTTTGGCCCGCGTGGCGTTACGCACCGCCCGTCCGCGTGATTTAACCCGATTGCGTACCGCTTTAGAGCAGATTCCTTATATAAAAAATCGGTTGGCTGAAAAAACATCCGCCAAAATGACCGCACTTTATCAGCAGCTAGGTGATTTTTCGGCACAATTTGATCTGTTACAACGAGCGATTATTGACAGCCCACCGGTGTTAATTCGTGATGGTGGCGTTATTGCGGCAGGTTACAATGCAGAATTGGATGAATGGCGTGAATTAGCCGACGGGGCCACCCGTTATTTGGAAGATCTGGAACAGCGGGAACGGGAAAGCACCGGTATTGATACCTTAAAAATAGGTTTCAATGCGGTGCACGGTTATTACATTCAAATTAGCCAAGGGCAAGCCCATAAAGCGCCGATTCATTATGTACGTCGTCAAACCTTAAAAAATGCCGAACGTTATATCATTCCTGAATTGAAAACCTATGAAGATAAGGTGCTGAAAGCAAAAGGCGCTTCTTTGGCGCTGGAAAAGCAGCTATACGATGAAATTTTCGACCAATTATTACCGCACTTGGGTGACTTACAGCTCGCTGGTTTGGCATTAGCTGAATTGGATGTGCTCACCAATTTAGCGGAGCGGGCGGAAAGCCTGAATTATGTGGCGCCGACCTTATCGGCACAAACGGGCATTCATATTCAAAACGGCCGTCACCCTGTGGTGGAACAAGTGTTGAAGGAACCGTTTATTGCCAACCCAACAGAGCTTACGGAACAGCAACATTTCCTCATTATCACCGGCCCAAATATGGGCGGTAAAAGTACCTATATGCGCCAAACAGCGCTGATTACCTTAATGGCGTACATGGGCAGTTTCGTACCGGCAGACAGTGCGATAATTGGCCCTGTTGATCGTATTTTTACCCGTATCGGTGCTTCTGATGATCTCGCTTCCGGACGCTCAACCTTCATGGTAGAAATGACAGAAATGGCAAATATTCTGCACCAAGCAACAGACAAAAGTTTGGTGTTAATTGATGAAATCGGCCGTGGAACCTCCACTTACGACGGTTTGTCCCTCGCTTGGGCTTGTGCTGAGTGGTTGGCGAAGAAAATTCGCTCTTTAACCTTATTCGCTACCCACTATTTTGAGCTCACGGTACTGCCGGAACAGGTACAAGGCATCGGTAATATTCATTTAGATGCCATTGAGCATAATGACACCATCGCTTTTATGCACGCCGTGCAGAAAGGTGCTGCCAGCAAAAGCTATGGTCTTGCCGTCGCTGCCTTGGCAGGTGTGCCACAACAAGTCATCAAGCTCGCTAAACAAAAACTGGCACAATTAGAAAAACTGTCACAGCAAAACACCAATCAACAGATTCAGGATCTGCGTTTATTAAATCAACGCCAAGGTGAATTAGCATTTGATCAGGCGGAAGATGAAAATAAGGCGATGTTATTGAATATGTTACAAGAATTAGATCCAGATGAATTAAGTCCAAAACAGGCATTGGCCTATTTGTATCAGTTAAAGAAAATGGTGAAAGGGTGATATTAGTGATTTTCGAATAAATCGGTCATTTTCATCTTAAAGTGCGGTCACAAAATCCAACGGATTTTGAGCGTTGGTTTTGCCAACGGCTCCATTATAGCGAACTGTCGAACTCAATTCGATTGTGATTGATTTCTGAGACATTTTTCATTGAGAATCCAATAAAAAAACCGACATGGCTGTCGGTTTTTTGATATCGGTAAATTAGACACTTATTGCGGTTTTTAATTTTTTCAGTGCGTTGGTTTCGAGCTGACGAACGCGTTCGGCAGAAATATTGTATTTTGCTGCCAAATCTTGCAACGTAGCTTTGGTTTCATCTAACCAACGGGCTTTGATAATGTCTTGGCTACGGGCATCCAAGTTATCCAAAGCGACAGCAAGTCGGTCGGTAGCTTGTGCTTCGTAGTTTTCATTTTCTAATTCCGCTGCAAAATTGGAGCTTTTATCTTCCAAGTATAATGCCGGTGCATAGGTTTCTTCATCATGATCATCGGTTGGTAAATCAAAGGTGACATCCGCTCCGGTCATGCGCGATTCCATTTCCACCACATCTTGCGGAGAAACGCCTAACTCATTCGCCACCATGTCCACTTCGTTTTCATTAAACCAACCTAAGCGTTGTTTGGTTTTACGTAGATTAAAGAACAACTTACGTTGCGCTTTGGTCGTCGCGACTTTCACAATGCGCCAATTACGCAAAACGTATTCGTGAATTTCCGCTTTGATCCAATGCACGGCGAAAGACACTAAGCGAACACCGACCTCCGGGTTAAAACGCTTAACCGCTTTCATTAAACCGATATTGCCTTCTTGAATTAAATCCGCTTGTGGCAAGCCATAACCGGAATAGCCACGGGCAACATGGATAACGAAGCGCAAGTGAGATAACACGAGTTTTTTTGCCGCTTCAATATCTTCGTGGTAATACAAACGTTCCGCAAGTTCCTTTTCCTCTTCCGCCGTTAACATCGGGTATTCATTCGCTGCGCGAATATAGGCTTCTAAGCTTCCTTGGGGAACTAACACCATAGTTTGAGTTTCTTTATCCATCATCTTCCTTCTTACTGACATCACCAAGCTTGATTAAGCTCAGTTATAACATAATTCATCAGAATTTCAATCGGTTTGGACGATTGAATTCGATCATTTCACGGTTAGTATGACCTATTTTTAGCCTAAAAGTTCTTTTGTTGACTAAAAAAAGTGCGGTCAAAAAATCCGATGGATTTTTAACGTTGGCTTTGCCAACGGCGCCACTGGTGCGAACAATCGAACTGGATTCGATTGTGAGTCATCTTTTGCCTGTTTTCTTTATTTATGCTTGCTGAAAAAAGAATTACGCAGCACGTTTTTTGCCCACCAACATAGTCAAGAACATCACCGCTAATGCCGGCACTAACCATGCTAAGCCATTATTATATAAAGGGAAATGGCTAAGGAATTGTTTCATGCCATCAGATAATAACCCTACGTTATTTAGGCTATCGCACAGACTAAAACACACCGTTATCGCAATGGTGGCACGATAGGTTAATTTCACACAAGGTAATTTAGCGCGGACGAATTGCAACACGACCAACATGATTGCTACCGGATAAATTAATAACAACGCCGGAATGGTGACTTGTAATAATTTCGTTAAACCGTTTTCGGAAATGATGGTCGTCATGACAGTAAACACCACCACCCAGAAAGAATATGGCAAGCGGTTAGAGAATTTAGCGAAATAGTAAGCACAAGCACTGGTCACGCCCACTAAGGTGGTTAAACTTGCCAAGAAGATGATACCGGACATGAGCCAAGAGCCTTCTTTGCCAAATAACACGTTTACATAACGAGAAAAAATTTGACCGCCGTTGCTGACGCCTTGCGCCACTTGGTCACTGGTTGCGCCAAGATAGAAAAGGGAGAAATAAAGTGCGGCTAATAAAACCACTGAAATGCCACCGGCGGATATGGTGTAACGCATGATTTTTTTCGGTTCGGTGATATTTTTTGCGCTTAACGCACGAGCTACGATGCCGCCGAAAGCAATCGCTGCCAAGACATCCATGGTTTGATAACCGCTAATTAAACCGGTGGTCAATGCTGAACTGTCCGCATAGCTTTTACTTGGCGCGGCAATCTCAGACAACGGAGACATAAAGACTGTCACTGTGACCACGACCAATAATACCAATAAGGCAGGGGTCATAAATTTGCCCACGCTGGAAATAATGGTGTTTGGTTTTAACATAAACAACATGGCAATAATGTTAAAGACTACCGCAAAAATCAGGTGATTTACTGACGTGTCTGCCACTATATCAAGTGGTACAAATGCCATTTCGTATGCCACGTTGGTAATGCGTGGCATCGCAAACGTAGAACCAATGACCAAATACAAGGTGGCTAAAAATAAGACCTCTGCCCATTTGGGAAGGTCGCGGGTGAGTTCTTCGCCACGACCTAACACAGACACCACAACCAGCGTGATAAACGGCATTAATACGCCGGTGAGCACAAATCCCAAGGCGGCTGTTGCCCAATGTTGCCCTGCCGTGTAGCCTTCCATCGGCGGAAAAATAATGTTTCCTGCGCCTAAAAACAGGGCGAAAATCATCATGCCTAAAACAAGAATATCTTTGCGTGAAAACATAGTCGTTTCTCTTCGGTAATAAAATAAAGACGCATTTCGGATTCTACTATAAAAGCCTGATTATTCGTAACGAAACGATGAAAAACACATAAAAAACATTGTATTATTTGACCGCACTTTTCCTGTAATTCTCTGTTCGGCAATTGAGTTCATTCTGCCTTTGTTGTAAACTACGCTCCCGTCTTGATAGATTATATTTATCCTAATTTTCCATCCATCCCAATAGCAACAAATAGGTTTCTTATGGCTACCAATTATATTTTCGTCACAGGCGGCGTAGTTTCTTCGCTTGGTAAAGGCATTGCAGCAGCATCACTTGCCGCGATTTTAGAAGCGCGCGGCTTGAACGTCACGATCATGAAACTTGACCCTTATATCAACGTCGATCCGGGCACCATGAGCCCAACCCAGCACGGTGAAGTTTTCGTGACCCAAGACGGTGCAGAAACCGATTTGGATTTAGGTCACTATGAGCGTTTTATTCGCACCAAAATGACCAAGCGTAATAACTTCACCACCGGTAAAATCTATTCCGAAGTGTTACGCAAAGAGCGTCGCGGTGACTATCTTGGCGCGACCATTCAAGTGATCCCACACATTACCAACGAAATCAAAGCGCGCGTGATTGATGGCGCCGCAGGGCATGATGTAGCCATCGTAGAAGTGGGTGGCACCGTGGGCGATATTGAATCGCTCCCGTTCTTGGAAGCCTTGCGCCAACTTGCCGTACAAGTAGGACGTGAACGCACTATTTTCATGCACTTAACGCTTGTGCCTTATATTCCGACTGCCGGCGAAGTCAAAACCAAACCGACGCAACATTCTGTGAAAGAATTGTTGTCCATCGGAATTCAACCGGACGTGCTGATTTGCCGTTCCGACCGCATGATTCCGCCAAATGAACGCGCCAAAATTGCGTTATTCTGCAACGTGCCGGAACGCGCGGTGATTTCGTTAAAAGATGTGTCTTCCATTTACCAAATTCCGGCACTCTTGAAATCTCAAGGATTGGATGATTTCATTTGCAATCGTTTCCACTTAACTTGCCCGGAAGCCGATTTATCCGAATGGGAACAAGTGTTGTATCAACAAGCCAACCCGACGGGCGAAGTCACTATCGGTATGGTGGGTAAATACACCGAATTGCCGGATGCCTATAAATCCGTAAACGAAGCGTTAAAACATGCCGGTTTGAAAAATCGTTTGAGTGTAAATATCAAATACATCGACTCACAAGATGTAGAAACCAAAGGTGTTGATATCTTAAAAGGCTTAGACGGTATTTTAGTACCGGGCGGCTTCGGCTATCGCGGTGTCGAAGGCAAAATTCTGACTGCCCAATATGCGCGTGAAAACAACATTCCGTATTTAGGTATTTGCTTAGGGATGCAAGTGGCGTTAATCGAATTTGCCCGTAATGTTGCCGGCATGAGCCATGCAAACTCTTCCGAATTTGACCGCACTTGTGAACAACCGGTAGTCGGGTTAATCACCGAATGGCAAGATGCCGACGGCAAGACTGAGGTTCGCAGCGATAAATCGGATTTAGGCGGCACCATGCGTCTTGGCGCACAAAAATGCCATTTAGTGGAAGGCAGTTTAGCACGCAAATTATATGGTGCCGAAACTATCGAAGAACGTCATCGTCACCGTTACGAAGTCAATAATGTCTTACTTCCACAAATTGAAAAAGCCGGCTTGAAAGTAACCGGTTTATCTGCTGATAAAAAACTGGTGGAAATCATTGAAGTGCCGAACCACCCTTGGTTTGTCGCTTGCCAATTCCACCCGGAATTCACCTCTACGCCACGTGATGGGCATCCATTATTCGAAGGCTTTGTGAAAGCGGCAAAAGAGAATCAGAAAAAATCTGATTAGTGGCTTTTTAAAACATAAGAAAAAAGGCAGGGTAACCTGCCTTTGTGCTTTCTATGATGGATTTAAAATGCCAAGAAACAACAGAAAAGGCCGAACAGTGATTTTGCTGTTCGACCTGTTGTTTTAAAGTGCGGTCAGAAATTAAAGAATTTCTTTCGCTTTAGCGACCACGTTATCCACCGTGAAACCAAAGAGTTTGAACAATTGGTCTGCCGGTGCGGATTCACCGAAACTGTGCATACCAACGATACGACCGTTGAAACCGACGTATTTGTACCAGAAGTCGGCAATGCCTGCTTCAACAGCAACGCGTTTAGTCACTGCGCTTGGCAATACCGCTTCGCGATAAGCTTCATCTTGTTTGTCGAATACGTTCGTACTTGGCATAGAAACCACACGGATTTTTTTGCCTTCTGCGGTTAATTGTTCTGCCGCTTTCACTGCCAATTCCACTTCAGAACCGGTCGCAATGAAAATCAGATCCGGCGTGCCGGCGCAGTCTTTTAATACATAAGCACCACGCGCTACGTTAGCTAATTGCTCAGAAGTGCGGTCCATTTGTGCCAAGTTTTGACGGGTGAAAATTAATGCGCTTGGGCCATCGGTTCTTTCAATCGCCGCTTTCCAAGCAATGGCAGATTCGACTTGGTCGCAAGGGCGCCATGTGTTCAAGTTTGGGATTAAGCGTAATGCGGAGGTTTGTTCAACCGGTTGGTGGGTTGGACCGTCTTCGCCTAAACCGATGGAATCATGGGTGAACACGAATAAGCTGCGTTGTTTCATTAATGCCGCCATGCGAATCGCGTTGTGGGCATATTCCATAAACATTAAGAAGGTTGCGCCATAAGGAATGAAACCGCCGTGGAGCGCAATACCGTTCATGATTGCTGCCATACCGAACTCACGTACGCCGTAGTTGAGGTAGTTACCATCCACGTTTTGAGTCGCGCGGATTGGTTTGGATCCGGACCAAAGGGTGAGGTTGGAGCTTGCCAAGTCGGCAGAACCGCCGAGTAATTCCGGTAACACTTTCGCATAAGCTTCGATAGCATTTTGTGATGCTTTACGGCTTGCAATGCTTGCCGGGTTAGCTTGTAAATGGTCAATGAAGGCTTGAGATTCTTTTGCCCAATCAGCCGGCAATTTTTTCTCTATACGACGGGTAAATTCAGCGGCTAATTCCGGATAAGCTTTCGCATACGCGGCAAATTTCTCATGCCATGCTTTTTCTAGCTCTGCGCCTTTCGCTTTTGCATCCCATTGTGCATAAATATCGGCCGGGATCTCAAACGGTGCATAATCCCAGTTTAATGCTTTACGGGTTAATGCGATTTCTTCATCACCTAATGGTGCGCCGTGGCAATCGTGAGAGTTAGATTTATTCGGGGAACCGAAACCGATAATCGTTTTACAAATAATTAAGGTCGGTTTATTGGTTTCAGCTTGTGCTTGTTTGATCGCCTCAATAATTTGTGCCGGGTTGTGACCATCGATTGCCGGAATCACTTGCCAGCCATAAGCTTCAAAGCGTTTTTGTGTGTCATCAGTAAACCAACCGTCAACATGACCGTCGATAGAAATGTTATTGTCATCGTAGAACGCAATTAATTTACCTAAGCCTAAAGTTCCCGCTAAAGAGCAAGCCTCGTGGGAAATCCCTTCCATTAAACAGCCATCGCCCAAGAAAACATAGGTGTGGTGATCCACGATGCTATGACCTTCACGGTTAAATTGACCCGCAAGGGTTTTCTCTGCAATCGCCATACCTACCGCGTTAGTAATACCTTGACCTAACGGACCGGTGGTGGTTTCAACACCCGGAGTATAACCAAACTCTGGGTGACCCGGTGTTTTGGAATGTAATTGACGGAATTGTTTTAAATCTTCAATGGATACATCGTAACCGCTTAAATGCAACAAGCTGTAAATCAGCATAGAACCGTGGCCGTTAGATAGCACGAAACGGTCGCGGTTAGCCCATTGTGGGTTGGTTGGGTTGTGATGTAAAAAATCACGCCATAAGACTTCGGCGATATCCGCCATGCCCATCGGTGCACCCGGGTGACCGGATTTGGCTTTTTGCACCGCATCCATACTTAAAAAGCGAATGGCATTGGCGAGTTGTTGACGAGTTGACATTGTGCCTCCTGATTGAGATAAATTGACAAAATAGGGTGTGCTCATAAAAAAGTGCGGTCAGATTTTTCAGCGTTTTTAAACACGGAAAATGTCCACCGCACTTTTGCTTAATACATAACTAATAAACCATTACCATTTAGACAGTAACATCTCTTCTAACTTGCCTTGGTCAACGGCAAATTTACGAATACCCTCGGCCAGTTTTTCCACGGCCATGGCATCACTGTTATGTTGCCAATAGAATTCAGCTTCGGTTAATGGTTGCGGTTTGGCTTGCACTTCGCCTTGGAAACCCAGTTTTCTCACTACCGCATTTGGTGTTTCATGTAGGGTTTTTAATAGTGGCGGAGCAATGGTTAAACGGTCGCAACCGGCTAATTCAATGATTTCGCCCACGTTACGGAAACTGGCGCCCATCACCACGGTTTTATAGCCATATTGTTTGTAGTAATTGTAAATTTTGGTCACAGAAATCACGCCCGGATCTTCTGCCGGCGCATATTCTTTTTTATCGGTGTTGGCTTTATACCAGTCTAAAATACGGCCTACAAATGGCGAGATCAAATAAACACCGGCTTCTGCACAAGCGCGTGCTTGCGCTTCGGAGAATAATAAGGTGAGGTTACAGTTGATACCTTCTTTTTCTAGGATTTCCGCAGCACGGATACCTTGCCATGTAGAGGCGATTTTAATCAAAATACGATTTTTATTAATGCCTGCCGCTTCATACAACGCAATCAATTTTCTTGCTTTTGCAACGGTCGCCTCGGTGTCATAAGAAAGACGAGCATCCACTTCCGTAGAAACACGGCCCGGCACTAATTTTAAGATTTCCAAACCAATGTTGACCGCCAATTTATCTTCCGCATCAACAAGTTGCTGTGCTTTTTCCTGACTTTGTTGTTTACCATAAGCAATTGCTTCATCAATCAACGCCGCATATTGTGGTAGCGCCGCTGCACTCAGAATCAAAGATGGATTCGTCGTGGCATCTTCAGGTTTATATTGACGAATGGCATCAATGTCACCGGTATCGGCAACAACAACGGTAAGTTCGCGAAGAGAATCTAACTGGTTAGTCATAATGTATTCCTTATGTATTCCTTTAATTGGAGGATGGGAAACGAGTTGAATCGTTAAGAGAGCTATGTTTTATTCATAGCAGAAATCGTTAAAAAATATAACCGCACTTGTTATAGAAAGCAACTCTTAAAAAGCGTGTTCATAATAATGAAATCAATAGGTTTCGTCTTTAAGAACAGGTTGGATACTAAGGATCGCTGAAGTAAAGAATGTTGTTAATTTGATTAAATTATCTTCAATCAAAACAAAAAATGAAAAAAAAGCTAAAAAGGGGTTGCGTGGTGATAAAAAATGCCTATAATACGCCACCACAACGACGCGCCGTTGTAAAGCATTAAGCAGCGCGTCGTTTTTTGTTCTTTAACAATCAATCAGACAAACTGTGTGGGCACTTGAAGATTCATTTTTATCATTAAAGAATTTTAAAATTGAACTGAATAGTGCTACGAAGATTCGTTTATTTATATAGATGATTAATTAAGTCAGCAGTATTGAGCGATTAAACTTTTTGAATTGAAGAGTTTGATCATGGCTCAGATTGAACGCTGGCGGCAGGCTTAACACATGCAAGTCGAACGGTAACAGGAGAAAGCTTGCTTTCTTGCTGACGAGTGGCGGACGGGTGAGTAATGCTTGGGAATCTGGCTTATGGAGGGGGATAACGACGGGAAACTGTCGCTAATACCGCGTAGAATCGAGAGATGAAAGTGTGGGACCGCAAGGCCACATGCCATGAGATGAGCCCAAGTGGGATTAGGTAGTTGGTGGGGTAAAGGCCTACCAAGCCGACGATCTCTAGCTGGTCTGAGAGGATGACCAGCCACACCGGGACTGAGACACGGCCCGGACTCCTACGGGAGGCAGCAGTGGGGAATATTGCGCAATGGGGGCAACCCTGACGCAGCCATGCCGCGTGAATGAAGAAGGCCTTCGGGTTGTAAAGTTCTTTCGGTGACGAGGAAGGTTGTTGTGTTAATAGCGCAACAAATTGACGTTAATCACAGAAGAAGCACCGGCTAACTCCGTGCCAGCAGCCGCGGTAATACGGAGGGTGCGAGCGTTAATCGGAATAACTGGGCGTAAAGGGCACGCAGGCGGCTATTTAAGTGAGGTGTGAAATCCCCGGGCTTAACCTGGGAATTGCATTTCAGACTGGGTAGCTAGAGTACTTTAGGGAGGGGTAGAATTCCACGTGTAGCGGTGAAATGCGTAGAGATGTGGAGGAATACCGAAGGCGAAGGCAGCCCCTTGGGAATGTACTGACGCTCATGTGCGAAAGCGTGGGGAGCAAACAGGATTAGATACCCTGGTAGTCCACGCTGTAAACGCTGTCGATTTGGGGATTGAGCTTTAAGCTTGGTGCCCGTAGCTAACGTGATAAATCGACCGCCTGGGGAGTACGGCCGCAAGGTTAAAACTCAAATGAATTGACGGGGGCCCGCACAAGCGGTGGAGCATGTGGTTTAATTCGATGCAACGCGAAGAACCTTACCTACTCTTGACATCCATGGAATCTTGTAGAGATACGGGAGTGCCTTCGGGAACCATGAGACAGGTGCTGCATGGCTGTCGTCAGCTCGTGTTGTGAAATGTTGGGTTAAGTCCCGCAACGAGCGCAACCCTTATCCTTTGTTGCCAGCGATTCGGTCGGGAACTCAAAGGAGACTGCCGGTGATAAACCGGAGGAAGGTGGGGATGACGTCAAGTCATCATGGCCCTTACGAGTAGGGCTACACACGTGCTACAATGGCGTATACAGAGGGTGACGAAGCCGCGAGGTGGAGTGAATCTCAGAAAGTACGTCTAAGTCCGGATTGGAGTCTGCAACTCGACTCCATGAAGTCGGAATCGCTAGTAATCGCGAATCAGAATGTCGCGGTGAATACGTTCCCGGGCCTTGTACACACCGCCCGTCACACCATGGGAGTGGGTTGTACCAGAAGTAGATAGCTTAACCTTCGGGAGGGCGTTTACCACGGTATGATTCATGACTGGGGTGAAGTCGTAACAAGGTAACCGTAGGGGAACCTGCGGTTGGATCACCTCCTTACCAAAGATAGAATTGACTTTAAGTGTCCACACAGTTTGGCTGATGATTGTAAACAAAAGAAGAATAAACGTATCGAAAATAAATCCTATTGGGTCTGTAGCTCAGGTGGTTAGAGCGCACCCCTGATAAGGGTGAGGTCGGTGGTTCAAGTCCACTCAGACCCACCACTTAGACCGGTGATTTGATAAATTATGTTAGTAAATTAACGTTGACAACGAAAATATCAAACACACTGTGTATGAGTGAAAACCAAAGGATGTGATTGGGGATATAGCTCAGCTGGGAGAGCGCCTGCCTTGCACGCAGGAGGTCAGCGGTTCGATCCCGCTTATCTCCACCAATATCATCATAGTTAAGTTTATTACGATAAATCATAAGTGAACGATAAAGTTGATTTAACTATGATGATATAAAGAGATAACTTTCTTTATAAACTGTTCTTTAACAAACTAGAAACAAGCTGAAAACGAGACTTTCAAGAAAGTCTGAGTAAGGGTCATTGATAAAAGGCAATGATTCTGAATAAATTAACTGTTACGGCTGACAAACCTAACGTGTTTTTAGCATCAATCTATGATGTAAAGTGAATTTTAACTTTAAATTCCATTTTATCTTCATCAGATTGTTCATCCTAAGAATACTTGAGGTTGTATGGCTAAGTGACAAAGCGTACAAGGTGGATGCCTTGGCAATCAGAGGCGAAGAAGGACGTGCTAATCTGCGAAAAGCTTGGATGAGTCGATAAGAGGCGTTTAATCCAAGATGTCCGAATGGGGAAACCCAGTAGATGAAGAATCTACTATCACTTACTGAATTCATAGGTAAGTGAGGCGAACCGGGAGAACTGAAACATCTAAGTACCCCGAGGAAAAGAAATCAACCGAGATTTTGTGAGTAGCGGCGAGCGAAAGCGAAAGAGCCTGTTAGTGATAGCGATAGAGACAGAGGAACAAGCTGGGAAGCTTGGCGACACAGGGTGATAGCCCCGTACTCGAAGTCCAGGTCGTGGTACTAAGCTAACGAGAAGTAGGGCGGGACACGTGATATCCTGTTTGAAGATGGGGGGACCATCCTCCAAGGCTAAATACTCCTGATTGACCGATAGTGAACCAGTACTGTGAAGGAAAGGCGAAAAGAACCCCGGTGAGGGGAGTGAAATAGAACCTGAAACCTTGTACGTACAAGCAGTGGGAGCCCGCAAGGGTGACTGCGTACCTTTTGTATAATGGGTCAGCGACTTATATTTTGTAGCGAGGTTAACCGAATAGGGGAGCCGAAGGGAAACCGAGTCTTAACTGGGCGTTGAGTTGCAAGGTATAGACCCGAAACCCGGTGATCTAGCCATGGGCAGGTTGAAGGTTGGGTAACACTAACTGGAGGACCGAACCGACTAATGTTGAAAAATTAGCGGATGACTTGTGGCTGGGGGTGAAAGGCCAATCAAACCGGGAGATAGCTGGTTCTCCCCGAAATCTATTTAGGTAGAGCCTTGAGCGGACACCTTCGGGGGTAGAGCACTGTTTCGGCTAGGGGTCCATCCCGGATTACCAACCCGATGCAAACTACGAATACCGAAGAGTGATACTCAGGAGACACACGGCGGGTGCTAACGTCCGTCGTGGAGAGGGAAACAACCCAGACCGCCAGCTAAGGTCCCAAAGTCTATATTAAGTGGGAAACGAAGTGGGAAGGCTTAGACAGCTAGGATGTTGGCTTAGAAGCAGCCATCATTTAAAGAAAGCGTAATAGCTCACTAGTCGAGTCGGCCTGCGCGGAAGATGTAACGGGGCTCAAATATAGCACCGAAGCTGCGGCATCAGACGAAAGTCTGTTGGGTAGGGGAGCGTTGTGTAAGCGGATGAAGATGGTTCGAGAGGGCTGTTGGACGTATCACAAGTGCGAATGCTGACATAAGTAACGATAAAACGGGTGAAAAACCCGTTCGCCGGAAGACCAAGGGTTCCTGTCCAACGTTAATCGGGGCAGGGTGAGTCGGCCCCTAAGGCGAGGCTGAAAAGCGTAGTCGATGGGAAACGGGTTAATATTCCCGTACTTGGTAAAGCTGCGATGTGGGGACGGAGCAGGTTAGGTTAGCGTACTGTTGGATATGTACGTTTAAGTTGGTAGGTGGGAAGTTTAGGCAAATCCGGACTTCCTTAACACTGAGAGATGATGACGAGGCTCTACGGAGCTGAAGTAACTGATACCACACTTCCAGGAAAAGCCACTAAGCGAAAGGCTTTACTAAACCGTACTGAAAACCGACACAGGTGGTCAGGTAGAGAATACTCAGGCGCTTGAGAGAACTCGGGTGAAGGAACTAGGCAAAATAGCACCGTAACTTCGGGAGAAGGTGCGCCGGCGTAGATTGTAGTCCCTTGCGGGCGAAGGTTGAACCGGTCGAAGATACCAGCTGGCTGCAACTGTTTATTAAAAACACAGCACTCTGCAAACACGAAAGTGGACGTATAGGGTGTGATGCCTGCCCGGTGCTGGAAGGTTAATTGATGGTGTAATCGAAAGAGAAGCTCCTGATCGAAGCCCCAGTAAACGGCGGCCGTAACTATAACGGTCCTAAGGTAGCGAAATTCCTTGTCGGGTAAGTTCCGACCTGCACGAATGGCATAATGATGGCCAGGCTGTCTCCACCCGAGACTCAGTGAAATTGAAATCGCCGTGAAGATGCGGTGTACCCGCGGCTAGACGGAAAGACCCCGTGAACCTTTACTATAGCTTGACACTGAACATTGAATTTTGATGTGTAGGATAGGTGGGAGACTTTGAAGTAGTCACGCCAGTGATTATGGAGTCGTCCTTGAAATACCACCCTTTAACGTTTGATGTTCTAACGAAGATTGCGAAACGTGGTCTCGGACAGTGTCTGGTGGGTAGTTTGACTGGGGCGGTCTCCTCCCAAAGCGTAACGGAGGAGCACGAAGGTTTGCTAATCACGGTCGGACATCGTGAGGTTAGTGCAATGGTATAAGCAAGCTTAACTGCGAGACAGACAAGTCGAGCAGGTACGAAAGTAGGTCATAGTGATCCGGTGGTTCTGCATGGAAGGGCCATCGCTCAACGGATAAAAGGTACTCCGGGGATAACAGGCTGATACCGCCCAAGAGTTCATATCGACGGCGGTGTTTGGCACCTCGATGTCGGCTCATCACATCCTGGGGCTGAAGTAGGTCCCAAGGGTATGGCTGTTCGCCATTTAAAGTGGTACGCGAGCTGGGTTTAGAACGTCGTGAGACAGTTCGGTCCCTATCTGCCGTGGGCGTTGGAGAATTGATTGGGGCTGCTCCTAGTACGAGAGGACCGGAGTGGACGCATCACTGGTGTTCCGGTTGTGTCGCCAGACGCATTGCCGGGTAGCTACATGCGGAAGAGATAAGTGCTGAAAGCATCTAAGCACGAAACTTGCCAAGAGATGAGTTCTCCCACACATCAAGTGTGTAAGGGTTGTTTAAGACTAAGACGTAGATAGGTGCGGTGTGTAAGTGTAGTGATACATTGAGCTAACGCATACTAATTGCCCGAGAGGCTTAGCCATACAACGCTCAAGTGTTTTGGGGAGACCTGGAGCATGGAGCGAAGTAGAAGGTAACAGTTAAGAGACGAGACGAAGAAGAGAAAGTGGAGAGTCAGCTTGTTTTAGTTTGAAGAAGACAGAGAAATAAAAAGAAAGAGATAAGAGAGAAAGAGAAGAATATCATCGACCGATTTTTGGCGGCGATAATGCGGTGGACCCACCTGATTCCATACCGAACTCAGAAGTGAAACGCTGTTATGCCGATGGTAGTGTGGGATGTTCCCATGTGAGAGTAGGTCACCGCCAAGCCTAATATTAACCCCTGATGTGAGAGCGTCGGGGGTTTTTGATTTTTCGGGGAAACTGGGGGATGTAGAACGATTTGGAGAGGGAATCAATCAACATCATCCTCTGATAAGAAAGATGATGTTGAGGTCAAGATTGATTTTGTTTTTACTATTGTTCTAATAACGTCTTAAATGCACTCGACATTTCTGTGCGGTAGCCTTTACCTTCTTTAATGATCATAAATATTGCCAAATTTTCTTGTTCAGCAATCTCCATGGCTTTTTTTTCTCCAAGAACAAATAACCCCGTAGAAAGACCATCTGCGGTCATGGAGCTAGGAGCTAAAACAGTTATTGAGGCGAGCGCGTGTTGAATTGGACGACCGGTATGCGGATCTATTTCATGGGAAAAGCGAATACCATCTTGTTCAAAATAGTTACGATAATTACCGGAAGTTGCCATAGCTAAATCTTTTATGCCAATAATTTGCTGAGCAATTTGTGATCCATCGAAACTTGGTCGCTCAATTGCAATTTGCCATGGCTTACCTTCACTGTTATGTCCTTTGGCACGAATTTCCCCACCGATTTCGACCATATAATTTTCTATCTGAAGACTTTCCAAATAATCTGCAACCTGATCAACACCAAATCCTTTAGCGATGGAAGAAAGATCAACGTACAGTTCTGGAATGGCTTTAGTAAGGTAAAATTTTCCGGCCTTTTCAGTAAGTGTTAACTTGTCGATACCCACCCAAGCCTGACGTGCTGCAAGTTGTTCTTCTGTGGGTTGTTTTTCTATGCGTTTTTCTGGGCCAAATCCCCAAAGATTGACAACCGGTCCAACGGTAACATCTAAAGCCCCTTGTGTGAGCTTATTAAGCCGAATTGCTTCCTTGATCACTTTGGCTAAATCAGAAGAGATTTCGATTGGTGTTTGGGTTTGTATATTTTGGTTAAATTGGCTTAGCTCAGAGGTCTTGATATAAGTAGACATTTTAGCATTAACATCCCCAAGAATTTTTTCAATATCTTCATGGACTTGTTTAGGCGAAGCCGGAAAATTATTTTTTTCTAAGTATTTGATATGGTAGGTACTTCCCATGGTTTTCCCGGCAAGGGCAACAATTTGTTCAGCTTTTGGGGTTGATAGTGATGTGTTTTCTACCGGTGTTTGTGGTTTATCGCAAGCCGTTAACGTGATAGTCATTGCGGCGAATAATCCATACATAATAGGGGTAAGTTGCATCGTAATCCTCGAGTTGATGATGTTTAGCTCATTTTAGCCAAACAACGTAATGAAAAGTTAAAGATTCTTCGCATTGTACAAGAAGGTGTCTGATTAAGGTAGACTTATCATTGATCATTAAACTTAAAGCATATGAAGTGCGGTTAAAAATGAGGATATTTTTTGCCCGCACTTTATTGAAAAATGTTAAGATAGCGCCCGTTTTAACTACGCTTTTTATGTAACAACTTATGGAAAAAATTATTGTTGATGAAAATCAGTTTTTAAGAACGATTTCACGGATTTCTCATGAGATTATTGAGAAGCATCAAACGCTGGATAATTTAGTGATTGTTGGGATTAAACGCCGTGGTGCCGAAATTGCCGAATTGATCCGGCAAAAGATTATGGCGTTAACACAAGTGGATGTGCCATCGTTTGATTTAGATATTACCTTTTATCGTGATGATCTTAGCCTGATAGAAGAGGAAATGTCTCCAATTTATAAAGGTGCATCAATGCAAATGAATATTCAGAATAAAGAGATTATTCTTGTAGATGACGTGCTTTTTACCGGTCGTACTATTCGTGCGGCATTGGATGCACTGACAGATTTTGGACGAGCATCTCGGATTGAGTTAGTCATCTTTGTGGATCGTGGTCACCGTGAATTGCCTATTCGGGCGGATTATGTGGGCAAAAATGTCCCTACCAGCCGTAATGAAAATATTCAAGTTCGTACAAAACAGTTTGATCAATGTTACGAAGTCGCATTATTGTCTAAATAACCTTCGTGAACCTTTAAGTCAATTAATACTCTAAACAGCATCATTTAATCTGATTAAGGAATATTACTCTATGAATTTTAAGTCTATTTTTTCTGTTGCGCTGGCTTTCTTTACTATGGCGACACAGGTGCAAGCCGAAGAAAAAGTGGTGGCAACTGTTAATGGTGTGCCGGTATTGGAAAGTCAAATTAAGCCGATACTCAATAAGAGAACCAGTCGTCAAGCGGCCATTGATAAAGTGATTAATGATATGCTGGTCAATCAAGCGGTAAAAGAGTCCGGTGTTAAAGTCAATGAAGCGAAAATTGATCAGATTATCGAAGGCATTGCTGCGCAAAACGGATTAACGTTTGGTCAGTTGTTGGATGCCCTTGATTATCAAGGGATTAACTACCACGCATATCGCCAACAGATTGCTCAACAAGTGTTAATGGCAGAGGTTCGTAACCATGCTATTAGCCAAAGCGTTGATGTAACGCGTGAGCAAGTGGAAGAACTGGCGGAGAAAATGCAAAAAGAAGCAAAAGCGAAAGGAAAAATGGAAAATGTGAAGGGAACACAATATGAAGTCCGTCATATTTTATTGAAACTAAATCCATTATTAAATGATGCGCAAGCGAAAAAGCAATTAACACAAATTCGAGCGGATATTGTTTCCGGCAAAATGACATTTGCTGAGGCAGCTCTGAAATATTCTAAAGATTATCTATCTGGCGCTAACGGCGGAAACCTAGGTTATGCCTTTCCGGAAGCGTATGTAGGTCCATTCAGTCAAGCGATTCGTAGCGCTAAGAAAGGGGTGATCAGTGCGCCGTTTAAAACCGAATTCGGTTGGCATATTTTAGAGGTGACGAATACTCGTCAAGGGGATCGTACGGAAGAAGCATATCGTCAAAAGGCCTATGAGCAAATTGTGAATCAACAATTACAAGATTCTGCCCGTGATTGGGTGCAAGCCTTGCGTAAACGTGCCGACATTAAATACTTAAATTAATCATCATCCCGACCCAATGGTCGGGATTTTGCTTTATAATACACCGCACTTTTCGTTATTTTTATAAGATCTTATTCAATGAATTCAAAAAAGCATTTAGGTCATACGGCGCGTAAACGGTTCGGGCAAAATTTCTTGCACGACAACAATGTGATTCAAAATATCGTGGCAGCAATTTATCCGCAAGCCAATCAATTTTTAGTGGAAATCGGTCCCGGGTTGGGCGCATTGACAGAGCCGGTTGCGGAGCAAGTGGAGCATTTGACCATATTAGAGCTTGACCGCGATTTGGCGGAACGCTTACGCCATCATCCATTTTTACATCAAAAACTCAATGTCATCGAAACCGATGCCATGCAGTTTGATTTTTCCTCCCTTTATGAACAAGAGCATTTGGCAGAAAAAGAGCAAAAACTGCGCGTGTTCGGTAATTTGCCGTATAACATTTCTACGCCGTTAATGTTCCATTTGTTTAACTACCATCACATCATTCAAGACATGCATTTCATGTTGCAAAAAGAAGTGGTGAAACGCTTGTGTGCAGCCCCGAACAGCAAGGCGTACGGAAGATTGACTATCATGGCGCAATATTTCTGCCAAGTCATGCCGGTGTTGGAAGTGCCACCAAGTGCCTTCAAGCCTGCGCCGAAAGTAGATTCTGCGGTGGTTCGTTTAATCCCGCATGCCACATTGCCGCATCCGGTGAAAGATTTATATTGGCTTAATCGCGTTTGTTCGCAAGCGTTTAACCAGCGTCGTAAAACGCTACGTAATGCCTTGTCCGGCTTATTTTTACCTGAAAATCTGACCGCACTTAACATTGATTTAAACGCACGTGCGGAAAATCTTAGCATTGCGGATTATGCCCGTTTAGCGAATTGGTTGGCAGATAACCCACCGGCAGAGGTGAGCAAAGCGGATGTGGTGGATTCAGAAGAATAAAAAGAGCGGTCAAAAATGGCGACATATTTAGTAGGCGACCTACAAGGTTGTTATGACGAATTGCAGATGTTATTGGATCGAGTGAAATTCGATTCAACACAAGATACCCTTTATTTAACCGGCGATTTGGTGGCACGCGGTGATAAATCCTTGGAATGTCTGCGTTTTGTTAAATCCTTGGGGTGTGCCGCTTACACGGTGTTGGGCAATCATGATTTACATTTAATTTCCACCGCACTTGGGATTAAGAAAATCAAACCGCGCGATCGCGTTGCATCGATTTTTGCTGCACCGGATTTTTTTGAATTGATCCATTGGTTACGTGAGCAGCCTTTACTTATCCATCATGAACAGTTGAATTTCGTTATGGCACACGCCGGTATTTCGCCCGATTGGGATTTAGCCACTGCCAAAGCCTGTGCCAATGAAGTGGAGAATGTGCTTCGCCATGGCAATTATCGCCACCTCATTGAAAACATGTATTCGGAACAGCCTGATCGCTGGTTACCGCAGTTACAAGGGCTAGATCGTCTGCGCTACATTATTAATGCGTTTACCCGTATGCGTTTTTGCTATCGGGATCATCGCTTGGATTTTGCATGTAAATTGCCACTCAAGGAAGCACCGGAGAACCTTGTCCCTTGGTTTGCTTTAGACAATCCGCTGTATCAAACCGAAAATATTGTTTTTGGTCACTGGGCGAGCTTAGTGGATGAAACTACGCCACCGAATATTTATGCCCTCGATACCGGCTGTGTTTGGAATAATCGCCTCACCCTGTTGCGCTGGGAAGATAAGCGCTATTTCACCCAAAGTGCGGTCAAAAATTACAGTGATTTTTAGTGGTAAGCAGAAGAAAAAAATGTCGCAATAGATAGAGTATATTGCGACATTTTTTTATGCATAAATCATTAGTATGCTACAAGTCATAGACGATTATTTTTGTTTCATTAATTTCGTCCAGTTGTAATAACCGTATAATGAGTTCAATAAATAGGCACTATACATTAAATACATGGCTGGGGTTTCCGCCCATAAGGCAATGGAAAGAATATTTAACAAAATCCATAAAAGCCATTGTTCCCGGTAGCGTAAAATCATCAATAATTGGGCTGAAACAGTAATCACGGTGGTTAAACCGTCTAATCCTGTGGAGCTGCCACCTGCTGCATTAAGAGCTTGCACGAACAATAACGTACCGACAATCACGGTAGTGGCAAGGATGAGCCAGCCTTGCAGCGTCAGTGATTTCGCAATAACGCTTTCTGCACCGCTCTTTTCTTGTTGCATATGGGTTTTCCACATGAAATAACCGATAAATTGCGCTGGAATATAAACATACAAGACGGTATTCATTTCGCCGATGAAATTCTCGCCCCATGCTACATAGAAGTAAGTATAGGCAAAAATTAGCCCGAACAGATAATTACTGATTTTCCCTTTACTGACGAACACCACGCAAATCACGCCGGCAATACCGGAAATCATGGCTAAAGGCGATTGCGGATCTAATACAAAAGCAACAATTTGCGCGGCAATAAAGAGAAATAGCCAAAACACTTCAAAAGGTTTCCAATCGGAAAAAAGTTCTTTTTTTAGTTGATGTAAATACGGTTGTAGATTCATAGTGACCTCACGAATGGATAAAGTGCGGTCATTTTAGGTAGCATTTTCCAAAATGTAAATTATTTGCTACATTTTTTGAGGAGTGGATCACATAAATTTGCCTTTTATGTTCAATCGTTGTTTTTCTTATCGTTTATTTTTCATAATAACACCGCTAAAATAGCGCCTTTTTTATCAGTAGAGAGAGCATTATGACTTTTGCGGTTGGGCAGCGTTGGATCAGCGAAACAGAAAATAATTTAGGCTTGGGTGTCATTCGCGCTGTGGATTTTCGGCAAGTGACAATTGATTTCCCTGCGGCACAAGAACAACGTATTTATTCGGTGCAAAACGCGCCGTTAAATCGTGTGCAA